>DLPA01000013.1 GCA_002479815.1 bacterium UBA7470 | reverse complement strand
GTGGGCCGCGTCGCCCGTTTGGAAGGCTATGGGCTGGAGGCTTTGGGCATTTCGGCAGCGGCGCATGGGCGCATGGCGGTGAATGCGTATTTGGAAACCCGCTACCCGCACATCTACGCCGCTGGCGATGTGGTGGGGCCGTACCAATTCACGCACGTGGCGGCGCATCAGGCGTGGTATGCCGCCGTCAATGGCTTGTTTGGGCGATTCAAACGCTTTGCGGTAGATGAGCGCGTCATCCCACATTGCACGTTTACCGACCCTGAAGTTGCCCGCGTCGGCCTGAACGAAAGAGAAGCGCAAGCCCAAGGCGTGGCTTACGAGTTGACGCGCTACGATCTGGACGATTTAGACCGCGCCATTGCCGACAGCGCCGCCCACGGCTTTGTGCAAGTGCTGACCGTGCCGGGCAAAGACCGCATTCTGGGCGTGACCATCGTGGGCGAACACGCTGGCGATTTGCTGGCAGAGTACGTGCTGGCGATGAAGCATGGGCTGGGGCTGAACGCCATCCTCGGCACAATCCACAGCTACCCTACGCTGGCCGAGGCGAACAAATACGCCGCCGGCCAATGGAAACGCGCCCATGCACCCGAAGGTGTATTGGCATGGGTGCGCCGTTATCACGACTGGATGCGGGGATAAATTCTGCTTCTCCTCACAGCACTGATATTCAACAAAATTTTTATGGGAATTTATCACATCTTAAATAAATGTGATAAATTCCCATTCATGCTGAACGCTGTGTTCGGCATCTTGTGCGCGGCTTGCACCCCGACTGCTGCCACAGGGTTTGTTTTGTTGATGCTCATTTGATTTAAAGGAGTTTGAAATGCCTAAACAGCAACAGGGTCAAGCCGGTAGCCGTCCCGTTTTGACAGATACCACCACAACGACCCCTAACAACACCAGTGCCACAGCGACCACGCCTGCGGCTGGGGCAGGTAAAGGCGGGGGGCATGGGGTCGAGGCTTGGGGGGAGGCGTTTTCGTTCACACTCATCGATGGCAAAGTCAGTGCGGGCAGTTTGACCCTGCCCAACGGCGACAGCGTGACTTTGCCCACTTCGGGCGGCGTGGTGTATGCCGTCAGTGGGTCAGATATCACTGCCACACTGACAACGGGGGATCGTGTCGATCAATTGCGCTTTAGCGATGCCGATGGCGATGGGCTGTACAACGTGGTGGCCTCTTCGCACGTCAATACCGCAGCACCACAAACCAATGTCTTGGGGTTCAGCATGCGCGAAGCCATTAAGGTGACGCTGGACAGCACCGCTGCTGATGTAGTGGCCGTGTCTCAGGTGGGGTGGAACGGTAACGAGCGTGTGCTGCTGTCTGCCGATGTCGTACCCACCAACACCGATTGGAGTGTGTCTCAGGGCTTGGTGGTTGAAACCCACACCTTGCCCAACGGCAGCACGCATTGGGAGGTGTACAGAGATGGCAACGCCGATGGGGTCTATACCGAAGTAGCTTCGGGGACTGGCGATTTGATCGATTTGGTGGGTGTGGTTGCACAGACAGATGCAGTAGTGGCGTCTTTGTAAGGTCAAAGTCTCACAGATTGCTGAGGCACATGGTCGAGACAGATGTTTGAAGTGGTAAGTTTTGACCTTAGATCAACGTGGTTTTGTAGTAGCCTCGTTACACTTTCGGCTATGTGTCGTTGTTTGTATTGTTTTGTTGAAAGCGCCTATGGACGCGCTTGAAAGGCAAGCTCTCGTCTTGGAAGCAGTCTGCCGCGTGGCAGAGCCACTGGTGCGCTTGCTGGTGAGCGAGGGTGTGGGCTATCCCGTGCTTGCCGCTCAGCTCAAACCTGTGTTTTTAGAGCAAGCATTGGCCCAAATTCGTCAACATGGGGAAAAGGAAACAGATTCGGCCCTGAGTCTGCGCTCGGGCATTCACCGCAAAGACATCAGCGCATGGCGACAAAGCCCCATACCCAAACGGGTCAGTAAGCGCAGCATTCCCGCCGAAGTGTTTGCGCGTTGGATCAGCGATCCGGCCTTTGCGTCACCCGAGGGCATCCCTTTGAGTTTGCCGCGCCAAGGAGGAAGCGACTCGTTTGAGGCGCTGGCCCGCAGCGTCAACCAAGATGTCCACCCCTTATCGGTCTTGAATGAATTGCTGCGCTTGGGACTGGCCGAATTGACGGTGGGGGAAGACGGTGTGGAGCGCGTATCTGTACGTACCGCAGGCTTCATCCCCCAAGCCGATTGGGAGCAATTACTGAGTTTGTGGGTGGACAATTTGGGCGCTCATTTGGACACGGCAGTACGTAATTTGAATGGTCAAGAGCCGCGTTTATTAGAGCAAGCGGCCTATGCGGGAGGCTTGAGTGAAGCTTCTGTACAGGAGTTGGCCGCGCTGTCTCGCCGCTTGTGGGCCGATATGCTCCATGCGTTTTTACAAGAGGCCACCCGTTTACATACGCAAGACGGTGGCTTGGGACCGCATTTGGTGCGCTTGGGCGCGTATTTCCATGAGGGGCAAGAGCCGCCTGCGCTCAATGCCCCTGCGTCAGGGGCAGCCTCCTGACAATGACTTTGTTGAGGGTTTTCTAATCATGCACGCCATCCCACGTCTCCTACACACCGTTTGGGCCGTCTTCTTGAGTGTGGTCTTAGTGGCTTGTGGCGGTGGGGAATTGCTCCTTGCCGCACTACTGCCTGGCGTCGGCACGGGAGGTACAGGCATGGTGCTGGGCACGCTGACCGGTTTGGGCAGCGTGGTGGTGGATGGCGTGCGTTACGACTCCAGTCAGGCCCGTATAGAAACGCAGGCAGATTTGTCCACCAGCCAAACGCTGGTGGGCAGTGATTTGGCAGTGGGTCAACAAGTCTCCGTCGAGTTAGATGCACAAGGTGCAGCTACTCGGGTTGAGGTCTGGTCACAACTGGCTGGACCGGTGCAGCAGCTGGATGTGGCCGCGTCGCGTGTGGTGGTGTGGGGGCAAACCGTCGAGATCGTCGGTGAAACAAACAACGTCAGTGGCGGCGTTGCCACAGTCATCTCAGGCTATGCCCGTTGGCAAGACTTACAAGTCACAGACTTGGTCCGGGTGTACGGTAGACGCACGGTCGATGCCAATGGCTCCACAACGCTGTTAAGAGCCACCCGCATCGAAAAAGTCACTGCACTGCAAGATGGCCTTGCACGGGCGACGGGCGTATTGCAGGGCGATGCTGCGACGGGATGGCGCATGGGCGGCTTGGTGTTGGATTTGAACACGGCACAAGTCTTGCCCCAAGGCGCACAGGCGCAAGCAGGGGACTGGGTGACGGTGACGGGCGCGTGGGATGCCACGACCCGTGCTTCTGTCGGGCAAGGGTGGTTGGTACAACGCTTGCGCTTGTGGCGAGCAGCCCCCCCTGAAGGCCAAGTCTTGCAAGTGCAGGGGGTGTGGCGTGCGGCTTCGAGCACGGTGGTGACAGCCCAAGGCTTAGAGGTCGATGTATCTGGCACGGGCGTGTTAGACCGTTTGCGTGCCTTACCCGATGGGGCGGTAGTGCAGGTGCAAGGGGTCTTGAATCGCAATGCGGGAACGCTGGTGGTAGCGACTGTGCAAGCGCCCACTGTTGCACATCCAGAGGCTGAATTACGCGGCTCTATCACTTCATGGGTCAGCTCCGCGTCATTTGTGGTGCGAGGAATGCCGGTAGATGCGTCGCAAGCGACATGGGTAGGCGATACCAATACCGCCCTCTTAGGCAATGGAAGCTACGCGGAAGTGATGGGTGCAGTGCAAGGGGGTATCGTTCGTGCGACACAGGTGCGGGTAGCAGCTTGGCCCGAGAAGGCGGTCCTGGATGTCACGGGGACGGTGGTCGCTATGGACACAGCCACGGGGCAGTTCACTGTGAAATTGGGCGACAAGACCATCGCCGTCACCCCTCCTGAAGGCCGCTTACCTGTGCTGGGAGACACGGTGCAAGTGCAAGGGCATTGGCTCAATGGTCAATTACGAGCCGATCAAGTCCTAGGCCGTGAGGCTCAAGCACCTGATTTGATCGAGATGGCGGGTGTGGTGGGCGCGGTCGATCAAGGGCGTTTCCTACTCAACGGTCAAAGCATTTGGCTGGATGAGTTAGAGGACGGCCCAATGGCGAAGGCGTGGCTGAACCAGCTTAAAGCTGGGCTGCGTGTCCAAATTCGCGTCAAAGTGGTCGCAGGACGGTATTTGATGCTGGGTGTCGTACCCAAGCGTTAAACCGCTGATGAGGCTGTCTATCAAGCTGCTTTCCAAATTATGAAGTGCCATGCAGAGGTGGTGGGCCGCTGTACAGCCACGGCTGATCCAAAAGTCGCTCGCCCAGCAAAGACATGGCCCAATCGCGCCCCTGTTGCAACCAGCCGTCGCTGTGAAACACCGTGCCATTACGAATGGCGCGTTGCTGCACCTTGGCATTGCGCGTCCAACGGTGTTGCGCATAACGCTGAAACAAACCCGCCCAGTCGATGGGCTGTGCAGCTGATCTTGTATGCAGCAATTGCCCTAGCGTCCAGGCATCCTCTAGCGCCATCGCCGCACCCTGCGCCAAATAAGGCCGCATAGGATGGGCAGCATCCCCCAGCAAGGCCACGCGACCACGGGCGTGTTCCGCAGCACCACGCATAGGGGGACGGTCGTTTAAAGGCCACAAACGCCACTGCGGTGCAGCATCCAACATCGCCGTCAAACTGGCGTGTACAGGGCCAACGGCCTGCATCAGTTGCGACACATGGGCTTCATGAGACCAATGGGGCGCATCGTGCTCTTTTATTTGCCCATGCACGACGGCGACCACGTTAAATTGTCGCCCTGCACTGACTGGGTAATGCACCACATGGAGCTTGGGCCCTAACCATACGGTGACAATGGCGGCTTGTAAGGGATTTGGAAGATGCGCCATATCCACCAAGCCTCGGTAGGCCAAATGTCCAGAAAAGCGCGGTGCAGCACGGGTGTGATCGGCAAAGCGTTGCGCTGGATTTCCCAGTACATACGGTCGTACCATGCTCCACAAGCCATCACAGCCGACAAGCGCGTGGGCTTGGTATTCTTGCTGCTGCGCGGTGGTGATGTTGACGTGTAGTCCCTTGTCTTCTATTTCTCGCACCCGTTGCCCCAGGCGGATTTCGACATCGCCTAAAGCCTGCACCGCTTTGTGCAGCAGACCATGTGCATCGGCGCGGTGGATGGTGGCGTAGGCATGACCATAGCGGCGCACGGCGTGCGAACCTAAGCGCAGGCGGCCTAGTTCCCGGCCATCGTGGGCATCACGCACAGAGATGGCCTCGGGGAAGGCGGCCACCCCCCGCAACGCTTCCATCAGGCCCCATTCGTCGAGCACTCGCACCGCATTCGGCCCGAGTTGTATGCCTGCACCCACTTCAGCCAACACAGGGGTTTGCTCCAGCACCTGCACTGCCACGCCTGCACGACGCGCCGCCAAGGCCAAGGCCAAGCCACCGATGCCAGCACCAGCAATCAAAAGTTCAGTGTGTTCCATGGCATCCATTGTCTGTGCTTGCACCTGCGGCTTGCTTGATCCCAGTCAGCATTCATAGGTTTTTGTACAAGTACGACAATAGCAAACTTTTATCGTCAGCAGTCCGCTGCTTTTCTGGCTTGCCTTGTTTGTGATGATGCCTGTGACACGCCCCCCTGAATTACTCTTGCCCGCCGGATCTCTGGCGCATATGCGTACTGCTTACGATTTTGGAGCTGATGCGGTGTACGCCGGCCAGCCTCGTTATGCACTGCGTGCCCGCCACAATGAATTTGACTTCGCCCACATCGCCCAAGGCATACAAGAAGCCCATGATCGTGGTAAAAAGTTTTTTCTCACCAGTAATTTGCTGGCGCATCACGATAGGGTAAAGACTTATTTGGATGATCTAGACCCGCTGGTGCAAGTGCGACCCGATGGTTTGACGCTGGCCGATCCAGGACTGATCACGATGGTGCTGAACAAGATGCACAGCGGCGCATGGCCGCATATACCGATACATCTATCGGTGCAAGCCAACACGACCAATCACACGGCTGTGAAGTTTTGGCAAAAAGTGGGGGTGAGACGCATCATTTTGTCGCGCGAGCTGAGTTTGGACGAGATAGAGGCCATACGCAATGAATGCCCCGATATAGAAATCGAGGTTCTGGTGCATGGGTCGCTGTGCATCGCCTATTCGGGTCGGTGCTTGTTGTCGGGCTACTTCAACCGCCGCGATGCCGAGCAAGGCTTGACGAAAGACGCTCATCGCAGTCAAGCAATCGACAAAGAAGAGATGCGTGCCGTCCCACTGGGGCAGGACTTTGATTTTGCCAAGGAACAACAAGACGCAGAAAACGCCTTCGCTGCCTGCGGTGGCGTGCGTCGTCATCCTTTGGCAGATCAGGTTTATTTGCTAGAAGAGTTAGAGCGCCCTGGTCAACTCATGCCCGTCATGGAGGATGAGCATGGCACTTACATCATGAACAGCAAGGATTTGCGGGCGGTGGAGCACATTGACCGACTGGTCAAGATGGGGGTGGATGCGCTGAAAATCGAAGGACGTACCAAAAGCCTGTACTACGTGGCACGTACCGCCCAAATTTACCGCTGTGCGATCAATGATGCGGTGGCGGGTCGCCCTTTTAATCCTGAGTGGATCGCGCAACTCGAAAGCTTGGCACATCGGGGCTACACCAGTGGCTTTTTAGAGCGTCGCCCTTCGCACCATTACCAAGCCTATGAAAGGGGTGGGGCACAAGCGCAGCACAGTCAGTACGTGGGCCAAGTGCGGCGGGTGGTTGAAGGGTGGGCTGAAGTCGAACTCAAAGATGTACTTTCGGTGGGCGACACCTTGGAAATGCTGCACCCCAGCGGCAACCGTTTGATTCAATTAAACGCGATGAGGGATGAGCAAGGCCAAGCACTGGCACTGACGCTTGCGACAGCGCAGACCATGAAGGTTTGGATTTTTGTGGGAGATCAAGAAACCCATGCTCATGGCGCATTGTTAGCGAAGCTGCAATGAACTTTGTTTCTTCTGCATACTCCGCATACAACCGCTGCACAGCAGCACATCAATCTTTTAAAGCATCATGCAGCCTTACAAAGGCTTGTGTGAGCTTGTGTTTAGGATCAAGGTGAATCATGGGCAAGCAACGCTCGTGCGATTCGCGTATCTTGACGGACGAAGGCAAATAAGGTTGCAGGACAGGTAAGTTTTCATCAATCAACGACTGAACAATGCGCTGCGGCAAGCTCGCGCGTGACTGAAACTGATTGACCACAATCCCTTCGACCCGCAGTTCAGGATTGTGGTCGGCCCGAATTTCAGCCACGTTGTCCAGCAAAGCGTAAAGCGCTTGACGAGAAAAGTCATCGCAATCGAAAGGAATCAAACAGCTTTTAGCCCCCATCAAGGCCGAGCGTGTGAAAAAATTTAATGCAGGTGGCGTGTCGATGTAGATGCGCTCATAGTCTTGACTCAGTTGCTGTAAGGCTTCGCGCAGCTTGTAGATTTTGTGGCGCGACTCCAACTTGCTTTGCCACTCCTCCAATCCGACACCACAAGGCATCACATCTAATTTATCAAAAGGACTTTGGATGATGTAGGTGCTCATGGGGGTAGGACGCAAGCTAAACCCGAGGGTATTGGCAAAGAAGTCCACGACTGTGGCTTGTTTCTCATCACGGTCATGCCCTAGTAAATAAGCAGTGGAATTGCTTTGTGGGTCTAGATCAATCAGCAAGGTTTGCAAACCACGCGCGGCACTGATCGCGGCGAGATTGCAGGCAATGGTGGACTTTCCCACGCCACCTTTCTGGTTAAAAACGACACGGGCCATGACAGTTTCCTTTTTCAGTGATGTTGCAAGGCAGCATTGTCCACGACGCAGCCTTCAAGACCGACGATCAAGGACTGAGGGCGGTTAACATTCAGCCCGCTGAATTCCACCTGTGGGTGTGCGTACCACGGATGGTGGAATAGAAATACAGAAACAGAACTGGAAGCACGATTTTGTCTCAGACCGCTACTCTCGAACAATCGCCCCTGCAATTGATTCAACAAGACATGATGCAGGTGGATCATGTCATTGCCTCTCGCTTGAACACTGGTGTTCCTTTGGTGGGGCAGGTGTGTCAATACATCATTTCCGCAGGCGGCAAGCGTCTGCGACCCGCGTTGTTGTTGATGATGGCTGGCGCGTTGAAGTATCAACAAGCCACCCGATTTCAGTTGGCTGCTGTCGTCGAATTTATTCATACCGCCACTTTATTACACGACGATGTGGTTGATGAATCCACTTTGCGCCGAGGTCGTGACACAGCCAATCAGTTGTTTGGTAATGCCGCAAGTGTGCTGGTGGGAGATTTTTTGTACTCGCGCGCGTTTCAAATGATGGTTGAAGTCAACCATATGCGCGTCATGGAAGTGCTGGCCGAAGCCACCAATGTGATCGCTGAAGGCGAAGTCATGCAGTTGATGAACACCCGCAACGCCGATTTGACGCATGAAGAATATTTGCAGGTGATACGCTCTAAAACAGCCAAGTTGTTCGAGGCCAGTGCCCGATTGCCTGCGATTGTCGCAGGCCTGAGTACAGAGATCGAAAATGCGTGCGCTGAGTATGGTCAAGCGCTGGGAACAGCCTTCCAAATCATTGATGATGTCCTGGATTACGATGGCGATGTGCAAACCTTGGGTAAAAACTTAGGCGATGATCTGCGCGAAGGGAAAGTGACGCTGCCCATGATTTACGCAATGGCGCACGTAGCAGCAGAACACAAACACCTCTTAGTTGATGCAATTGAGACAGGCGGAAACGTTGACTTGGATCGGGTCTTACTGCTCATACGCCAATCTGGGGCACTGGAATTCACACGTGCTGCGGCATGGGCTGAAGCGCAACGGGCCATGGATGCCCTGACGCACCTGCCTGAGACGCGTTTTAAGGAAGGGTTGCTGCAACTGGCGCGCTCTTTGCAGCATCGTCGGCATTGAATGAACGCTTGGTTTTGACAGCCACACAGCTTCGAGATGTCAACTAGTTTGCCCGCGCAGGACGTTCGGGACGCAGAGACGAAAGACTGAAACCTTTCAGCATTGACCATGAGAGGCAGTTGTAAATGTGGTCTTTTTAAACAAGCTTCAAGGTTTCTTGCAATTACTTGCATTCGCTTTCATATTTACACGCCTCAGTTACGCTAGATTACGACCTTATGGCTACCTCTGACCGACCCCTGTCCGCCTCTCCTGCTGGCACAGTTCCTCCCACCACCTTGCCAGGTTTGGCCCGTGCGTTGATCGCTGCCGGTAAGCTTCAGCATGGGACAGCAGACGAGATTTATAAAAAAGCGCTCACGTCAAGGTCCAGCTTCATTGCTGAACTGACCGGTTCTGGCGCAGTCTCTGCCGCTGACCTCGCACATGTCGTGTCATCGGCCTTTAGTGCGCCGTTGCTGGACTTGGCAACCGTTGATGTACAGCGCCTGCCTAAGGATTTGCTGGACGCTAAGTTTGCAAAGGACCATAAGGTCTTAGCGTTGGCAAAGAGAGCCGGCCGCTTGATTGTCGCCACTGCAGACCCTACTGACCAGCAAGTTGCTGACAAAATCAAATTCGCCACCCAGATGGGAGTGGATTGGATCATTGTGGAGTACGACAAGCTCAGCAAACTGGTGGATGCTCAAGCAGAATCTGTCTCCAAAGCAATGGATACCATCATTGGTGACGATTTTGAGTTTGAAGAAGATCAAGTTGCAGATCCCGTCAGTAATGAAGAAGCACCTACCGACGTGGAAGACGCCCCTGTGGTGCGTTTTTTGCAAAAAATGCTGATTGATGCCTACTCAATGGGTGCATCAGACTTGCACTTCGAACCGTTCGAATTTACTTACCGGGTACGTTTTCGGGTAGATGGTGAGCTGCGCGAAATTGCCTCACCTCCTGTCGCCATCAAAGATAAATTGGCGTCCCGCATCAAGGTGATTTCTCGGATGGACATCTCTGAGAAACGGGTGCCGCAAGACGGCCGCATGAAGTTGAAGATCGGTAAAAACGTCATTGATTTTCGTGTCAGCACCTTGCCCGTGCTGTTTGGCGAAAAAATTGTGATCCGTATTCTGGACCCCAGCAGTGCGCGGTTAGGAATTGAGGCTTTGGGCTACGAACCAGAGGAAAAAGCGCGTTTACTTAACGCTGTGCATCGCCCTTATGGCATGGTATTGGTCACGGGACCAACAGGTTCTGGAAAGACGGTGTCGTTGTACACCTGCTTGAATATTCTGAATAAACCGGGTATCAATATCTCGACTGCTGAAGATCCGTCTGAAATCAATTTACCAGGTGTGAATCAGGTCAATGTCAACGATAAAGCAGGGTTGACATTTGCGGCCGCACTCAAGTCCTTTCTACGCCAAGACCCAGATGTCATCATGGTAGGGGAAATTCGAGATTTAGAAACTGCTGATATCGCCATCAAAGCAGCTCAAACAGGACATATGGTCCTCTCGACTTTACACACGAACGATGCGCCAACCACCCTGACTCGGATGTTAAACATGGGCATTGCGCCCTTCAACATTGCCTCTAGCGTGATCTTAATCACTGCACAACGTTTGGCTCGCCGTCTGTGTAAGGTTTGCAAGGAACCGATGGATATTCCAGCCAAAGCCTTGTTAGAAGCAGGCTATAAGGAAGATGAATTGGATGGAAGTTGGGTGCCTTATAAACCTGTCGGCTGTGCAGCGTGCAATGGTGGATATAAGGGGCGTGTAGGTATCTATCAAGTCATGCCAATCACAGAAGATATGCAGCGTATCATTCTTAGAGGGGGAAGTGCGATGGAAATTGCTGCCCAGGCGACCAAAGAAGGAGTCAGGACTTTAAGACAATCTGGCCTTCACAAAGTCAAACAAGGCGTGACCTCCTTAGAGGAAGTGCTTGGATGTACCAACGAGTAATATTCCTTGACATCAACTGCATCAACTGTGAGTAATTGATATGGCAACTGCTGCTTCATCTGGCGCCAAAGAAGTCGTTTTTGAATGGGAAGGTAAAGACCGCAACGGCAAGATCGTGCGAGGTGAAACCCGAGCCATGGGTGAAAACCAAGTGCAAGCATCCCTTCGTCGGCAAGGCATTTTGCCTACCAAGATCAAGAAGCGCCGGATGTCAAGTGGCAGAAAGATCACGCCAAAAGACATTACTATTTTTACGCGACAGCTGTCTACGATGATGAAGGCTGGCGTCCCTTTGCTGCAGGCTTTTGACATCGTAGGCCGTGGGAATGCGAACCCGAGCGTTGCCAAGTTGCTGAACGATATTCGCAATGACATTGAAACAGGTACGTCATTGAGTAAAGCCTTTAGAAAATATCCTCTTTATTTCAATAATCTTTATTGCAATTTAGTAGAGGCTGGCGAGGCAGCAGGTATTTTGGATCAATTATTAGATCGACTTGCCGTTTATATGGAGAAAACTGAGGCATTGAAGTCCAAAATTAAATCAGCCCTCATGTATCCTATTTCTGTGGTGGTCGTCGCGTTTGTGGTAACCGCTGTGATTATGATTTTTGTGGTTCCTGCATTTAAACAAGTCTTTACGTCTTTTGGCGCAGACTTACCAGCGCCCACCCTCTTTGTGATTGCGATTAGTGAATTCTTTGTTGCGTATTGGTGGTTGATTTTTGGATCTATTGGGGGAGGTTTGTACTTCTTCATGCAGGCATGGAAGCGCAATGAAAAAGTACAAATGGTGATGGACCGAATTATGCTGAAAATGCCTATTTTTGGTACATTGGTCGAAAAATCTGTGATTGCTCGATGGACGAGAACGTTAGCGACCATGTTTGCTGCAGGTGTGCCCTTAGTAGAAGCTTTAGATTCGGTAGGTGGCGCAGCAGGCAATAGCGTCTATCAGAAAGCAACCGATGTGATACAACGAGAGGTCTCAACCGGAACCAGCTTGACTGCCGCCATGACGAATGCGAATCTCTTCCCAGTGATGGTCTTGCAAATGTGCGCCATTGGCGAAGAGTCTGGCTCCATTGACCATATGCTAGGCAAAGCCGCTGACTTTTATGAAGAAGAAGTGGATGACATGGTGGCAGGTCTTTCCAGTTTGATGGAACCCATCATCATCGTCTTTCTGGGAGGCTTAATTGGGGGCATTGTCGTGGCCATGTATCTCCCTATTTTCAAACTGGGCGAGGTTGTTTAATGCCCGACATTTCATTGATTGTGATCGGTGCTGGCGTTTTAGGATTGGTGATCGGCAGCTTTTTAAATGTCGTCATTCACCGGTATCCTAAGATGCTAGAGCAGCAGTGGGCTGTCGAGGTCGCCAGTTATCAAGGGCAAGAAGCGCCCCAAGGGCCGACATACAATCTGATGACACCTCGCTCTGCGTGCCCACATTGTGGGCACCAAATTAAGTGGTATGAAAATATCCCAGTGCTTAGTTTTTTAGTTTTGCGGGCCAAATGTGCGTCTTGTGGTACAGGTATTTCTTGGCGCTACCCACTCATAGAGCTTGCAACAGCGGGTCTATTTGCAGGGTGTGTCTGGCGCTGGGGGCTGACACCGAGCGCAGGCGTGTGGGCTGTTTTTAGTGCCATGCTTTTGACCATGGCCACCATTGATTGGGATACCACCTTATTGCCCGATGATTTGACGCTGCCTCTGGTCTGGCTGGGCTTGTGTGCTTCAGCCCTAGGCTGGATTCAACTGCCACTCGAACAAGCCCTCTGGGGTGCTGTGGTGGGTTATATGTCCTTGTGGTCGATTTACTGGTTGTTTAAGTTGGCAACGGGTAAAGAAGGCATGGGATACGGTGACTTTAAGCTCTTTGCCGCTTTGGGTGCTTGGCTAGGGTGGCAGGCCTTGCCTGCCGTCATACTCATGGCGGCCATCATCGGCTCTGCCGTGGGCATTGCCATGAAGTTCAATCAAAGCTTGCGCGAGGGGCGCTACGTACCCTTCGGCCCATTTCTGGCGC
The DNA here is from genome assembly GCA_002479815.1 of bacterium UBA7470. Taxonomy (GTDB): domain Bacteria; phylum Pseudomonadota; class Gammaproteobacteria; order Burkholderiales; family Burkholderiaceae_C; genus UBA2334. The sequence goes on along the minus strand of DLPA01000013.1, from coordinate 6,947 downwards.
TGGGGGGATTTACCGCCTTGGCCGTTGGGGCAGATCGTATGCTGGAGTGGGTTGGTTTTTGAGAGCGGAGCGCATGAAAATCGGTCTTACTGGTGGCATAGGCAGCGGCAAAAGCACAGTGGCGGGACTGCTCGCCCGCTTGGGGGCTGGCGTGGTCGATGCTGATGCCGTGGCTCGGCGCGTCACGGCTGCCAAAGGATCGGCCATCACCCCCATCCGTGATACCTTTGGTGCTCCATTTATTACGCCAGAGGGGGCGCTAGACCGTGATCGCATGCGGGCACATATTTTCGAATATCCTCAAGCACGCGTGCAGCTCGAGGCGATTACGCATCCCTTGATTCGGCAAGCCATGTCGTCAGAAGTGGATGCTTTGTGGGATTACCCCGTCATCGTGCTGGATATTCCTTTACTGGCAGAGTCCAGCACATGGAGACAACAGCTTGATCGTGTCTGCGTGGTGGACTGCACACAGGACACCCAACTTGCAAGAGTGAGCATACGAAATGGGTGGCCGACTGACACCATCTTGGCGGTGATACAAGCTCAAGCATCAAGACAATTGCGTTTATCTCAAGCGGATGATGTGATTTTTAATGAGGGCTTGTCTTTGACGCAGTTACAAGATTGCGTTACCCAACTGGCACAATACTGGGGTCTGACCACAGCCCGACTCAACCACGCATGATCCTATACGAACATCCCTTAAACGAGCGGGTACGCACTTATCTGCGGATGGAGCATATGTTTCATCGCTTATCGTCGTTGATTCATCGTGATACAGCCTTGGATCACCACTACGCTTTGCATGCTTTGTTTGAGCTTTTGGATGTGGCCTCTCGTGCGGACATCAAGTCCGATGTGTTAAAAGATTTAGAGAAACAAAAGCAACACCTCAACAGCTATCGGGGCAATCCCGTCATTGCTGAACAGGTGTTGGATCAAGTCGTTGCCGAAATTGAAACTGCATTTACTCAATTGAATCAACTGAACGGGAAATGTGGTCAAGACTTGCAGGACAACGAGTGGCTGATGGGTATACGCAGTCGGATTTTTATTCCGGGTGGTACATGCGAATTCGATCTGCCAGCGTATTTCAGTTGGCAGCACAAACGGCCAGAAATGCGCCGCAAAAACCTGATGGATTGGTGTACCTCGCTACAGCCTCTGCTGTCTGGCATCGTCTTGTTGTTGCGTCTTTTGCGAGAAGCAGGCGTAACCCATCGGGTCACTGCGGTAGGAGGACACTTCCAACAAAGTTTGCCTGCCGGGCGTTCTGTGCAATTGTTGCGGATACGACTTCCAAAAGAATCCGGTTTGATTCCTGAAGTCAGTGGTAACCGTTTGATGCTATCCGTGCGTTTGATGCAAATGGTAGATGATGCGCGTTTACAAGCCGCAGGTGTGGATCTTCATTTTGACCTAAGCCTTTGTGCTTGAACCGCAAGAGTCGCAACGCAAGCGCACCTGCACCGCTAGCCCCGGGCTTGCGTTTCTGAACTCTATATCTCCGCCGTGCGCTTGTGCAATCAGGCGGCACAAGTACAAACCCAACCCGACACCGCCCGTTTCGCGGCTACGGGCACTGTCAGGGCGGTAAAAAGCCTGCCCAAGATGGATAAGCTGATGCGCTTCTACGCCCGGGCCAAAATCGCGTAGGCTGATGTGAACCATCCCCTCGTGAGCGTGTTCTTCTGAAGGGCTTGCTGTCCACCTCACATCCAGGTCTGGTGGCGACTCAAGCCCCTGCCCATAACGCAAGGCATTGAACAAAAGATTGCGCAACAACACCCGCACGCGCTGGGTGTCTAGGTGACAAAGCGCCGGCACATCAGGGGCGACACGCACATACGCCAAAGGGAGACGCTCCGCCCCCACGTCCGTTGCAGATGCTTGTCGTACCGTATGAGCCAGCCGTTGCAGCACAGGGTCTTCAGACAGCATCTGCTGGATCAGCTCGCCGACTGCCGTCCATTCGCGATGCAAGACGCGATGATGACCGCTTAAGCGTTCGCTTTCCAGCAAGTCATTGATGAGTTGAGCCATGATGTCCAAGTCACGCATCAGCCCAGCACGCTGAATTTGAAGCTCTGTGGTTTCCGGCAACAACTCGGTATGCAGGCGTGCGCGAGTCAAAGGACTGCGAAGCTCATGACTGATGGCCAATAAGAGTGCGCGTTTGGCCTCTAGCATCTGGTGGATGTCTTGCCCCATGACATTGATGGTTTGAGCCAACTGACCTAGCTCGTCAGGGGCATGTGCGTGTCGTATCGGAATAGGCAAATCAAATTGTCCCGCCCCAAAGCGTTCAGCGCCTGCGCCGATGTCATCCAAAGGACGCAGCCAGCGCCGCACCATGACGTAGGCCCACGCCGTCAAGATCAGTAAGCCCAGCAAGATCAACCACGCCAGTCGGGGACGATGCGTAAATGCCTCGGCACTCAAACCCCATTCAATGCGATGCCCGTCTGCGGTCGTGCGCTCAAGCACCCGCTGCGTGCCCCCCGCACGTTCGAATGGAGATTCACGCCCCGATGTCACAGGATGCGATTGCCATTGCACTTGTGGCCCGTCGATCCGCAAGGTAATCGGTAGTTTCGCCAGCAATGCCGCTGCACGCTCAGGGTCGGGTGGCGTGCCCAAGTCTGCGGTCAAGCGATCGACATAATCCATCAGCAAAGGGCGTGCGGCTTCGCGCCAGCCAATCGAAAACGCCTTTTGCATCCCGCCCCAAAACAAGAAGCCCACGCTGAAAGCCAGCACCCAAAACAAGAGAATCAAACGCAGTTTCAGCGAGTGGCGTATGGCTTGGCGTGCATACAAGGCCCTTGCGCCTGTTTGGTGGCACAAGCGCCAACAACGCTGCTTGAGTTGGGCAATCCACATCGTCAGGCCGCGCTTTCCTCAGCCCAAACGCCGTAAGGCGAGGGCATATCCTGCGTGCCGCAAGGTTTTAATGGCCTCCAGCGGCTCTAGTTTCTTACGCAAGCGACTCACCACAATGTCCACCGCACGGGTGTACAAATCGACCTCATGACCACGTAAGTGATTCAAAATATCGTCACGGCTCAACACCCGCCCCGGCTCTTGGGCGAGCAGCCACAGCAGTTCAAACTCAGTGCCCGTGAGTTCGACTTCTGTGCCTAAGCGTTGCACACTGCGGCGCACGGGGTCAAGACTCAAACCCTCAAACACCAAAGGCGATGTGGAGGGATGAGGGGGCGCACTCGCCGCCACACTGGGCGCAGCCACGCGGCGGCGCAGCACCGTTTGCAGGCGAGCCACCAACTCGCGGGGTTCAAACGGCTTGGGCAAATAGTCGTCCGCGCCCAACTCCAAGCCCACCACGCGGTCCATCACATCGCCTCTGGCAGTGAGCATCACGATGGGGATGTCGCTTTCTTTCCTCAAGGTGCGGCACAGTTCAAAGCCGTCCATTTCGGGCAGCATCACATCCAAAATGGCGGCGTCAAACGGGGGGCCGCCACCCCGCAGCAAGGCCAGCCCCTCGCTGGGTCGTAGGGCCTGCGTCAACGCCAATTCAAAACGCTGGAAATACAGCGCCAAGGGGGGGCCGAGTTGTGCGTCGTCGTCAATCAGCAAGATGCGGTTCATTAGGCAACAATATCATGCCTGGCACAGCAGACGCTCAATGCCGCCACCAGCCGCCTTTGCCTTGGGCCAAGCGTTCGCGCACTTTTTGTTGCTGCTCGGGGTTGAGGCTGTCGTAAAAATCCGCCAAAGCCGCGATCACTTTAGGCCCGTGGCTTTGCACCGCCTCGGTTTTTTGCGACAACAAGGCTTGTGCGCGCTGGCGGTCAAACGTCTGGCCCTGAATGATGGCCTGCATTTGCGCCCGTGGCTCGCCAGCACCTTGACGCAAGGCTTTGCGCTGCGCCAGCACTTCATCGGCCAGCACATTGAGTTTTTGACGCTGCGCCTCGGTCAAGTCCAATTTGCTGCTGATGCGCTCAACGACCTTGCCGCGCACTTCACCGACACGCTCCTCCGTCCACGGCCCATGAGACCCTTTGCCCGCACACGCGGCCAAGCCCCCCACCAACACGGTGGCACTGAGCAAACCCAACACGGTGCGTTTGATCCAAACTTTCATTTCATCACTCCTGCAAAAACAACGTCAATGGCGACGTGAGGGCATCATCGTCGCCTGCATCCTCGTTGAAGTCTCAGGACGGTTTCGGTTTTTTTCGTTTTGTTTCAGGGGACAATCCGCCCAACTCTGACCCCATAAACACACGATGGCTACTTTGATTCCCGCCTTGGGTGCTTGTGTATCGCGGATGACCTCGGGCGAGCGTCGTCTGGCCGAGCGATTGCAAGACAAACTCGATCAAGACTACCTGCTGTGGTACGACGTACCCGTGGGAACGCGGCAACTTCATCCTGATTTTTTAGTGCTCCACCCCAGTCGGGGGCTACTGATACTAGAGGTGAAAGACTGGAAGCTGGACACCCTGCGCTACGCCGACAAGCAGACATGGACGATCGTGAATGCCCAAGGCCAGCCCAAAACCGTCGTCAACCCGATGGAGCAAGCGCGGCAATACGCACACCAAGTCGTGCAGGCGCTGGAGCGCGATCCCCCTTTGGTGCGGCCTGAAGGCCGACAGCGTGGCAAATTGGCCTTCCCGTGGAGCTACGGCGTGGTGTTCACGCACCTCAGCCGCAGACAATTTTTAGACGAGGATTTAGCGCAAGTGTTGGAGCCGCATCGGGTGCTGTGCCGTGACGACATCACCGAATCCATCTCCCCCGAAGACCTGCAAAGCCGTTTGTGGGAGATGTTCCCCTACATGATGCAAGGCATGATGAGCGAGCCGCAGCTGGATCGGGTGCGCTGGATCCTGTTTCCGCAAATTCGCTTGCCCGTGCAAGGCGGCTTGTCCGATCCCCATCCCCCCTATCAAGCCTCAGAGCCTACTGCGACCTCACCCGCTGCCATCGTCTCCACCACCTCATCTTCACCGCCTTTGATTGAAGAAGACTTGCCCAGCCTCATGCGCGTGATGGACTTGCAGCAAGAACAATTGGCGCGGTCTTTGGGTGACGGCCATCGTGTCATTCACGGCGTTGCAGGCTCAGGCAAAACTTTGATTTTGGGCTACCGTGCCGAGCATTTAGCCAAGGCCGCCACCGCCCACACCTCGCCTGTGTTGATCTTGTGCTTCAACAAGGCCTTGGCACAACACCTACAGGCCATGATCCTTGCCAAAGGCGTGGCACACGCGGTGCAGGTGCGGCACTTCCATCGCTGGTGTCGAGAGCAGTTGATCGAGTTCGCGCAGCCCCTACCGCACTACACCTCTGATAGCGGGGTGTATTCTGAAAATCTAGTTCAGAACTTCATTCAAGCCGTAGAAATGGGCCACATCCCTAGCGGTCGATACCGCGCGGTGCTGATCGACGAAGGACACGACTTTGCGCCCCACTGGTTGAAGCTGGCTGTGCAAATGGTCGATCCCCGCAGCAATCAACTGCTGGTGGTGTTTGACGACGCGCAAAAAATTTACGCTGCCAAGCGCCGCCGCCGCTTCAGCCTCAAAAGCGTGGGCATACAGGCGCAGGGGCGCACCACCATCCTCAAAATCAACTACCGCAACACCCGCCAAGTGTTGGAGTTGGCCCGCGCCGTCGCTGCCGAAGTCTTAGAGGCCGAAGCCAGCAACGACGATGGCATTCCGCTCATCCCCCCCATCAGTTGCGGGCGTGAAGGCCCTGCACCCGTGGTGCTGCGTTTCCCCCACTTGCGTGATGAAGCCTTTGCCATTGCCCACTACTTGCGCGATGCCCACAAACTCGGTCATGCGTGGAGCGACATGGCGATTTTGTGCCGCGACCACCACATCAAAACCGCTTGCGCCAACGCCTTGCGCCACCACAAGCTGCCCCACCGTGTCGTGGGGGACGACGCACACCCCTACACCCCCCATGGCGATGCCATTCACCTCCTCACCATGCACGCCAGCAAGGGGCTGGAATTTCCCCTCGTGGCCTTGCCCGGTGTCGGCCTCATGCCCTTGCCGCATACCGAACTGCAAGACGAAGCCCGCCTGTTCTACGTCGCCGCGACCCGCGCCACCCACCAACTTCTCATCACCTTAAGCGGCGACGGTACGCTAGGACACCGCCTCGATGCCTTCGTCACCAAAATCGTCACATAGCCCATGAAGAACCCACAAAAATCATAGTAAAAAAAGTGAGCTGCTTACGCAATTAATGCGGTACTTTCAGCCTATTTGAAATTAAAAAATCACCCATTTTTCTTCAGAAATGTCCTTCTAGGCCTGAAAAAACCTGTTTTCAGGCCTCCAAAACGGGGTTAGCGGCAGTTTTTTGGATTTTTTCAACTGTTTTTTAGATTCAAATAAGCCAAAAGATTTGTATTTATTGCGTAAGCAGCTCACATTTTTTACTATTCTTTTTTATAAGACTGAACTGCTGATATATAGGTTGGATGCCTTGATGTCTTGCTACGATAGGCCGTCGGCAACGCATTTCGCGTTTTTATTCACCTCTAGGAGTACTCCCCATGCAAGTCAGTCCTTCCATCTTTAAAGCCTACGATGTGCGCGGCATCGTGCCCGCGACCCTCAACGAAGCCGTGGCCGAAGGCTTGGGGCGGGCGTTTGGTACTGCCGCCCTTGCTGAAGGCGAGCGTGTGGTTGCTGTGGGGCGCGATGGGCGTTTGAGCGGCCCCGCCTTGAGCCAAGCCCTGATGCGTGGGCTGGCCTCCACGGGCATCGAAGTCATCGACGTGGGCATGGTCACCACGCCCATGCTCTACTTCGCCGCCAGCACCCTGTGCCGCAGCGGGATTCAAGTCACCGGCAGCCACAACCCCAAAGACTACAACGGCTTCAAAATGGTGCTGGGTGGTCGCGCCATTTACGGCGACGAAATTCAAGGCTTGCGCCGCGTCATGGAAG
>DLPA01000031.1:3938-4210 GCA_002479815.1 bacterium UBA7470 | reverse complement strand
GCCGAAGATCGCTTGAAGTTCAAAGACGCGATGACCAAAATCGGGCTGGGTTCGGCCCGCTCAGGCATCGCGCACAGCATGGACGAAGCTTGGGGCGTGCAAAAGCATGTCGGCTTCCCCACCGTCATCCGTCCTAGCTTCACCTTGGGCGGCACGGGCGGCGGCATTGCCTACAACCCTGAAGAGTTTGAGACGATTTGCAAACGCGGGCTGGAAGCCTCGCCCACCAATGAGCTGTTGATTGAAGAGTCGCTCTTGGGTTGGAAAGAGTA
>DLPA01000031.1:3637-3804 GCA_002479815.1 bacterium UBA7470 | reverse complement strand
GAGAACGTCGATCCGATGGGCGTTCACACGGGCGATTCCATCACCGTGGCCCCCGCGCAAACGCTCACCGATAAGGAATACCAAATCATGCGCAACGCCTCGCTGGCGGTGCTGCGTGAAATTGGGGTGGACACAGGCGGCTCCAACGTGCAGTTCTCGGTCAATCC
>DLPA01000031.1:0-3515 GCA_002479815.1 bacterium UBA7470 | reverse complement strand
GCACTGGCCTCCAAAGCCACGGGCTTCCCAATTGCCAAAGTCGCTGCCAAGTTGGCGGTGGGCTATACCTTGGACGAGCTGCGCAACGACATCACCGGCGGCGCAACGCCTGCCAGCTTCGAGCCTAGCATCGACTACGTGGTCACCAAGATTCCACGCTTTGCATTCGAGAAATTCCCAGCCGCCGACAGTCGTTTGACCACCCAAATGGAATCTGTCGGGGAAGTCATGGCGATGGGCCGCACCTTCCAAGAGAGCTTCCAAAAAGCCTTGCGCGGTTTGGAAGTCGGTGTCGATGGCATGAACGAAAAAACCCAAGACCGCGAAATTTTGGAGCGCGAACTGGGTGAACCCGGCCCCGACCGCATCTGGTATGTGGGCGATGCGTTTGCCGCCGGCTGGTCGCTGGACGAGGTGCATGAGCACACCAAAATCGACAAATGGTTCTTGGTGCAAATCGAAGACATCGTGAAAAACGAGTTGGCACTGGATGCCTTGGTCGCCGAAAAAGGCGCGGGCGCACTCGCCAGCTTGTCTGCTGGACAACTGCGCACGCTCAAGAAAAAAGGCTTTTCTGACCGTCGCTTGGCTAAATTGTTGAGCACGACCGACAAAGCCGTGCGCGAGGCGCGTCGTGCCTTGGGCGTGCGCCCCGTCTATAAACGTGTCGATACCTGCGCGGCAGAATTTGCCACCAACACGGCCTATATGTATTCGACTTACGAAGACGAGTGCGAAGCCGAACCCACGACCAAGAAAAAAATCATGGTGCTGGGCGGTGGCCCCAACCGCATCGGCCAAGGCATTGAGTTTGATTACTGCTGCGTTCACGCCGCCCTCGCCATGCGCGAAGATGGCTATGAAACCATCATGGTCAACTGCAACCCCGAAACCGTTTCCACCGATTACGACACCTCCGACCGCTTGTACTTTGAGCCTTTGACGCTGGAAGACGTGCTGGAGATTGTGGACAAAGAAAAACCCACCGGCGTGATCGTGCAATACGGCGGTCAAACCCCGCTGAAGCTGGCGCTGGGCTTGGAGGCCGAAGGCGTGCCCATCATCGGAACCAGCCCCGACATGATTGATGCCGCTGAAGACCGCGAGCGTTTCTCGGCCCTGCTGCGCGAGCTGAACCTGAAGCAACCCCCCAACGCCACCGCCCGCACCGAGGCCGAAGCCCTAGAAAAAGCCGCCACCTTGGGCTACCCGTTGGTGGTGCGTCCGAGCTATGTGCTCGGCGGTCGGGCGATGGAAATCGTGCATGAGCAACGCGATTTAGAGCGTTACATGCGCGAAGCCGTCAAAGTCAGCAACGACTCCCCCGTGCTTTTGGATCGCTTCTTGAACGATGCCATTGAGTGCGATGTCGATTGCTTGCGCGACCCCGCAGGCCGCACCTTCATCGGCGGTGTGATGGAGCACATCGAACAAGCGGGCGTTCACTCGGGCGACTCGGCTTGCTCCTTGCCCCCGTACAGCCTGAAAGCCGACACCGTGGCCGAGTTGAAACGTCAATCTGCCGCAATGGCGGGCGCGTTGAACGTGGTCGGCTTGATGAACGTGCAGTTCGCCATTCAGCAAGTCGAGGGGCAAGACGTGATTTACGTCTTGGAAGTCAACCCCCGCGCCAGTCGCACCGTGCCCTATGTCTCCAAAGCCACCGGCATTCAGTTGGCAAAAGTCGCCGCACGCTGCATGGCAGGCCAAACCTTGGCCGCGCAAGGCATCACCCAAGAAGTCACGCCCCCGTACTTCAGCGTCAAAGAAGCGGTGTTCCCCTTCGTGAAATTCCCCGGTGTCGATACCATCCTCGGCCCTGAGATGAAATCCACGGGCGAAGTCATGGGCGTGGGCAAAACCTTTGGCGAAGCCTTCGTCAAGAGCCAAATGGGCGCGGGCACAAAACTGCCGCGCTCGGGCAAGGTGTTTTTGTCGGTCAAAAACAACGACAAAGCCCGCATGGTCGAAGTGGCGCGTGGTCTGGCAGACTTGGGCTTTGAGTTGCTCGCCACCAAAGGCACGGCAGCCGCCATCATCGCCGCCGGGGTCAAGGTCAAAACCGTCAACAAAGTCGCTGAAGGCCGCCCCCACGTCGTCGATATGATTAAAAACGGTGAGATTGCGATGGTCATCAACACCGTGGAAGAGCGTCGCAACGCCATTGCCGACTCTCGCCACATCCGCACCTCGGCCTTGCTTGGGCGCGTGACGACCTTCACCACCATTGCAGGCGCGGAAGCTGCCGTGGCAGGGATGCAGGCGATGGATCATCTGGATGTGATTTCCGTCCAAGAAATGCACGCCCAGCTCCAGCAAGCCTAAGCACACACCTATCAGGCAAGGCCAGCGTGAAGGAGGTGCTAGGGCGTAACCCTAGCGTGACCAGATTGGTTTACACTCCGCGCCGACCTTGCTGATTGCAACATCGCTGCCTGTTCATCAGTCCCCCGATTGATGCCCCCACAGGCGGTTTTTGACAGATACCCCTTAAACCGCCACCGCTAGTACCGGTGGCGGTTTGTCTTTGATTTGGAGTGAAAAGATCATGGCCACGCTTCCCTTGACCAAACGCGGCGCAGAAGCCCTGAAAGCCGAGCTGCACAAACTGAAAACCGTGGATCGTCCGTGGGTCATCAACGCCATTGCCGAGGCGCGTGCCCAAGGCGATTTGAGCGAAAACGCCGAGTACGATGCCGCCAAAGACCGCCAAGGTTTCATCGAAGGCCGCATTGCCGAAGTGGAAGGAAAGTTGTCCTCCGCTCAAATCATCGACCCTGCCGCGCTGAATGCCGATGGCAAAGTGGTGTTCGGCTCCACCGTTGATTTAGAAGACGAAGACAGCGGCGCAAAAGTCACTTATCAAATCGTCGGCGAAGACGAAGCCGACTTGAAACTGGGCCGCATCAACATCAACAGCCCCATTGCCCGCGCCATCATCGGCAAAGAAGAAGGCGATAGCGTTGAAGTGCAAGCCCCGGGCGGCGCACGTCATTACGAAATCATCGCCGTGCGCTACGAATAACGTCGCCCATGAGCCTCATTCATCGGCGTTGGACGCGGGCCATGCTGATGCTGGCCGCGCTGTGGTGGGGCGGCATCTCAGGCATCGCCTTTGTCGCCGTGCCCGCCCTGTTCGCCCAATTGGGGTCGCCAGCGGTGGCGGGGCCGGTGGCCGCGTGGTTGTTCGGCGTGGTGTGCAAATTCAGTTTGGTGGCGGGATGTGTGCTTTTGTTGTTTTACATACAAAAAATGCAGTTGGCGCTTCATAAAAAAGCGAGAGCAGCTCTTATTTTTGTAGTGATTGCTGTGCTTGCTGCGGTGTTGCAAGATACCGTCATCGCCCACCAAATCATCACTGCACGCGCCACAGGTGGCAATCTCAAACTCTGGCATGGCTTGGGGTCGGGATTGGTCTTGCTGCAATGGCTGGCGGCGGGCTGGCAGGTGTGGTTTTTGTCGGGCGCGTCCGATCCTTCATGACGCACGCGGTTTGAACACCAGCACATTGCCCA
>DLPA01000100.1:1333-3724 GCA_002479815.1 bacterium UBA7470 | reverse complement strand
GGGAGCCGATTTATCTCATAGGCGTGGAGTTCAGCAAAACCGACCGCAACATCGTGGGCTTTGAGGTGGAGCGGGTGGCGGGCTGAGGCAGAATTTAAGCATAAAAATCGGCTTTGAGCCTTATATTACTTCCATAAGTAGCTCACTTTTTCAGATCAGCCACATAAATAAAACTATCGCGCATTTGAGCGTTTCTCCCTTTGTGATGAGGCATAACGTATTTCAAGCTTGTGCCGCCGTCGCCACCACTTCAATGCGCCAGTGGGGATTGGCGAGGGCGGCTTGTACGGTGGCGCGAGGTGGAGCGTGGCCTGCCAGCACCCATGCGTCCCAGACCTCGTTCATGCCGTGAATGTCGCGGATGTCGCTCAAATAAATCTGCACCCGCAGCAAACGGCTTTTGTCGCTGCCGACTTCGGCCAAGCGGGTGTCGATTTGCGCCAACACATCGGCGGTTTGGCTTTTGATGTCGGTGGCTTCGCATTCGGGAACCATCCCGGCCAAATACACCACGCCATTGAACACAGCCGCTTCGCTGTAGCGGGCGGCGACGTGGAGACGTTGGATTTGAGGTTTTTCTAAATTCATAGCTGTTATCGCTTATCAATAAAGCGCCGGGCTTATTTTTTACTTCCAAGTTTGGATTCTTTGCCTTTGATGAGGCGGCTGATGTTCTCGCCATGTCGCCAAATCAGCAAACCACTCATGACCACGACCGCGCCGATCAATGGGCCGGGGGTTTCCCAAGCCACGTTGGAACCGAACATGTAAAACATAGGCGCGAACACGGCGGCCACCAACGCCCCCAAGGACGAGTAGCGCGAGGCATAGACCACGATGCCCCACGTCAACAAGGTTGCCAGCCCCAAGCCCCAATGAATGCCGAACAGCACGCCAGCGGCGGTTGCCACGCCCTTGCCGCCTTTGAATCCAAAAAAGACAGGAAACAAATGCCCTAAAAAGGCGGCCAAGGCGACCAAGGCCACGGTCAATGGGCCAGCGCCAAAACTGTCGCCCCACATCTGCACGGCCCACACGGGAATCCAGCCTTTGACCCCATCCAGCAACAAAGTGACGGCGGCAGCGGCTTTGCTGCCTGAGCGCAGCACATTCGTCGCCCCCGGATTTTTACTGCCGTAGGTGCGTGGGTCAGACAGCCCCATGACTTGACTGACGATGACGGCAAACGACAGCGAGCCGATCAAATAAGCGGCAAAGACCGCTAACACGGAATACACAGCATTCAAAATGAATCTCCTTTAGTTTTGTTAATACCCTCATTCTGCCAGCGCACACTGCACCGGCTTGGCTCCCAGCACGTCGGTCAAGACTTGGGGGTTTAAGCCGACCAAATACCCACGCCGCCCGCCGTTGATGACGATGCGGGGAAGGCCAAGAATGCTGTCCTCCACCCAAATGGGCATGGTTTTTCGCGTGCCGAATGGACTGGTTCCCCCCACCAAATACCCGCTGTGGCGGTTGGCGACCTCGGGCTTGCAGGGTTCGACGGACTTGGCCCCGATTTGGCGGGCCAAATTTTTGGTGGACACCGTGCGGTTGCCGTGCATCAGCACCACCAAGGGCTTTGCGTCTTGGTCTTGCATGATGAGGGTTTTGACCACCGTGAAAGGGTCTAAGCCCAACACGACGGCGCTGTGCTGTGCGCCACCGTGTTCGAGGTACTCATAGGGGTGCTCGGTGTAGGCCACCCCATGCGCCTTGAGCCATGCCGTCGCTGGGGTTTCACTGACGTGGGCTTGATTCTTTTTCGCCATGCCGTTTGTTCACCGTGACCGATGGTCATTGCGCCGGATCGCGCAGCTCCCAGCGAATGGCATCAATCGCTTTGAGCAGTTCGGGCGTGAGGCGGGTCTGCCACGCATCCAAGCATTCATCCAATTGCGCTTGCGAGGTCACGCCGATGATGGTCGAGGCCACACGCGGGTTGTGGTAGCAAAACGCCAAGGCCAATTGACTGGGGGTTAGGCCATGCTCACGCGCCAAGGCGTTGTAGCGGCGGGCAGCGGTCATGGATTCGGGGCGGCCCCAGCGTTGCGCCTTCATGCTGTCGTAGCGGGCCATGCGGCCTTGGCGAGCCTCTTCGGTGGCGGGCTGGTGAATGCCGCCTTCGTCGTACTTGCCCGTCAACAAGCCAAAGCCCAGCGGCGAGTAGGCCAGCAAGCCCACGCCCAAGCGGTAGCAGCTTTCATCCATGCCGTTTTCCCATGCGCGGTTGATGAGGCAATAAGGATTTTGGACGGTGGCGACGCGGGGCAGGCCGTGGGCATCGGCCAAGCGTATGAACTCATGCACGCCATAAGGCGTTTCGTTGGACAGGCCGACGGCACGGATTTTTCCGGCCTTGACCAATTCGGCCAAAGCGCCCAGTTG
>DLPA01000100.1:439-1203 GCA_002479815.1 bacterium UBA7470 | reverse complement strand
GCCGGCCAGTGAATTTGGTACAAATCAATCACATCGGTTTGCAAGCGTTTCAAGCTGCCGTCGCAAGCCGCCAAAATTTCGGCACGGGTCAGACCGGAGTTGTCGCCGCGTATCCACGGCATCCCGCGTGAGGGGCCTGCTACCTTGGTCGCCAACACCACTTTCTGGCGCACGCCCGGGTTTTGGGCAAACCAATGGCCGATGATGGTTTCGGTTGCGCCACACGTTTCGGCCTTGGCAGGCACGGCGTACATCTCTGCCGTGTCCAGAAAATTCACGCCTCGCTCCAACGCACGGTTCAAGATGGCATGAGCCGCGTCTTGCGAGACTTGCTCGCCAAACGTCATCGTGCCCAAACAAATGGGGGGTACAGACAGCCCACTTTGGCCCAAGGCCACGGAAGGGAAAGAGAGATCAGAAGTGCTCATGCGGGGGTTAAAAAATAAGAGGGTGAGAATGGGTGGCAATGGGCAGGAATGTTACGGCAATGTGCCCGACTGTGCTTGCGTGGCTCGCGCTTCCTCCTGCAAGCGCAAGATGCGGCGTTGTACCTTGCCCGTGGTGGTCATGGGCAAAGATGCGACAAATTCAATTTCTTTGGGATATTCATACGGGGCCAATTGGCCTTTGACGTGGGCTTGCAACTCCGCCACCAGTGGGGCCATACCTTCAGCATCAAAACTGCCATCAGCGCATTTATATGAGGCGTAAGCAGCTTCTGTATCAGGAGCAAGCACGACATAGGCTTTGACCAACGCCCCCCG
>DLPA01000100.1:0-340 GCA_002479815.1 bacterium UBA7470 | reverse complement strand
TTTTCAATCTCGCCCGGCCCAATGCGGTAGCCCGCGACTTTGAACACATCATCGGCGCGGCCCTGATACCACAGGTAGCCATCGGCATCGCGCAGCGCCAAATCGCCCGTTCTGAACCAGCTTTGGGCGGGGTCGCCAGTGAATTTGGCGCGGGTCGCATCGGGCTTGCGCCAGTAGCCGAGCATGAAAATCGGGTCGGCTTGACCGTTGGGGCTGAGGGCGTGAATCGCCACTTCACCCACCACGCCATCGGCGCATTCGTGCCCCGCTTCGTCGATGACACTGACGCGGTGGCCCGGATAGCCCTTGCCCATGCTGCCGGGCTTGGCGGGCCAGCCCA
>DLPA01000058.1:9731-14249 GCA_002479815.1 bacterium UBA7470 | reverse complement strand
CGCATCGAGCACTTGCCGCCCGATCGCATCGCCCGCATGGGGCTGGCGGTCGTGCCGGAAGGGCGGCAGATTTTCCCCAACCTCAACGTCCAAGAAAACTTGGTCGCCTTCGCCTCGCGCCGCAACGCCAGCACGCAGCCGTGGACGCTGGAGCGGGTGTATGCGCTGTTTCCGCGTCTGGCCGAACGGCACACGCACATGGGCAACCAACTCTCGGGCGGCGAGCAGCAAATGCTGGCGATAGGCCGCGCCCTGATGACGAATCCGCATTTGCTGATCTTGGACGAAGCCACCGAAGGCTTGGCTCCCTTGATCCGCGAAGACATTTGGCGCTGCCTGCACACCTTGCGCGAGCAAGGCCAAAGCATTTTGGTGATCGACAAATACGTGCAACGCCTGATTGCCTTGGCCGACCACCACACCCTGATCGAGCGTGGGCGCGTGGTATGGCAGGGCACTTCCTCCGCCTTGGCCGCCGACCCCAGCTTGTGGCAACGCTACATCGGGGTGTGATTCCCACATCGTCTTTATTTATTAGGAGAACCTCATGCACACCCCTTTACTGCCCTCGGGCTGGCCCCGTCCCAAAGGGTATGCCAATGGCGTGAGCGCCACAGGCCGACAGGTGTTTGTGGCGGGCATGATCGGTTGGGATGGACAGGGTGTGTTCCATTCGGATGTGCTGGCCGAGCAAGTG
The DNA here is from genome assembly GCA_002479815.1 of bacterium UBA7470. Lineage (GTDB taxonomy): Bacteria > Pseudomonadota > Gammaproteobacteria > Burkholderiales > Burkholderiaceae_C > UBA2334. Next base: position 13,552 of record DLPA01000058.1, on the reverse strand, counting down.
CGTCAAGCCCTAGAAAACGTGGTGGCAGTGCTGCACGAAGCAGGCGCACGCCCACAACACATCGTGCGCATGACGTGGTACTTGACGAACAAACGCGACTACTTGGCCCAAGCACCCGCCATCGGCAAAGCCTTCAAGGAAGTCATCGGCCACTTTGACATTGCGATGACCGCCATCGAAGTCAGCGCCCTGATTGAAGACCGCGCCCAAGTCGAGATTGAGGTGACGGCGGTTGTGCCGCAATGAAAACAGCGCCCGCCCCTCCATGCCCATCCATCTCTTAATCCTCGCCTAGGCGCGTGGAAGGACGAAAATGAGATCATAAAAAGCATAGTAAAAAAAGTGAGCTGCTTACGCAATTCATGCGTAGCTTTTGGACTATTTAATACGAAAAATAGACTGTTTTTATTGAAAAAATGAAGTTCAAACAGCAAAAAAACCGTTTTTCAGATCAGAAAAACGGTTTTAAAGCTTATTTTTGGTGTTTTTATGCCATATTTTAAGTGTTAAAACCGATAAAAATGCCTATTTAATTGCGTAAGCAGCTCACTTTTTTTGCTATTTATTTTGATTTTTCCTGAGCCTTTCAAGATGGCTGAGTTGGGTTGTCACTTTATGATGGTGCTTCATGACTGCACCGCTTTTGACGCATCGCAAGGATTTGCTTCACACCTTGACTGCCGCATCTCAGCCTTACGACTTGGCGGTGGTGGGGGGCGGCGCCACGGGTTTGGGGGTGGCTTTGGACGCGGCTGCACGGGGCTTGCGGGTGGTGTTGCTGGAGTCGCACGACTTTGCCAAAGGCACGTCCTCGCGTGCCACCAAGCTGCTGCACGGGGGCGTGCGCTACTTGGCGCAAGGCCATATCGGCTTGGTGCGAGAGGCGCTGCGCGAGCGAACAACGGTGCTGCGCAACGCGCCGCACTTGTCGCAAGCCCTGCCTTTTGTCATGCCCGCTTACCGCTGGTGGGAGCCAGGCTTTTATGGCACGGGCTTGCGCTTGTACGACGTGTTGGCGGGATCGGCAGGTTTGGGACGCACCGAATGGCTGAGTCGGGGCGAAACGCTGGCGCAGTTGCCCAACGCCCAAACGAAGGGCTTGTGGGGCGGCGTGCGGTATTGGGATGCGCAGTTCAATGATGCGCGCTTGGCCCTCGCACTGGCGCGTACCGCCGCTTTGCATGGCGCTTTGTTGCTGAATTATGGTGCGGTCACAGGGCTGTTGCACGACGCGGCAGGGCAGGTGTGCGGGGTACAGGGGCGTGATGCTTGGACAGGACAAGACTTCAGCCTCATGGCTCGTTGCGTGGTCAATGCCACGGGGATTTGGGTCGATGAACTGCGCCAGTGGGACGCGAAGGGCCGAGGGCAAGCGCCGCCCCCGCCCTTGGTCAGTCCCAGCCAAGGCGTGCATTTGGTGGTGGATGCCCATTTTTTACCAGGCGAAAACGCCTTGCTCGTGCCCCACACCCGCGATGGGCGTGTGTTGTTTGCCGTCCCGTGGCTGGGCAAGGTGATTCTAGGAACCACCGATACCCCCCGCCCCGCACTGGCGCGTGAACCGCAAGCCTTGGCGCAAGAGGTGGCGTTTATATTAGACGAATCGGCGCGGTACCTGCGCGTCGCCCCCAGCCGCAGTGATGTGCGCAGCATTTGGGTGGGGATGCGCCCCTTGGTCAAACCAGAGGTCGCACCGCGCGATCCGAAAGACACCCGCCACCTCAGCCGCGAGCACACCATTGCCTTCAGCACCAGCGGCTTGGTCACGGTGACGGGGGGCAAATGGACCACCTACCGCGCCATTGCAGAGGATGTGCTCAACCGCTGCCTTGCCGCGCAACTGCTGCCCCCTTGTGGGCCTTGCACCACGGCCCACCTCAAACTCATGGGAGCCAGACAAGCGCAAGCCTTGCCCCCCACGCATCACGGCTATGGGGATGAGTGGCCTTGGGTGCAGGCGCAAGCCCCCAACGATGCCCTCTTGTGTGCAGACCTGACGCAGAACATGGTGCGGTTTGCCGCACGCCACGAGTACGCCGTCACTGTGGAAGACGTGCTGGCAAGGCGGCATCGTTTGTTGTTTTTGGATGCGGCACGGGCAGTCGCCATCGCCCCCGCCGTCGCGCAGCTTTTAGAAGCAGAAACGGGGCTGGACCCACAATTGGCAGCGTTCGAGTCATTGGCCCAGCAGTATTCGCATCCGCCCTAAGGGATGGGGTTTAGAACCAAAGCCGTGGCTCACGGCGTGCCACTTCATCCAGCTTTACGTGGTTTTTACACGCGGTGATCCAGGCGTGATCTTGCAATCAGCTACACTTAATGACCAATTGGTCAGCAATTTAATATGGATACTTCTTCCCCCTCATCCCTCAACCCTGCGCAGCCGCAGGAGCCGCGCGTGCGGCGCGAGCGTCGCAAAGATGCCCGTCCGGGCGAGCTGTTAGAGGCCGCCTTAGGGGTATTCGTCGAAAAAGGCTTTGCCGCGACACGAGTGGAAGAAGTCGCCCGCCGCGCAGGGGTGTCCAAAGGCACGCTGTTTTTGTATTTCCCCAGTAAGTTGGATTTGTTCAAGGCGGTGGTGCGCGAAAACATTGCCGGCCGTTTTGACGAATGGAACGCCGAGTTTGAGAGCTTTACGGGGCCGACGGCGGATATGGTGCGCTACTGTATGCAGCAGTGGTGGGAGCGCATCGGCAACACGCCCGCGTCTGGCATCACGAAGCTGGTGATGAGCGAGGGCACGCAATTTCCTGACTTGGCCGAGTTTTATCGGCAAGAGGTCATCATCCCCGGCAATCATTTGATTCGCAAAATTTTGCAGCGTGGCATAGACCGAGGGGAATTTCGGGCATTGAACGTGGATTTGGCCATTTACAGCATCATCGCCCCCATGATTTTCATCATCATGTGGAAGCACTCCATGGGCTCCTGTTGTGCGGTTCACAGTGCCGATGGGGGGCCGATTGAACCCCACACCTTCATCGCCAGCCAAGCAGAGATTTTGCTCAAAGGCTTGGAGAAATAAAAGAAACAACAGAAACAACACACATCAAGGACGTTTGCATGACTTCATCTGTCGCTTCTTCTTCTCCTTCTCGTTCCTCTTCTAAGCCGTGGCTGAAATGGCTGGTGCTGGCGGTGGTGGTTCTCAGCTTGGTGTTCGGCGTGCTGCGTGCGTTCAAAGCCAGACAGACCAAGCAAGCACAAGCGGAGCAAGCCGCAGTCGCTTTGCGGCAGCCGACGGTGTTTGAGCTGCAAGGGGCGGATGCGGTGCTGACGCGCACCTTGCGCCTGACGCAAACCGTCCCCATGTCCGGCACGGTACGGGCGCTGAATACCGCTGCGGTCAAGGCCAAGGTGGCTGGCGAGTTGCAAGGCTTGCAGGTGCGCGAGGGCGATGTCGTCAAGGCCGGACAAGTCTTGGCGCGCATCGACACCACCGAATACCAAGCCCGCGTGCAACAAGCCGATCAGCAAGCGCAAGCCGCAGCGGCTCAAGTGGCGATAGCCCAACGCACCCACCACAACAACCAAGCCTTGGTGCAGCAGCAGTTCATCTCTAAAACAGCCTTAGACACTTCGCTGGCCAACCTAGAGGCGGCGCAAGCCAGCCACCGTGCGGCCTTGGCCGCCGCAGACGTGGCGAAAAAGTCCTTGACCGACACGGCCTTACGCAGCCCCATCAGCGGGCAAGTCGCCACCCGTTTGGTGCAAAACGGCGAGCGTGTGGGGGTGGATGCACGGGTCTTAGAAATTGTCGATTTGTCCGGTCTGGAGTTGGAAGTGGCCTTGCCGCCCGCCGATGCCGCCTTGGTGCAAGT
>DLPA01000058.1:0-9621 GCA_002479815.1 bacterium UBA7470 | reverse complement strand
CCAGCCGCAGCGTCATGACCTACCTCAAACTCAGCCCCGCCACAGGCTTGCGGCATGGCTTGTTTGCCAAGGGCAGCATCGTGATAGGCGAGCGTGAGGGCGTGGCCCTGCCCGCCAGCAGCATACGCAACGACAAGCCCCAGCCCTATGTGCAAGTGATCGTGCAAGAGGGCGAGACGCAGCAGATCAAGCATCTCCCCCTGCGTGTGCAAGCGCGTGGGACGCTGCGCGAAGCCGATGGGCGTTGGAGTGAGCCTTACGTCCTCACCGATGCCCTGCCCGAGCACACCCCGCTGCTGAGGGTCACGGCGGGCTTGATGCAGGAAAAAACCGCCGTCAAGTGGCAAGCGGCTGCCAGTGGAGCGGCCCAATAATGTGGTTCACCCAAGTTTCTTTACGCAATCCCGTCTTTGCCACAATGGTCATGTTGGCCTTTGTGGTGATGGGGATGTTTGCCTTGCAACGCTTGCAAGTGGATCAGTTTCCCAGCATCGACTTTCCCGTGGTGGTGGTGACAACGGAGTATCCGGGAGCCGCGCCTGAGATTGTCGAAACCGAAGTCACCCAGAAGGTGGAAGAAGCGGTCAACACCATTGCAGGCATCAACTCGCTCACGTCGCGCAGCTATGAAAGCCAGTCGGTGGTCATCATCGAGTTTGGCTTGCACATGGAAGGCCGCAAAGCCGCTGAAGACGTGCGCGAAAAAATCGCCTTGCTCAAACCCAGTTTGCGTACCGAAGTAAAAGAGCCTAAGGTGCTGCGCTTCGATCCCGCCAGCCGTGCCGTGTGGTCGGTGGCGGTGCTGCCAGACGCAGAAGCCGTCAAGTCGGCTCAAACTCGTGCCCCCAATCCAGTAGAGATGACGCTGTGGGCCGAGCAAACCCTGAAAAAGCGCCTTGAAAATGTGCGTGGCGTGGGGGCGGTGACGATCGTCGGCGGCTCACGCCGGGCCGTGAATATCGAGTTGCAACCGCAAGCGATGGAGGCCTTGGGCATCACCGCCGATCAAATCGTGGCGGCGGTGCGCACCGAAAACCAAGATGCCCCCTTGGGCACGCTGCGCAACGCCCACCAAGAGCGCGTGGTGCAGTTGCAAGCGCGTATGGACGATCCGCGAGACTTTGGGCATATCATCGTCACCCGTCGCGGGGGGCAGGCCATACGGCTGCATCAAGTCGCGCGGGTGGTGGACAGTGCGCTGGAGCAGGAAAATGTGGCGCTGCTCAACGGTCAACGGGCCTTGGTGCTGCAAATCCAAAAAACGCAAGACGAGAACACCATCGCCGTGGTCAATGGCTTGCAAGCGACCTTGAAAGAGATGCAGGCCCAATTGCCCCAAGGCTACAAGCTGCAAGAAGTGCAAGACGGCTCACGCTCCATTCGCGTGGGGGTGAACAATGTGCGCCAAACCCTGATTGAAGGGGCGGTGTTGACGGTGCTGATCGTGTTTTTGTTCCTCAACTCGTGGCGCTCCACCATCATCACGGGCTTGACCTTGCCGATTGCCTTGATCGGCACCTTCATGGTGATGCAGATGTTTGGCTTCACCATCAATATGCTGACACTGATGGCGCTGTCCTTGAGCGTGGGCTTGTTGATCGACGATGCCATTGTGGTGCGCGAGAACATTGTGCGCCATGTGCAAATGGGCAAATCGGCGTTTGATGCGGCGATGGATGGCACGCGCGAAATCGGGCTGGCGGTGTTGGCGACCACGCTATCCATCGTGGCGGTGTTTTTGCCTATTGGCTTTATGGAAGGCATCATCGGCAAGTTCTTCCACGAATTCGGCATCACGGTGGCGGCGGCGATTTTGATTTCCATGTTCGTCAGCTTCACGCTCGACCCCATGCTGTCGTCGGTCTGGCACGACCCGTCTATTCATGCCCACGGGCAGGCACGCGGCCCACGACAGGGCTGGTACGACCACACCATAGGCCGCGTCACCGGTTGGATTGACCAGTTGCAAGATGATTTGGCCGAGACCTATCAACACGTCTTGGCGTGGTCGCTGCGGCACAAACTCAGCACCTTGGCGTTGGCGCTGGGCGTGTTTGTCGCCAGCATCGTCTTGGTGCCTTTGCTCGGGACGGAGTTTGTGCCCAAAGCTGATTTTTCTGAAACCAGTTTGACCTTTCATGCCCCCGTGGGTTCGTCGCTAGAAACGACCGAGCAAAAAGCCAAGCAAGTCGATGCCATCGTGCGCGAGTTTCCCGAAGTGCGTTACACCGTCGCCACCATCAACACCGGCAATGCACAAGGAAAAATCTACGCCAACCTCTACATCCGCTTGGTCGATCGCAAAGACCGCAGCCTGAGTGCCGATCAACTTTCTGCCCAATTGCGCGAGCGTCTGCGTTCGGTGGGCGGCATCAACGTCACCCATGTGGGCTTGCTGGATGCGGTGGGCGGCAATAAGCAGGTGGAGTTTTCGCTCATGGGCAGCGATTTGCACGAGCTAGAGCGTTTGAGCGTCGAGGTGATGAAGCAAATCCGCCCCATTTCTGGCTTGGTCGATTTGGACTCCTCCGTCAAACCCAACAAGCCCACGATTGATGTGCGCCTGAAATCCGAAGCCGCTTCTGACGTAGGCGTGGGCGTGGGCAGTGTGGCCTCTTCGCTGCGAATTTTGGTGGCCGGGCAGACGGTGGGCAATTGGCGTGCGGCAGACGATCAAACGTACGATGTCATCGTGCGCCTGCCGCCCGAGCTGCGCCAACACCCCGAGGATTTGAGCCGCTTGCCCTTGGTCGTCGGAACTCAGGCCGATGGCAGCCCGCGCATCGTGCGCTTGGGCCAAATTGCCGACGTGCAAGCCGCGACGGGGGCGAACCAAATCAACCGCCGCAACCTCAACCGCGAAGTCTCCATCACCGCCAACGTCTATGGACGTACCGCAGGCGAGGTGTCTGCCGACATTCGCAAAGTGCTAGACGGCATGACTTGGCCGCCGGGTTATCGTTACCAATTTGGCGGCTCGACCAAAAATATGCAGGAATCCTTCGCCTACGCGGTGTCGGCCTTGGCGATGGCGATCATCTTCATCTACATGATTTTGGCCAGCCAGTTCAAGAGCTTCTTGCAGCCGCTGGCGCTGATGACCTCACTGCCACTGACGCTGATAGGCGTGGTGCTGGCGCTGATGATGTTTGGCTCCAGCATGAGTATGTTTTCAGTGATCGGCATCATCATGCTCATGGGCTTGGTGACGAAGAACGCCATTTTGTTGGTGGACTTCGCCATCCGCGCCCGCGAAGGCACACCTGATATGCCGGCCATGAATCGCACCGAAGCCCTGCTCTTGGCGGCCAAGGTGCGCTTGCGCCCTATTTTGATGACGACTTTAGCCATGGTGGCGGGCATGATTCCCTTGGCGTTTGCCTTGTCCGAAGGCTCAGAGCAACGTGCGCCTATGGGCCAAGCCGTCATTGGCGGGGTGATTACCTCGTCCATCTTGACCCTGGTCGTCGTGCCCGTGGTGTATTGCTACATGGACGATTTGGGGCATTGGTTCAAACGCTTCTTCACAAGTCCCACACAACGCAAGGGAGAAAGCAGTACCGCCCCTTAAAATCAGAGGTAGTCCCGCTAATGTACCCCTAGGAGTAATTTTAATGTCCACTGTTACGTCCCAGTCCCCCCTCAATACTGATAAAGCGCGTTTCAACATGATTGAGCAGCAAGTCCGTCCTTGGGAGGTGGTGGACTCTAAAGTTTTGGAGCTGATGACCGCCGTTCGCCGTGAGGATTTTGTACCTGCGGTCTATCGCAATCTGGCTTTTGCCGATTTGGATGTGCCCATGACGCAGCCCGCCCAAGCCGGCCTGTGTATGTTGGCACCCAAGGTGCAAGCCCGTTTGCTGCAAGATGCCGCTGTACAGCCCACCGATACCGTGCTGCATATAGGCACGGGCACAGGCTATATGGCTGCTTTGTTAGGTAAACAAGCCAAACAAGTCTTGAGCCTAGAAATCGTGCCCGAACTGGCGGCTCAAGCGCGTCAAAACTTGCAGCAAGCCGGCATCACCAATGTGGATGTGCGACAGGCAGACGCAGCAGCGTGGGGCTTCAAGGCGTGCGAGGCACTGCTGCCTTACAACGTCATCGTCCTCAGTGGCTCTGTCGCTGAAGTACCGCAAGATTTGCTCATGCTGCTCAAGGTCGGTGGTCGCTTGATTGCGGTGGTGGGCCATGAACCCATCATGCGGGCCACCATCGTCACCCGCGTGTCTGACACCTCGTATGCCACGGTACAACCTTGGGACTATGTGGCTCCTCGTTTAAAAAATTTCCCCGAAGGCTCGACCTTCCGCTTCTGATCGTTCACCATGCAGCAAATAGCCCCCCAACAAATACCCGCTTGGGTACAACACACCACCACTGCCGACACGCCATTGCCCGTGGTCTTGGACGTGCGTGAGCCTTGGGAACTCCAAACCGCTGCGGTGCAAGGCGATGCTGCCAGCAACGGGTTTGAGTTGATCCACATGCCCATGCGTACCGTTCCCGCTCGGTATCTAGAGCTTGATTGTGACCGGCCCATCGCCTGTTTGTGTCATCACGGCGCACGCAGCGCCCAAGTGGCCCATTTCCTGATGCAGCAAGGCTTTACGCAAGTGGTGAATATCCAAGGTGGAATACACGCATGGGCGGTGGAGCATGACCCGCGTGTGCCGGTGTATTGAGCCTTGCTCGTCACGTATTGCGTTCACTGTTTTCTTTTTCGTTTGCTTTTTCAGGATAGCTCTATGACTTCAGCCACATCGCCCGCGTTCGGTTTTCACGTCTTACCCTCTCTTTCCGCTTCTTGCTTGCGTCTACACCCGCTTGGACGGACGCTGAAGGCGTGGGGCGTGGTCTGCATGGTGGGACTGGGTGGTGCGGCTCAGGCACAGAGCTTGGCTGAACTGCATGAGGTCGCCAAAGCGTATGACGCGAGCTATCAATCTGCTCGCTTGGCCTACGATGCGGCGGCTGCCAAAGCAGAGCAGGCGCGTGCAGGCCTATTACCCAGCGCAGGCTTGTCCAGTGGCATGAGTTGGACGAATGTGGACAATGCCAGTCCCGTGCGCGACCGCAGCTTCAACAGCCAAAACGTGGCGCTGTCAGGCAGTTATCCCTTGTATCGTCCTGCCAATCAACTGGCGTTTGAGCAAGGCCAAAAATCCTTGGCCGTGGCACAGAGCCAACTGCAAGCCGTAGAGCAAGATTTGATCGTTCGCATCACCCAAGCCTATTTCGATGTCTTGGCGGCGCAAGACACCCTGACCTTTGTGCAGGCACAAAAAACCGCCGTCGCCGAACAACTGGCTGCTGCCAAGCGCAATTTTGAAGTGGGCACCAGCACCATCACCGATGCCCGCGAAGCCCAAGCGCGGTTTGATTTGGTGCAAGCCCAAGAAATTGCGGCGGACAACGATTTGCGCGTCAAAAAACTGGCGTTAGACAATTTAACGGGTAAAACCGACGCCCGTCCTCACCCCTTGCGTACCCCCGTCAACTTGCCTGACGTGGCCCCAAACGAGGTCACGGCGTGGGTGCAACAAGCCGAAACAGCGCACCCCAGTGTGGTGCAAGCACAAACGGCCTTGGCCGTCGCTCGCTTAGAAACCGCCAAAGCCAAAGCCGCCAACGGCCCCACGGTGGACTTGACCGCCCAGTATCAAATCGCCCGCTCGCCCTCTACGACCACAGGCAACCCCTTGCGCAGCAACACCGCCAGTATTGGGGTGCAACTGAACATGCCTTTGTTCAGTGGCTACGCCATCGAAAACCGCATCAAGGAAACCTTGGCTTTAGAAAGCAAGGCTGAAAGCGATGTGGAAGCAGCCAAGCGTGCCGTGAGCCAAGCCACACGCGCCGCCTTCTTCGGTGTGCAATCGGGCAACGGACAAGCCAAGGCCTTGGAAGCGGCTGAAGTTTCCAGCCAAAGTGCCTTAGATGCGAACAAATTAGGCTATCAAGTGGGTGTACGCATCAACATCGACGTGCTCAACGCGCAAAGCCAGTTGTTCCAAACCAAGCGGGACTTGGCGAAGGCCCGCTACGATGTGTTGGTCGGCCATTTGAAGCTGCGACAGGCCACGGGCCAACTGTCCGTGCAAGACCTGAGTGTCATCAATCGCCTGCTGGCAATTGACTGAGCGCATACCAAGCAACGCCAGTGCTGTAGTTTAGGGATGATCCCTTCTAGACTAGTCTAATTTGGCACCCGAATGTCGCACTGCATCAGCCCAGCGTGGCATTTCTGCAGCTAAAAACTTGCTGAAATCTTCACTGGGTAAGAAGGCAGGGTCTGCACCTTGGGTGATCATTCGCTGACGAATATCAGGCATGGTCAGTACCTGTCTGAAAGCGTCTGATAGTTTGCTCACCACGTCTTTCGGTGTGCTCACAGGGGCCAAAAAGCCATAAAAACCCACGACTTCAAAGTCTTTAATGCCGGTTTCCATGACCGTCGGAATGTCGGGCAGAGCCGAATTGCGCTCTTTGCTGGTGACGGCCAAGGCGCGGACTTTGCCTTGTTTGTGATAGTTGGCTGCTTGTGGAATGCTTTCGGCCATGAACTGGACCTGTCCTGCCATCAAATCAGTAAACGCGGGCGCACTGCCACGGTAGGGAATGTGCACCATGAAAAGGTCGGTGCGGTTTTTAAACATTTCTGGCACTAAGTGACTGATGCCGCCATTGCCTGCCGATCCGTAATTGATTTGGCCGGGCTTGCTTTTGACGTAGGCCACAAATTCCGGTAGCGTTTTGGCAGGGACGTTGGGGTTGACCAACAAGGCCAAGGGCTGCATGGCAGTGCGGGCCACGGGGGTGAAGTCGCGCAGGGTTTGGTAGGGGAGTTTTTGATAGAGCGCGGGGTTGATGACCATCGTGCCCGTGTTTGCCAGCAGCAGGGTGTAGCCATCTGCTGGGGCACGCATCACTTCTTGTGCGCCGACCGTGCCTCCTGCACCCGCCTTGTAGTCGATGATGATGGGCTGGCCTAGGGCGGCTTGCAATTTGTCGGTCAATAGGCGTGCGTGTTGGTCCAGCGGCCCTCCGGCTGGAAAGCCAATCACGATGCGTATGGGTTTGCTCGGAAAGCTTTGCGCATGGACGAATGTGCTGCTGGCGGCGACGAGGCCCAAAAGTCCTAGGCTCCACGTCAGGGCGCGGCGCGTGATGGGGGAGGTGATGGGGTGTGTAAGGGGAGTTTTTTGCATACGCTGTCTCCAAAAAAATAACAGAGGCTCAGTATAGAAGGCGACAGTGGGTTTTTGGCATTCAGGCGGGTATCGTCCAGATTGGGGTTTGAACTCTATTCAGATTGAGTCAGTCTTGCGTAAGATGCAGGCATGAACGCACCACTCACCCCCTTTTTAGACACGTCCGACTTCCCCGACTTGCAAGCATTGACCGATGGCTTTGCCACCCAGCGCCAAGCCAGCCGAGCGCAGACCGACGTGCCACTGGCATGGCGACGTGAGCGCCTGACGCGCCTGTTGAGCCTGATCGACACGCATGGCCCCGCCTTGGCGCAAGCGGTACAGGCGGATTTTGGCGTGCGCTCTGAAGCCTTGACCGAGGTGGCCGACTTTTTTGTGCTGCGGGCCACCATCGGCCAATTGCTGCGCCAATTGCCCAAATGGATGAAGCCTCAGCGTGTGGGTACGCCCATTTATTTGCAACCCGCCCATGCGTACATTCAGCGCCAGCCGCTGGGCGTGGTCGGTGTCATCGGGCCGTGGAACTATCCCTTGCAACTGACGCTGGGGCCATTGGCGGCAGCGTGGGCGGCGGGCAATCGGGTCATGATGAAGCCCAGTGAGTTGACCCCGCGCACCTCGGCCTTGCTGGCAGAGCTGCTGCATCAACACTTTGACCGCGCCGATGTGCAAGTGGTGCTAGGCGGGGCCGATGTGGCGCAAGCCTTTGCCGATTTGCCTTTCGATCATTTGTTCTTCACCGGATCGACCCTCGTGGGGCGCAAAGTGGCGCAAGCCGCCGCACGCAACCTCACGCCTACGACCTTGGAGTTGGGCGGCAAGTCGCCTTGCATCGTCGATGCTTCTTGTGATTTGAGCGAGGCTGCCGTCAAAATTTTGCATGGCAAACTGCTCAACGGCGGGCAAACCTGCATCGCGCCTGATTACATCTTTGTGCCCAAAGGCCAAGAAGCAGCTTTAGAGCAAGCTTTGCGGGCGGCCTTGGTGCGCTTGTTTGGCACGTCCCCCGTGGGGCATCCCGACTACGCCAGCATCGCCACCGACCGCCATCACCAACGCCTGCAAACCTTGTTGGACGAGGCCCGCAGCTTAGGCGCTGAAGTGCGCGAACTTTGCGAGGCCGACCGTGGTGGTGTTTCTGCCCATCCTCGCCAATTCGCGCCCGTGCTGGTGTTGCAGCCGCCTGCGGAGTCGCGCTTGATGCAGGAGGAAATTTTCGGCCCCATCTTACCCGTGCTGAGTTACGAACGGTTCGAGGACGTGGTGGCCTACATCAACGCCCGTCCTCGTCCTCTGGCGCTGTATTGGTTTGGCAAAGACCAAGCCGCGTGCCAGCGCGTGCTGCATCACACCGTGAGCGGCGGTGTCACGGTCAACGACACCCTGATGCACATTGCCCATAAAGGCTTGCCGTTTGGTGGGGTGGGCGACAGCGGTTGGGGCGCGTATCACGGCGAAATCGGCTTTTTGCGCTTCACCCATCAAAAAGGAGTGTTCGTGCAATCGCCTTGGGCCTTGGGGCATTGGTTTTACCCGCCCTACGGCAAACGGCTGGCGCAGTTGTTGAGTGTGCTGCGCCGTTTGATGTAGAAGACCAACTTCAGCGAGGAGCCAAGCGGATCGCGCCGTCCAAGCGGATCACTTCGCCGTTGAGCATGTCGTTTTCGATGATGTGCTTGACCAGCTTGGCGTAGTCTTGCGGTGTGCCCAAGCGGCTGGGGAAGGGCACGCCTGCGGCCAGCGCGTCTTGCACTTCTTGGGGCATGCCAAACAGCATGGGCGTGCCGAAAATGCCGGGGGCAATCGTCATGTTGCGGATGCCGTTGCGTGACAAGTCACGCGCAATCGGCAAGGTCATGCCCACCACACCGCCTTTGGACGCTGCATAAGCCGCTTGCCCAATTTGACCGTCATACGCCGCCACGCTGGCGGTGGAAATCAGCACCCCACGCTCACCCGTCACCGGATCGGGCTGGTTTTTGCACATGGCATCTGCGGCCAAGCGAATCATGTTGAACGTGCCCACCAAATTCACCATGATGGTTTTGGTGTAGCTGGCGAGGGCGTGTGGGCCGTTTTTGCCCACGGTTTTTTCGGCGGGTGCAATGCCGGCGCAGTTGACCAAGCCCATGAGCGTACCCATTTCCAAGGCCTTGGCGACCACGGCCTGACCGTCGGCTTCGTTGCTCACATCGCAACGCACAAACGCCCCCCCCAGTTCACGCGCCACAGCCTCGCCTTTCTCGGCCTGCATATCGGCCAGCACAACCCGCCCCCCGTTGGCGACCAGCATACGCGCCGTGCCCTCACCCAGTCCAGACGCTGCGCCTGTCACGATAAATACTTTGCCTGCGATGTCCATGAACGTCTCCTCGTCGGATCAAACGAAAATCAAACCAATAAAAAA
>DLPA01000176.1 GCA_002479815.1 bacterium UBA7470 | reverse complement strand
GCAAAAATGTTGGGGTCAAAAATAATGTCTTCCGGCGGAAAGCCCACCTCATCGACCAGCACGCGGTAGGCGCGTTCGCAAATCTCAATCTTGCGCTGATAGGTATCGGCTTGGCCCTGCTCATCAAACGCCATCACCACGGTGGCTGCGCCGTAGCGTCTGAGCAATTCGGCCTGACGCTTGAACTCGGCCTCGCCCTCTTTCAAGCTGATGGAGTTGACGACCGACTTGCCCTGCACACAACGCAAGCCCGCTTCAATGACGCTCCATTTGGACGAGTCGATCATGATGGGAACCCGCGCAATGTCGGGGTCAGACGCGATCAAGTTCAAAAACCGCACCATCGCCGCTTGGCTGTCCAACATGGCTTCATCCATGTTGATGTCGATGATCTGCGCCCCATTCTCCACCTGCTGCCGCGCCACGGCCAGCGCGTCCTCGTAGCGCCCCTCCAAAATCATGCGGGCAAAGACTCTAGAGCCGGTGACATTGGTGCGCTCACCAATGTTGACAAACAAACTGCCCTCGCCCACAAACAAAGGCTCTAAGCCCGACAACAACATGGGTGGCACCGCAGACGCAGCAGATGCCGCAGCAGAAGGAGAATTCACAGCAGACAACATGGCAAACACTTCACCTGAAAAAATAGCAAACTAATGACACAGGTGAACGCAGTTGAAGTAAAAAGAAAGTCCAAATCCGACCCCCGTCAAGCCTGGCGTAAAACCGTTGCAGCGTTCCTTGACGGGCGGGTGATTTTAGGCGAGGGGAGAGGGGTATGCTGCAAAAGGCAGATGTATCATGGCAAGTTACCTGTTTAGGACTTAGACCTTAGCTTGTGGATCAATTGAGCCTTTAGTCTTCTTTTATCCACTCTTAAAAATTTGAATGCAAAATTCAAGTGAATAGTACTGAAATGTCAAAATACAAAAGAACCCTTCCTGAACTTAGATCAAAAGCAGTCCTGCATTGGCCTGAAGATATTTTGATTGCGGCAGGGGATGTGAGTATTCTTCCTTTGCTTTTAAAAACACAAGATATATTCATTTCTATTTTAAAAATTGCTAATCAAGACCCACTATCATGGAAGCAAATTATCAAGTGCAACAATACAATATCTGGCCCTCTTTTTCTCAAGCACTTGATGGTCATGACAGACTTGGGTGGAGAAGCTTTGAATAAATTACCACCGCTGTCTAATTATTTTCCATATGGAACTTTATCCTTCGATTGGGAGGGTAAAAATTGGATCTATTCGTTTCAAGAAATTCAGAATAAGTGCTCATTAGCCAACTCGGCTCTTCGGGTTGATTCAAAGTCGATTTTAAAAGGCGGCTCATTCACCCCCAGAATGGAAGATGTCGCCATGCTTCTGATGTTTGGGTCTTTGGGATTAAATGACTCTTTGCCCATGGAGGTTAAAGACCGGTGTATTGTTGGCAATTTTCTAGGCCATCCAGAAGAATTAGATAAATTCGCAAAAGAAAATTATATTAGAGTCAGTCGGCAAGTTGGAGGTGCTACATCAAATGCATTGGGACAATTAGCACAAAATTATGTAGTCGAGCATTTACAAGAAGCACTTCCATCTGATTGGACTGTTTCAAGAGATGCATCATTACCGAATGTATTTCACTCTGTTGAAGGAGAAGGAACAAATTTTGATGTCGTTGCAAAATCTCCAACCCATAAATATTTTGGTATTGAAGTTAGTTTTCAGGTGACTACCAATAGTGTGATTGAAAGAAAAGCCCGTGAATCGGAAGGACTCATATCCAGCGTTCATGCAGCAGGTCATAAAATATGCTATGTCATTGATGGTGCTGGAAATATAAATATCCGTCAACACGCCGTTGGCATCATATGCAGCCATAGTGACTGTACAGTTGCACTATCTGGCAGTGAAATAAAACATTTAGCTGATTTTTTAATTAAAAATAATTATTGAAATCAAACACGCGAGTGCATTTAGATGATTAAATTTGTAGATTTATTTGCTGGCATTGGTGGAATTAGAAAAGGCTTGGAAACAGCACTACACAAAAATGGTATTAAATTTAAATGTGTTTTTTCTAGTGAAATTGACAAAAAGGCACAGGAAACATATTTTCTAAATTATAAAGAAACTCCAAATGGAGATATAAGAGAGATTCATCAACTGCCTGAACACGATGTATTGTTGGCAGGTTTTCCCTGTCAGTCGTTTTCATACGCTGGAAAACAAAAAGGATTTGCTGACACAAGAGGTACTTTATTCTTTGAAATAGAACGTCTGATTCAAGCTACTCTCAAGAAGCCAAAACTGTTGCTTCTTGAAAATGTACGAGGATTTATTACTCATGATTCTGGGCGCACCTTTGCCACAGTTGTATCGCATTTGAATTCACTTGGCTATCAAGTCGAAACTCTGTTGCTTAATAGTTCAAATTTTGGCGTTCCACAAAATAGGGTAAGAGCATATTTGGTATGTTCGCATCATGAACATCCCAGATTAAGTATTAAATCTAATTTAGGAGCATCTGATTCTCATCAATTCAGAAAAACAATAGAGCAAAATGATCTTTTTGAAATGGATCATGAGATACGATATGTTAGAGACATCATTGAACCCCAAGTCGATCCACGGTATTTATGCTCTCCCACGTTTATGGCTCAACTGAAAGATGCCTTGCAAGGAAAACCTTTTGAGAGCCTGCATGGGGTTAGGATGATTGACTACAGGGGTGGAAATTCACTGCACTCGTGGGAATTAGGAACCAAGGGACATTGCAGCGATGAAGAACGCGCACTGATGAATGCCATCATCGGAAACCGACGTAAAAAACACTTCGGTAGCGAGCAAGATGGCAAAGAGTTAACACTGGAGCAAATTAAAACATTCTGGGAAGATTCCAACCTCGAATCTTTGCTTGAATCTTTGGTATCTAAAGGGTACTTGCGATTAATAGAAAATAAATACAACCCAACCTGTGGAAATATGTCATTTGAGGTATTTAAATTCCTTGATCCTGACAGCATCTCAATCACGATCGTCACAAGCGACGCACATCGTTTAGGCGTTGTGCAAAATGGTTTACCAAGGCGTATCACGCCACGCGAGTGTGCAAGATTGCAGGGCTTTCCAGATGGCTTTATTTTGAATCCCAGCGACTCTTTTGCTTATCGACAACTCGGAAACTCTGTGTCCGTACCTGTCATCACTGCAATTTTCGATGACTTAATACGTCACTCAAATGCTCCTTTTTAGGATGACTCACCATGACCGACCTCACCCCCCTCTACGAAAAAGCTGCGCATTATTTATCTCGGGCCGATGCGGTTGTGATTGCGGCGGGGGCGGGGATGGGGGTGGATTCGGGGTTGCCGGATTTTCGGGGGAATGAGGGGTTTTGGCAGGCGTATCCGGCTTTGGGGCGGGCGAAGATGGATTTCACGGCGATTGCCAATCCGGCGGCGTTTGTCGATGACCCCAGTTTGGCGTGGGGGTTTTATGGGCACAGGCTACAGCTTTACCGCCAGACGCAGCCGCATCAGGGTTTTGAGCTGCTGAAGGCTTGGGGCGAGCGCACGAAACACGGTTGGGCGGTGTTCACCAGCAATGTCGATGGGCAGTTTCAAAAGGCGGGCTATGTGCATGAGGCCCGCCACCCCATTGAAGAATGTCATGGCTCTATCCACCATTTGCAGTGTTTGAAGCCTTGCACTGATGCGGTCTGGCCGGCAGATGACTTTGTGCCCGAGGTCGATCCCGACTCGGGCCGCTTGTGCAATGCGCCCCCGCGTTGCCCGTATTGCGGCGGCTTGGCACGACCCAATATCTTGATGTTTGGGGATGGCGAATGGCTGGAGCAGCGCACCTACACCCAACACCACGCCATGCAGCGGTGGCTGATGAAGGCACGTCAGCCGGTGGTGATCGAGCTGGGGGCGGGCACGGCGATTCCCTCGGTGCGCCGTTTCACGCAGCGCGTTTTGAACACGCCAGCGGCTCGACTGATTCGCATCAATCCGCGTGAGTTCCATGTCGGCAGCTCGCAAGCGGTGGGCTTGCCACAGGGGGCGATGGCAGGGGTGTTGGCGATGGCAGCGTTCAGGGCATGAAGAGATGGGCCTGCTCACGCATCTGGTGCTGAGTCAGCCTAAAAAATAGATAGCAAAAAATGTGAGCTGCTTACGCAAGTAATACGGGCAATCTGGCGGAATTGATGCTTAAAAACAGGTGATTTTGTCTAAAAAATGCCTTCCCAAGCCGCAAAAACCCCGTGGATTGAGGCTGAAAACGGGTTTTTGAGAGATTTTTAAGTTTTTTAAGCCTAATTTTTAGCATTAAAACAGCCAAAAGTACCGTATAAATTGCGTAAGCAGCTCACTTTTTTTGCTATTCCTTTTGCAGAGTAACGCGGACGAAAGTACACGCGGAAACGCACTATCAAGGCACGGGTAAAGATGCGCTGGAGTGGCAGTGGGGGTATAGAAGTCGCTACAGCGCGTGGCAAGTGCAGGGGCAAGGGCAGTGGGCGCACAGCTATGGACAGCGTGTCATTGCTGCGACGAGTGAGGGCCGAGTNNCCCCTTGTTCGGGGCTGAAAAACAGGTTTTGGGGATATTTTTTGGATTTTTTGGCCTAATTTTTAGTATTTAATCGGCTGAAATCCGCGTATTTCTTGCGTAAGCAGCTCACTTTTTTACTATGGTTTTTACTGCTATTTTTCTTGGGTTTTGACCGCCATGCGGTAGAGCTGGGTTTGGCCTGCGCCGGAGATGATTTCGTTGCCGAAGTTGACCGCCGCTAAGTACGCATCAGCGTTGAGCCATTTTTTGTCGCGCAAGTAGTTGAAGTAGGCCCACAAGTCCAGCGTGCCCGACAGCGGTTTGCCCGGGCTGGTGGCGTTGACAGGGGTGAAGGCGATGTAGCGCCAGCCCATGCCAAAGTGCTCACCCACAAAGACTTTGTAGGGAATGCCGTTGAGCGTGGTTTCATCGACTTGCTGCCCGCCCGCATACATCGTGCCTTCCACATTCAACCAAATCATCACCTCATGCGTGATGGTCGGCACAGAGAACGTGGTGGGCGTGGCGGTGTTGGTGAACCAAATATCCAGCGATAAATTGCCCGAGCCTTGGCGCGAGCTGTGCACCTCGTACTCCATTTGTACGCCACTGAGCTGTTGGAGCTGACGGGGCAAGGCGGGGGTGGTGGACTTGGGGTAGCCGGGTTTGTGGCCGTAAATCACTTCAGGGTAGGCTTTGACTTGATCGCCCTCATACTTCCAATCCCAATTCCACAAGCCCGCCACGCCGCCGCGAGGATGTGGAGCCAGCCCCACGCATTGCTGCCACCCCGTCATTTGACCCTTGCCCCATGTGTTGTTTTCTATCATGTAGTCGCCTGCGGCAACGGTGGCAAAGTCATCGCATTGCAAGACCATATTGGGCAAAGAGGGAGCGGTCATCGCAGGGGCACTGGGCTGAGCAGCGGCGACAGGAATACCCGCGGTGGGAGCGGAAGAGACCTCTTGCTGACCACAGCCCACAAGTGTGAGCGCGACCGTCCAAGCCGCATACGCAGGAGGCCATTTCATCGCCAAACGCCGATTGGTGGGGGGGGTGTTCATCGCGCCGCTCCTGTGCAAATGCAAGCCAGATCAGACCGATTATGGCACTGAGGAGAAATGGTCAAAGCCCCGCCACTGGGCCACCGTTGAGGGGGGGAGGGGCTGTTGCTGAGGGTCTAACATCACCAACGCAGGCGTGGCACTGATGCGACCGATGCGGGTAAGTGCGACATGGGCCTGACGACCCGCAGCAAGCACGGCCTCGCGCCCAGAGGCGGGCGCGGTGAACACCAGCTCGTAATCATCGCCCCCAGTCAAGACCCAAGGGTAGAGCCGGCTCAACACCTCATCGGTGCTCAGGTAAGCCGACAGGGTGCGATGAAGCGACGTGTCCAGCAGCCATGCGGTCTCCAACACCGCCCCGACGCGACTGGCGGTGAGGATGTGGCCCAAATCGCCCAACAGTCCATCGCTGATGTCGGCGGCGGCGTGGGCGATGCCGCGCAAGGCCATCCCAAGGGCGATGCGTGGGCTGGGGCGCTCCATGCGGGCGCGAGCAGCTACAAAATCAGAAGTATCCAGATGCAGCGTGCCGCGAAACACCTCTAGGGCCAAGCGCGCCTCGCCCAAGCTGCCGCTGACCCAAATGTCGTCCCCAGCGACCGCCGCATCGCGGCGCAAGGCCTGCGCTTGTGGGACTTGCCCGAAGACGGTGATGCAGATGTTGAGTGGCCCTGCCGTCGTGTCCCCGCCCATCAAGACGCACTCGTGGGCATCGGCCAAGGCCAGCAGGCCCCGCGAAAAGCCCTCTAGCCAACGCGCATCGGCACGCGGCAAGGCCAAGGCCAGCGTGAAGGCCAAGGGTTCCGCCCCCATCGCCGCCAAATCGCTCAAGTTCACCGCCAAGGCTTTGTGACCGAGGGCTTCAGGATCGACGGTGGACAAGAAATGCCGCCCCTCCACCAGCATATCGGTCGAAACCGCCAAACGCTGGCCGGCGGCGGGTGCCAGCAAAGCGCAATCATCGCCATTGCCCAGCGCAATCTCGCGCCTTTGCAGGCCGTGCTGAAAATAACGGCGTATCAGTTCAAACTCGCCCATCAGTGTTTCTCTTTGCTTGCGTCGTGATGCGCGTTGGACGGCGTGGATGCAGCGGGAGGCCAGACAAAGCTCCACGGCAAACGACGTATCCGCCGATGGATGGCGGCACGGATGCGCTGGCGATGCACATCGCTGATGGCTTGCGCCCGCAAGGCCAGCCGGAACGCCAGATAAAAACTCACCGCCAAATTCAAAGGCCCCACCACCATCACGCCGATCAAGGCCAGCCCAAACTCGGGCGTGAGCAAGCTGCTCCAGCCCAGAGCCGCCACCGCAGCGGTGAGCTGCCCCGCAGACAGGGTGACGTGGCGCACCTCTAGGCCCAAGCCCACAAAGCTGGCGATGGCTGGCACCAGCCCCAGCATCAGGCCCAAAGAAATATTGGCGGCAAAACCAGACACATGGGTGCGCAACCACGCGGCCCAGCGTTGGGCACGATCTGCGCCCAGCCAGCGGGTGGCACGGGGGTGTAAAGCCAGTGCCGAATCCAAGCGGTGCAGCACAAACCAGTTTTCAAACCATCCCGCCACAATGCTGCTGGCAAACAGCAACACCCCCGTGAACGCGGCAAACAAGGCTGTCGGCCCCCACACATTCAAATCGTGCAACACATGCTCGGCTTGGGCCGTTGTCAGCATCGACTGCTCGGTCAGCATTTGCAAGCCCAGCGCAATCAGCGCCACGGTTGGTATCACCAAGGCCAAATTGCCCACAATTGCAGCTACTTGCGAGCGAAACAAATGCGTGACCTCATCGACAAAACGCCGCACCGCCCCCGGCGCACGAATGTGGCGCAACTTCGCCACCATCGCCGGCGCAGTGACCGCAGGCTGCTTGGTCGCTACGGTGAAATGCAGCAATTGCACCAGCACAAACGACAGCGCGTAGTTCATGCCTGCGGCGAATCCGGCCCAAAACGGCGACAAGGCCAAGCCGTACAGCAAGAATTTGCCCCAAGTGGTGAAGCCGATGACAACACCGCCGCCTGCGGCTTGTTGCAACATCTGGCGGTATTCGCGTCGGTTGCGGGTGATGTAATGCTCGCCACTTTCGGCGCTGCGCTCGGCGACTTTGGCCGCCGTCAAGTGCGTGCTGCTGGCAATCAAACGGCGCACGCTGCGGCTGTCGTCGCTGACTTCGATCAACTCGGCCCACAGCGCCACGGCCCCAGCCATCGCTTGCGGGGCTTGCAGGGCTTGCAACAAGGCCTCGATGCGCGCCACTCGCAAGCGCAACTGATGCAGGCGAAACACGATGCCGACCGATATGCCATGCGCGTCCAAGTGGGCATACACCGTTTGCGCCGCCGCTTGGCACGCAGCCAAATGTGCTCGCAACACATCGGCTTGATGCAGGGCTTGCGTGCTGCGCGGGCCGTGCGTAGAGACGGCGACGCGAAATCCCTCAAACACCAAGGGCAGGGCGTGAAAGGTGCGGTTTTGCCTCGCCTCAGGCGACAAACGCACCCGTATTTCAGACGCAAAGCCTGTGGCACTGACTTGGGCCACGCAAAAGGTCAAGGCATCCAACAAGGTTTGGCCCCACACCACACTCATTCCATTCGGTTCAGCGCACCCCGTTGCTGATGCAGGGCTGGCGTGCGCCACACCGCTGTCGTCGCTGCCGTCATGTGGGAGCAAAAGCTGCTCTAAGCGCAGCAACAGCGCCGGAGGCAGTGCCCGCAAACGCTCGGCATCGCCCGCATCGGGGAATAACAGCTCAAACAATTGCGCCAAATCGGTGGTGTCGGGCGTGCTTGGCAACCACTTCTTGCGCAGACGTTGGCCCAATTCACTGATGAATGCGGTACGCGGTGCAAACCCCAAATCGGCCAGCACAGGGGCAACATCGACATCAGCACGACACGCTACCCACCAACGATGCCAACGCGCCACCCACTCGGGCCGAGCCGCCGCCGCATCCAACAACAACTCCACCCGCGCCAGCCATGCCTGTACCGAAGGATCGGCCCCGCCATCACCCCGCAACCAGCGCAACAAGGCCATGAGCCAAAGATGACGTTGCGCCAGCGGCGCTTGCGGGTCAAGTTGGGATAGAAGTTCAGCAAGGTCTAAGCGATGGGTCATGCAATCGAAGTATCAGAAGTGTCGTATGAGCGGGTCAATGCAGCACCCGTGGTGTCACGCCATCGCCATGACCGGTGGCATCGAGTGCAAAGGCAGGAATGTCGGCCTCGAAGCGTTCACCGTCCACCGCAACGATGAAGTACTTGCCCCGCATCCAACCCGAGGGCGTGCGTAGGCGCGCACCGCTGGTGTATTCAAAGGCTTCGCCGGGTTGTAATAAGGGTTGATGACCGACCACGCCCAAACCTTTGACTTCTTCGGTGTGCCCATTCGCATCGGTGATGAGCCAGTGGCGCGAGATCAACTGGGCGGCCACTTGGCCGGTGTTTTGGATGGTGATGGTGTAGGCAAACGCGAACACGCTCGCTTGCGGATCGGATTCATCGGGCAAGGCTTGGGGTTCTACACGGCAGGTGAATTGGTATTTCTTAGACATGGCAGCGTTATTATTGATGAAGCGTCATTCAGAACTAGAAGGGGGGGCCGTCGTCGTCTGCCACAGGAGGGGGTGCGGAGAGGCCCACGGTGGTGCGTACCGCGCTCGCATTGGCGGCGGACGCAGATGGGCGGAGTACGACCGCAGGTGCGTGCTGCGTCCGCCCATCCAAAGCCGCGATCACATCACGAATCAATGGCCCTAGTTCAGCGGTGGTCATCAACACGCTGCCGTCAAAATCATCCGCCGCTGAAGCGCCCCCGCCGTGGCCTTGGGGCTGTCGCTGGGCCTTGGCTTGCTCTAACACATGATCTTCAAAGCTGATTTTTTTCAGTTGCAGATGCTCGGTCAAGACAAACTGCACCCGGTCGTCCCAGTGCAAGGCCAAGCGGGTGGGGTGTTTGCCACTGCGGATGTGATCGCGCACTTCGTCGGTCAACAGGGGGTGGCGGGCATAGCGCACCGCCGCCTTGCTTTCGTCGGCCGATTTCAGCTCGCACTCTTGCCCAATGGTGAAGCCGGCGGGTGAGGTTTGCTCGGCCAACCAGGTGGACATCGCCACGCTAGGGGAGGTGGCGGTGTTCAACGGTTCGGCCACAAAGCCATCTAAAAGCGTCACCAGCGCGGTCAAAATGTCATCGGCGCGGGCGCTGCTGGACGTGTCCAGCATCAGCAATTGGCTGGCCGGGTCCAGCCACACCCACACCGACTGCTGGCGCGGAAAGGCTTGCGGCAAGAGCGCGGCTTTGGCTTCCTCTTTCAAATCGCGGCGCTCTTTTTTGCCGGGCTTGCGTCCTGACGTGGCCTCAATGTGTTCGCACACCTCTTGCACCCGCCGCTGAATCACGGCCGCAGGCACGGCCCGCGTTTCAGCCATGAAGCGCAACATCCACTGCCCACCGACCG
Source organism: bacterium UBA7470 (assembly GCA_002479815.1). Lineage (GTDB taxonomy): Bacteria > Pseudomonadota > Gammaproteobacteria > Burkholderiales > Burkholderiaceae_C > UBA2334. The sequence continues at coordinate 4,107 of DLPA01000176.1, read as the reverse complement.
ACTCGGCCAACAGTCCATGTGCCTGACCACGCGCAGGCAACCACCCCACACGCTTGTCCTCAGTCGCCCCACAAGGCTCAAATGGCATCAGCGCCAGTGCGTCTTCTAACACCGTCAACGAGGTGGGAACACCTGCGGTCACGGCGTACATCATCAAATTCTTGAACATAAATAACCTACTTCTATGGCGCTGCAATGATAAGACGGTCCCCCCACTGCCCGACATCAGACGGCGTTTTTGTACCTGCCCGGGCAACGAAGACACACGCGGTGTGAAACGATGGAGACTGGCGCACTAAAATGCGATGCTTAAAGTCTGCGGATAGCATGACTGAATCCTAGGAGACGACGGATGCGAATCCTCATAGCAGAAGATGATCAAGTATTGGCAGACGGCTTGCTGCGGACCCTACGTGCGGCAGGCGCAGCGGTCGATCACGTGGCCAGTGGCAGCGAAGCTGATGCGGCGTTGATGACCAACAACGAATTCGATTTGCTGATTCTTGACTTGGGTCTGCCACGGATGCACGGCTTGGATGTACTCAGACGTTTGCGTGGCAGAGGATCCGCACTGCCCGTCTTGATTCTCACAGCAGCCGACAGCGTGGAGGAACGCGTCAAAGGACTGGATTTGGGCGCTGACGATTACATGGCCAAGCCGTTCAGCTTACAAGAGTTAGAGGCCCGTGTGCGAGCACTGATCCGCCGCGGCATGGGGGGGGCCAGCAGCACGATCAAGCACGGCCCCCTGATTTATGACCAAGCAGGGCGCGTGGCCACCATCGACGGCAAAATGGTCGAACTTTCGGCCCGCGAATTGGGCCTCTTGGAGGTGTTGCTGCAACGAGCAGGACGGCTGGTCAGCAAAGACCAACTGGTGGAACGCTTGTGCGAATGGGGCGAGGAAGTGAGCAACAACGCCATTGAGGTTTACATCCATCGCTTGCGCAAAAAAATAGAAAAGGGCCCCATTCGGATCGCTACGGTGCGGGGGTTGGGATATTGCTTGGAAAAGATCAATTCTTAGGGGGTTGCGCTTTGCCGTCGGTGCCCACGTTATTCCTGTACTGTTGGTGTTGTGACTAATTTCGGCCTCTTCCAGCGGGAAAAACGCAGTCTATTCGGAGAAATTCTGGACTGGATGCTGACGCCGTTGCTGTTGCTCTGGCCTTTGAGTTTGTCGCTGACGTGGATCGTCGCTCAAAACATTGCGGGCAAACCTTTCGATCGCAGTTTAGAGCACAACTTGCTGGCGATTTCGCAACTGGTTGCACTGAAGCAAGGTCAGGTTTACGTGCATTTGCCTGGACAGGCACAAGACATTTTGCGGGCGGACGATACAGATTTGTTTTATCACCAAGTGCGAGGGCTGAAGGACGAACACGTGAGTGGCGAACCCGATTTCCCATCGCCACCTGAAAACGAAACGCCACAAGCAGGGAAAGTGCGTTTTAGGGACGACGTGATTCGCGGAGATGATGTACGAGTCGCCTACATTTGGGTGTACAGCGGGGCAGACCATGAGCGGTTGCTGTTGGTGCAGGTCGGCGAGACCTTGGCCAAACGCTCCACACTGGCGACGGAGATCATCAAAGGGGTGATGGTGCCCCAATTCATCATTTTGCCCTTGGCGGTGTTGTTGGTGTGGTTGGCGCTGGTACGCGGGATCAAGCCGCTCAACGAGTTAGAGCAAAAAATTCGTACCCGTAAGCCGGACGACCTAAGTCCGCTGGACGAGTCTTTCGTCCCAGAGGAAGTCGCGCCCTTGGTGTCTTCAATCAACGATTTGTTGGATCGCCTCAAAGTCTCGCTTTCCACACAAAAGCGTTTTTTGGCCGATGCCGCCCATCAGTTGAAAACCCCCTTGGCTGGCCTGCGTATGCAGGCGGATATGGCGCTGCGCGAGACTCGTCCAGAAGATGTGCACCGGTCTTTGCAGCAAATTACCCGCTCCACCGTACGCGCGACGCACACGGTCAATCAGTTGCTGGCCTTGGCACGCGCTGAAACCACAGGCCGAACCTTACCGACGTATCCTGTGGACTTGGCCCATATTGTGACGGAGGCAGTGAAAGACTCCGTGCCTAGGGCAATGGACCGCAGCATCGACTTGGGCTATGAAGGCCCCAGCAACGCACCATCCGAATGTCTCCTTCAGGGCAACCCGACCATGCTTTCTGAGCTGGTGAGGAATTTGGTGGATAACGCGCTCAACTACACCCCGAAAGGGGGCATGGTGACCGTGCGGGTGTTGGTGGACAAATTCAGCGGTGTGCAGATTTTGCAAGTCGAAGATACAGGCCCAGGCATTCCTGAGAACGAACGCGACTTGGTGTTGCAGCCGTTTTACCGTGCGTTAGGCACCAACGTGGACGGCTCAGGCTTGGGACTGGCCATCGTGCATGAGATCGCACAACAGCACGGGGCAGAAATCAAAATGGAAGACGCGCACCCTTTGGCAGTTGGAGCCGTGGGACTGCGTATCAGCGTGCGATTGAGCGGACAAATCACTGCCGCAGGCTCGCCTCTTTCTTCAACAGAAAATCACACCTCTTGAGGGGCTTCACCCACCAAACGAATCAGTGCCTCGCGGTACTTGGCGGCTGTTTGCTCAATCACGTCCTGGGGCAAGTAAGGGGCTGGGGCGGTCTTATCCCACAACACGGCACCGACAGTGGCTGTTTCTAACCAGTCACGTAAGTATTGCTTGTCAAAGCTGGGGGGGTTTTTGCCTTCTTCGTAACTGTCGGCAGGCCAGTAACGCGACGAGTCGGGCGTGAGCACTTCATCCATCAGGGTGAGCGTGCCATCGCTGTCCAAACCAAATTCAAATTTGGTATCGGCGATGATGATGCCCTTGGTCAGGGCAATTTCCGCCGCAGCGGTGTACAGGCGTATGCTGATGTCGCGGATGCGGGTGGCCAAGTCCAGACCGATCATCTCAACCGTGCGCTCAAAACTGATGTTTTCATCGTGTTCACCAACAGCGGCTTTCGCTGCAGGTGTGTAGATGGGGGCTGGTAATTTGCTGGCGTTTTTCAGGCCCTCGGGTAAGGGCACACCGCACACCGAGCGCGTGTCTTGGTACTCTTTCCAACCACTGCCCGCCAAATAGCCACGCACCACCGCCTCGACAGGAATCGGTTGCAGGCGCTTGACCAGCATGGAGCGCCCGGTCACTTGCGGCACTTCTGCGGGTGTGACGGCGCTCTCGGGCGCATCGCCCGTCAAGTGAATGGGGCAAAGGTTCAATCCCTTGGGGCCAAGCCGATCAAACCAAAACAAGGCCATGCGGGTGAGAATTTCACCTTTGCCCGGAATGGGCTGGCCCATGATGACATCAAACGCACTGATGCGGTCAGAAGCGACCATCAAAATGCGGCCGCTGCCAACGGCGTAGTTGTCACGGACTTTGCCACGGGCCAACAGTTTTAAAGAAGTCAACGCAGAGGTATGGAGGGCTGGGGTCATCATCAAAACCAAATACAAAGCAAAAAGCGATCAAAGTCGCCATTGTCCTAGGCTTTTGGCGAGCCGTTGCGATGTTCTCAAGCGACTGGCTTCATTTCGTTCACACGGTGGATGAATCAGACTGCTCCATCCACGTCACGTGCCACGTGGGCGCAGACGGCAAGGCAATGAATTTATAAAAAAGTATAGTAAAAAGTGTGAGCTTCTTACACAAGTAACATCAGGTTTTTAGACGTTTTTAACATGAAAAAAACGACCGAAAAACCAAAAAACCAGTTCTTCACTCGTTCCCCAGACCCACTACACGGGGTTTTTTGCTGTCTGAATCTGATTTTTCAGATAAAAAAGGCTGATTTTTAGATAGAAATCAGCCAAAACACTGATGTTGAATGCGTAAGCAGCTCATATTTTTTACTATATTTTTTAGTACCCCATATCACCCGTATGGAAGGGGCGCGAACCGGCCCCTCGTCATCCTCACTGGATGACTTGCGCCAATTCGCCCTTGGCGTATTTTTCAGCCATGACCGCCAGCGATGCGCCTTTGATTTTTGCGCCTTGGCCTTCACAACCGAATTCCAAATAGCGTTGTTTGCACACCGCTTTGGCGGCTTCGCGGGCGGGTTTGAGCCATTC
>DLPA01000170.1:4168-5829 GCA_002479815.1 bacterium UBA7470 | reverse complement strand
TTCTTCGCCACCGCTGCCAAAGGCACGTTTTCGGCTTTGAAGGCATCGCCGCCCATTGCTTTGAGGGCCGGGTTGTCGATCTTCACACCCTTGGCAGCAGCAAATTCATGGTTGCCATTGGCGAAATAGTCTTGGGCAAACGGGCTGGCAAGGTATTCCATGAATTGAATGGCGTACTCGCGGTGCTTGGCGTGCTTCGCCACGGCTGCGCCTGCAATGTTGACGTGTGCGCCACTGGTGGCTTGGTTGGGGAAGACCACCCGCACTTTTTCCATGACGGCTTTGTCTTCGGCTTTGCTGGATTTAATCAGGCGGGCCGCATAGTAGGTGTTGGTCAGTGCCACGCCGCACTCGCCAGAAGCCACCGCTTTGATCTGGTCGGTGTCGCCCCCTTTGGGTGGACGAGCCATGTTCGCCACCACGCCTTTGAGCCATGCCTCGCCTTTTTCATCGCCCAAACGCTCGACGATGGTGGCAAACAGCGATAAGTTGTAAGGGTGTGAGCCGGAGCGAGTACACACCAAGCCTTTCAATTTGGGATCGGCCAGTTGCTCGTAGGTGGCGACATCAGCGGCTTTGACGCGCAAAGGGTCATAGACGATGACGCGGGCGCGGGTAGAAAAGCCCGTCCATGTCACACCAGCGGCGGTGCGCTCGGCACGTAAATTGGCGGGAATCGCCTCGTCCAATTTGGCCGACTGAATGGGCTGGAACAAACCTTGCGCGTCTGCTGAAGCCATGCGTGCGGCATCGACCAGCAAAATCACATCGGCAGGGGAGGCCGCCCCTTCCGCCTTCAAACGTGCCACGATGCCCGCGTCATCGGCATCAACGCGGTTGATTTTGATGCCTGTGGTCTTGGTGAAGGTGTCGTACATCACCTCGTCGGTTTGGTAGTGACGCGCTGAGTAAATATTGAGCTGCTTGTCTTGCGCCCAAGCCGCATGAAAAGAACTTACAGCGATAAGAGCAGCAATACCAGAAGAGAGAACTGAACGACGCATCATGATAGGACAACGGGGCTGATAAAGAAAGAATGCGCTCATCTTATCACGAATGCGAATAATTCTTATTGTTGATATTGACGCACATCAAACGCCATCACAACAAACCCAACCATTGACCCCACACCAACTGACCCAAGTAGCGGCTGGGCAACAAGGTGAACACGCCCGCACCGACGCAGGCTTGCCAATACAAGCCCTGAATCGCCTTGGCATGGCCTGCCACATTGCGGCGATACAGCAAGCGGAATGCAAAAAACAAGCCGCCCAAAGTGACAGGAACCAGCAAATGAATGGGCGTATAGCCCGCGATGTTGGGCAGTTTGAAATCCCGAATGAACAGGGCCGACAAGGCCGCCACGATCATCAAAAAGACCCAAAAAAATCCGACCCAACGGTGCAACACAGGGCGCTGCGTGTGACCGCGACGTGCCCACATCGCCACGGGGCCAAGCACCAACGCGCCCAAAGCGGCGACTAAATGAACGGAAGCAGCAGTTGTTAAGGTTTGCATGATGAACGCTCTTTGATTTTTGTAAGGGGGTGAACATCCCTGATTCGCGAAAGATGCGATGCAAGGGCATGGGCGTGACTGTGCCTGTGGCGTGGCATGGCGGCGAGTGACTTGCGACCAAATGCGGTTTTGCTGCCGCGAAT
>DLPA01000170.1:1489-4039 GCA_002479815.1 bacterium UBA7470 | reverse complement strand
CCTATGAAAACTTCTACTTGGATGGTGGGTGCTCTCGCTTTGGCTCTGGCCGTGGGCGGCGGTGCATGGTGGTGGCAACAGCGTTCGGCTGGGGCTGAGGTGGCGTATCGCACAGGCAAACTCGAACGCGGGCCGATACAGGCCACCGTGTCGGCCTCGGGCAACGTCAATCCGGTGTCGCAAGTCTCGGTCAGCTCGCAAATTTCTGGGCAGATCAAAACCCTGTATGCCGACTTCAACAGCGAGGTCAAAGCCGGGCAATTGCTCGCGCAAATCGACCCCGCCACCTATGAATACCGCGTGCGCTCGGCAGAGGCCGATTTGGATGCTGCGCGTGCCTCGGTGCTGACCGCGCAAGCCAATCATTTGGCGGCGCGTGCGGCGGTGTCGCGTGCCCAAACCGATTTGTCCGAAGCCAAGCGCGTCCACGAGCGCAACTTGAAGCTCATCGACCAAGGCTTCATCGCCCAAAGCGAGGCCGATCGCACCCGCGCCGCCCTCGCCACCGCCGAAGAAGCCCTAAAAGGCACACAAGCCCAAGAAGGCGTGACCCAAGCGCAAATCAAAACCGCCCAAGCGACCGTGGCCCAGCGTGAAGCCCTGCTGGCGCAATCGCGGGTGGATTTGGGCCGCACCGAAATCAAATCCCCCGTCAGCGGCATCGTCATCAAACGCGCCGTCGAGCAAGGCCAGACGGTGGCGGCCAGCTTGCAAGCGCCTGAAATGTTCGTCATCGCCCAAAACTTGTCTGATATGCAGGTCGATGCCAGCATCGACGAGGCCGATGTGGGCCGCATTCGCAGCGGGCAAAAAACCAGCTTCACCGTCGATGCCTTTCCGGGCCAGACCTTTGAAGGCGAAGTGAAACAAGTCCGCAAAGCCGCGCAAAACGTCTCCAACGTCGTCACCTATGTGGCGGTGATCGGCTTTCAAAACACCAGCGGGCGCTTGCTGCCGGGCATGACCGCCAATGTCCGCGTCATCACCGACACCCGCGACAACGTGCTCAAAGTGCCCAATTCCGCCTTGCGCGTGCGCATTGCAGGCGTGGAGCCAGAACGCGCCCCGCCTCCGCCCAACTCGCCACCGCCGCCCGAACAGCGCAGCAGCGCCCCAAGCTGGTCTTTGTGGTCTGAGGCGCATGCCCAGCCTGCGGGTGTGGGTGGCCCCCCGCCCGCTGGTGGCGGTTTGATGGCGATGCGTGATCGTTTGGTGCAAGACTTGCAACTCACCGCCGCGCAACAAAGCCAGTTGGATGCCCTGCTAGAGAAAACCCGCCCCAAATTCGCCGCCCTGCGTGAGCTGCCAGAAGACCAGCGCCCCGCCGCGCGTGAGCCTTTGATGCAGGAGCTGCGCACACAAATCGGCCAACTGCTGACCCCCGAACAGCGCGAGCGTTACGCCCAAATGCAGCCCGCTGGTGGACGACCCCGCGCTGGCGCACCAGAAGCCCCACGTTCCTCGGCTGTGGCTCCCCCACCGCCAACCCCATCAGCCGCACCCGCTGCTGCATCAACCGCATCGCCTTCTGCTTCAAAAACAGAAGCTGTTTCCGCAACTTCTTCTGGCGATAGCGGCAAAAAAGATCAAAAACCATCTGCTGCCAGCACCCCCACCAGCGCAAACAATACGCCCCCACCACCGCCGTCAGCGCCACCCGCTGCTGGCAACAGTGCAGCCACCGAATTTCGCAATCGGCTGGTGGCTGAATTGCAACTCAGCGCCGCGCAAGTGGAGAAGGTCGATGCGATTTACGCCGAAGCACGCCCCCGCTTCATGGCCTTGCGCGACTTGGCGGCAGAAGAGCGCCCCAAAGCGCGTGAACGCATCACCGCCGACATCCGCGCCCGCATTGCCGACGTGCTCACGCCCGAGCAAAAACCCCGCTATGCCGCCTTGGTGGCCGAAGCCGCCAGCCGCCAAAACACCCGAGGCCGCATCTACCTGCTGGGGGCGGACGGCAAACCCAAAGCCTACAACGTGCGACTGGGCTTGAGCGACGGCTCCAGCACCGAGCTGCTGGTCAACCCTCAATCGCCCGAGGCCGAGGTCTTGCGCGAAGGCGCGGTCGTCATCACCGGCTTGCCCGTGGGCAGCACCCCCGCCAAGCCACCCGCCGCCACTGGCCCACGTCCTCCGTTTTAAAGCGGCACGCCCATGACACAAAAAGGAAGCGCCCAACCCTTGATCCAAGTGCGTGAGCTGGTCAAAACCTATCAAATGGGCGACCAAACGGTTCATGCGCTGCGGGGTGTGTCTTTGGACATCGCAGCGGGTGAGTTTGTCGCCATCATGGGCGCATCTGGCTCGGGCAAAAGCACGCTGATGAACATCTTGGGCTGCTTGGATCGCCCCACCACCGGCACTTACCATCTGGCAGGCGAAGCGGTGGAGGGCATGAGCAACGACCAACTCGCCCACATTCGCAACCGCCGCATTGGGTTTGTGTTTCAGCAATTCAACCTTTTGCCGCGCACCAGCGCCCTCGAAAACGTCGAACTGCCGATGGTCTATGCGGGCGTTCGCGCCATCGACCGCCACAGCCGCGCC
>DLPA01000170.1:1024-1391 GCA_002479815.1 bacterium UBA7470 | reverse complement strand
GGTCAACAGCAGCGCGTGGCCATTGCCCGCGCCTTGGTCAACCAACCCGCCTTGATCTTGGCCGACGAACCCACGGGCGCACTCGACACCCACACCAGCGAAGACATCATGCGCTTGCTCGACACCCTGAACCAACAAGGCATGACCGTGGTGCTGGTGACGCACGAGCCGGACATTGCGACATGGGCCAAACGCCGCATCGTGTTTCGGGACGGGCGCATCGTGGAAGACATCACCCAACCCGGCATGAGCCAGCCGCAGAAAGAGAGTGCGCAATGAACGCCTTAGCCGCCATGCGCTCGGCCATGAAAGCCTTGCTGTCCAACAAACTCCGCAGCTTATTGACCATGCTCGGCATCATCATCGG
>DLPA01000170.1:0-896 GCA_002479815.1 bacterium UBA7470 | reverse complement strand
GTGTCGCAAGCGGGCGTGCGGCTGGGCGCACAAACCCGCCAACGCCTGACCGAAGAAGACGCGCAAGCCATTGCCTACGAGATTCCAGAAGTGCAAGTCGCCGCCCCCACCACCCGCACCAGCGGCCAAGTCGTCTATGGCAACACCAACTGGGGCACGACCGTGTTCGGCGTGACCAACGACTATTTAGAAGCGCGTGATTGGGGGCTGGTGTCGGGCCGCTACTTTGACGCGGCAGAAACCGCAGGCTCCGCCAAAGTCGCATGGATAGGCGCAACGGTGGCGCGCGAGCTTTTTGGCAGCGAAGACCCTGTGGATCAAACCGTGCGGGTGCGCGGCGTGCCCATGAAAATCATCGGCGTGCTCAGTGCCAAAGGCCAAAACAGCATGGGCCAAGACCAAGACGACGTGCTCATGATCCCCATCAGCACCCTGCGCAACCGCATTTGGGGCGGCGCTGAAGCCACCAAACTCAAACGCATCGGGGCGATTTCCGTCAAAGTGCGCGACGGTCAAGACATGAAGGCGGTGGAAGCCAGCATCAAAGACCTGCTGCGCCAACGCTTCAAAGTCCAGCCCGACAGCAACGACGAACCCTTTCAAATCCGCAACTTAACCGAGATGCTGCAAGCCCAAGAAGCCTCCAGCCGCGTCATGACCCTGCTGCTGGCTGCGGTGGCAGGCATCAGCTTGCTGATCGGCGGCATCGGCATCATGAACATCATGCTGGTGAGCGTGACCGAACGCACCCGAGAAATCGGCCTACGCATGGCCGTAGGCGCAAGAGGCCGCGACATCCTGACCCAATTCCTCATCGAAGCCACCGCCTTGAGCCTCGTTGGTGGCGCAATCGGCGTGCTGCTGGGCGCAGGCGCGACATGGGCCGTAGGCGAATT
>DLPA01000091.1:18229-25135 GCA_002479815.1 bacterium UBA7470 | reverse complement strand
GGCATGGTCAGAGTCGATAAACGACAAACCCAATCGGCGTGCCAATTGTTTACCGACGGTGGTTTTGCCCGACCCGGGCAAGCCCACCAAAAACACCGCTGTTTCCAAAACGATCCCCTATGGGTTGTAAGACGAAAGATGAGATGCGGCTCTGTGATCGGCATCCGCCATCAATTCCGCCACATATGCTTGGGCTTGTGCTGCCCACGCCCGCCGATCTCTGCCATTGGCCTCGTGTGCTTCACCATAGCAGACCTGGGCCACCAGTCCCCGACTGCGCAAGGTCTGCCACACAGAAGCCAGCAACGTGGTATCCCCTACATAGACAGGCGCATGGCTGCGCTGACCGGTCGCGGCATCGCGGTACATCAACGCCACAGGCAACACAGGCGCTTGAACCGCAATGGCGGCTTGAAACAAGTTGGCATGAAAGGGCAACAAGGCCGTACCGTCGCTGGTAGTTCCTTCTGGGAACACGGCCAGGATGTCGCCTGTTTGCAAATGCTCGGCCATGTCATGCACCACGCGCATGGCGTCGCGGCGGCTTTCACGCTCAATGAACAGCGTACCCGCGCCTGCAATCAACAAGCCCAACATGGGCCAGTGCTTGACATCGGCCTTAGAGACAAAGTGCGCCGGAGCCGCTGCATTCATCACCAAAATATCCAGCCATGAAATGTGGTTGGCGACGATGAGCAGCGGCCCTTGCGTCGGTGGCTCACCTTCAGGTGCCCATGCAATGCCCATAGCACTCAACATCTGGCGCGACCACGCTTGCACCCGTTGCTGGCGACGCGTTGCAGACCAACCGGGAAAGCGCCACCGGATGATGGCCCAGCCTTGACCCATCAGCAGCAAGACCCGGCACAAGCGCCACACAGCGTGCAGCGGATGGACTTGTGCCTGAGGCTGAGGTGCAGAACTGACCGTCGCGCTCAAACCATCGGCTCCTGCTCAAACGCCACTTGTCCACCGACCAAGGTGCAGCGCACCTTGGCGGGTAATTCTTGTCCTGCAAAAGGGGTGTGACGACCTTGGCTGTGCAGTGCTCGGGGCTGCACGGTCCACCATGCGTCTGGATGGATGATGCACAAGTCGGCCATCCCGCCCACACTCAAGCGACCCACGCTGGCCTCTAGTGTGCCCAGACTGGCGCCCAGCACTTGTGCAGGGCCGTAGGTCAATACGCGGAGGGTTTGTAGCCAGTCGATACCTTGTCCTTTTTTCCCCCAGTGGGCGCTCAAAGACAAGAGCAACTCGACGGCAGTTGCGCCCACTTCGGCCTCCGCAAACGGCAAGGCTTTGGCATCGTCATCCACAGGGGTGTGGTCGGACACCAGCGCGTCTATCGTGCCGTCGGCCAAGGCCACCCGCAAAGCTTCACGGTCGCGCTGCTGGCGCAAGGGCGGCGACAAACGGGTGCGGCTGTCAAAGTAGCCCAAATCCACGTCGATCAAATGCAGGTTGTGAACGCTGACATCGCAAGTGATGGGCAAGCCCTCAGCCTTCGCCGCACGCACCAGCTCAACGCCCGCTGCACTGCTGATGCGGCACAAATGAACGCGCGCGCGGGTGCTGCGTACCAGCTCAAACAAGGTGTGCAAGGCAATCAATTCCGCTGCCACAGGCACGCCCGACAAGCCCATGCGCGTCGCCAAAGGCCCACTGGCGGCCACGCCTTTGCCCAACCACGCATCTTGCGGACGCAGCCAGACGGTGTAGCCAAACGTGGCGGCGTATTGCAGCGTGCGTTGCAACACAAGGGTATCGACAATCGGCACTTCGGCCTGTCCAAAGCCCACGCAACCGGCCTCGGTCAGTTCCAGCATCTCAGTCAAGGCTTGGCCTTTTAAGCCTTTGGTCAACGCGCCCAAGGGAAACACCCGCGCCAAGTGCAGCTTTTCGGCGCGGTACTTGAGCATATTGACCAAACCGGGTTCGTCCAGCACCGGATCGGTGTCGGGTGGGCAGACCAAGCTGGTCACGCCGCCTGCGACTGCCGCCTGCATCTCGCTTTCCAGCATGCCCAAATGCTCTTGACCGGGTTCGCGCAGACGCACCGCCAAATCCACCAAGCCCGGCGCGACGATGCAGCCTTGCGCGTCCAGCACACGGTCGGGGGTAAACCCATTCCCAGACTCAGCCAAACCCCTTTGCATGGCAATGATGCGCCCGCCCGCCACAGCGACATCGGCCACCGCATCCAAACCCGTTGCGGGGTCGATGACACGGCCATTGCGGATGAGTAATTTCATATCTAATTGTCCTGAAAGATGAGCCATGATGGTCTCAAAAAATCTTCAAAATTGCATTCGAGGGTGCAATCCAGCCCGTTGTGCCAGCATGAGCAAGGTGTCCACATTGAAGTCACGCCATGTGCCCTTGAACAAAGACGATACGCGGGGTTGTGTGACTCCCAAAAGATGAGCGGCCTCTTTCTCGGTCAAACCTTCGCTTTCCAAGCGTTCACGCAGCTTCATCATCAATTCGACCCGCAACGCCATCACATAGGCTTCTGCCGGATCAAAACCCAAATCGACAAACACATTGCCGCTGCTGTCAATCACGCGGGTGTCATCAAAACGAGCATCCTGATGTTTGGTCATAAACGATCACCTATTAGTTTGTAGCGGCGTTGAGCAAGCTCAATATCAAGCTTACTGGTTCTTTGTGTTTTCTTCTGAAACGCATATAGCACATACACCGCTTCAGAAAAACGTGCCACATACATCACCCGAAACGCCCCCATTCCATCTCGTACTCGGATCTCAAACACCCCATCGCCGACTGTGGACATAGGCTTGAAATCACTCGGCATACCACCGTATTGCACCACCATCAATTCAACCCCAATGGCATGACGAACTTCCGCTGAAAAGGCGCACAAATCCTCATGACTGCTTCCTAAAAACTTCAGCGATTTCAAGGGTTTTAATGGGTTCAAAGTTTATCCATTTCATATCTTTTTGGCATCTGGCGCTTTATGTAAAAGCGTAACAAGCTATAAAATAAATATCGTCAAGCATGGTGTCCAGCGACGATGCTCATCACTGCCATGCGAACGGCGATGCCGAAGGTCACTTGGTTGAGCACCACGCTGCGCGAGCCGTCTAAGACGGCGGAGTCGATTTCTACGCCACGGTTCACTGGCCCTGGGTGCATGACGATGGCATCGGGCTTGGCCCATGCCAGCCGCTCTTGCGTCAGGCCGAAGCTCTTGGCAAATTCTTGGCTGGACGGCAGCAGTGCGCCGCTCATGCGTTCGTTTTGCAGGCGCAGCGTCATCACCACATCGGCCCCACTGATGCCTTCTTTCAAATCGTTGCACACGCGCACGCCCATCGCCGCCATGTCTGCGGGCACGAGGGTACGCGGCCCGACCACGCGCACCTCGGCACAGCCCAAAGTGGTCAAGGCGTGGATGTTGGAACGCGCCACCCGTGAGTGCAGCACGTCGCCCACAATCGCCACCGTCAAATTGGCAAAATCGCCTTTGAAGTGGCGGATGGTGTAGGCATCCAACAAGCCTTGGGTGGGGTGGGCGTGGCGACCGTCGCCCGCGTTCACCACATGAACGTGGGGGGCGACGTGTTGGGCGATCAGGTACGGCGCACCGCTTTCGCTGTGGCGCACCACGAACACATCTGCCGCCATTGCCGACAAGTTGGCAATGGTGTCCAGCAGGGTTTCGCCCTTGGAGGCCGAACTGCGGGCGATGTCTAAATTGATGACATCGGCAGACAAGCGAGTCGCGGCGATTTCGAAGGTGGTGCGGGTGCGGGTGCTGTTTTCAAAAAACAGGTTGAACACGCTTTTGCCGCGCAGCAGCGGCACTTTCTTGACCTCACGGTCGCTCACCCCGACAAAATTGGCGGCGGTGTCGAGGATGTGCGTCAGGATGGCTTTGGACAGCCCTTCGGTGGACAGCAGGTGAATCAGTTCACCGTTTTTATTCAGTTGAGGATTGCGATGGATTTTCATGGCAAAAAGTCCTTGTGTCGTTCACGACGGATCGTGTTCACGCCGAGAGTTCCACGTCAAAATGAAAATGCCCGTCGCCTGGATGGCGGGCCAAGGCCAGTTTGTGATGGGTGGGCAGGCTGATGCGGGCGGCAGCGACAGCGGCTTCCACGGGCAATTCTCGTCCGCCTCGGTCCACCAGCACCGCCAAGGCGACGCTGGCAGGGCGACCGTAGTCGAACAGTTCGTTCAACACGGCGCGGATGGTACGACCGGTGTAAAGCACATCGTCGATCAACAAGACGTGTGCGCCATTGACCTCGAACGGCAATTGCGACTGCGTGCTGTGCGCCAGTCCACGGCTGCCAAAATCATCGCGGTGCATGGAGGAGGAAATGCGCCCGACCACGCCAGACAAGCCCAAATCGGCGTGCAGCCGCTCGGCCAGCCATGCGCCCCCCGACACCACGCCCACCAAGAGCGTGGGCTGGCCTGTGATGGCGAGATGGGTGCGCACGCCACGCAACAGGGTTTGATACAGCGCCTCCGCGTCCAATTGAATCGAGCTTTGGGTACTGACGCTGGACGACGACGAAGATGCAGAGGATGCAGTCAAGGCAGACTCCTAAGAAATTGTTCGAGGATGATGGCCGCTGAAGCCGCATCCGCATTGCTTGCGCCTAGGGACAAGGCTTCGGTGGTGCTGTAACGCTCGTCCACCTCATACACCGTCAGGCGCGTGCGCTCGCGCAGGGCTTGGGCGAAGCGGCGGGCGCGGGCGGTGTTTTCGTGGGCCACGCCATCGGGGTGAAAGGGGATGCCGATGACCAAGGCATCGGGCTGCCATTCTTTCACGCGCTGCACCACTTGCGTGAGTTGCGCGTCGCCCGAGGCTTGGATGCTGCCCTGCGGCGTGGCGCTGCACGTCAAGCGGTTGCCGCTGGCAAGGCCGGTGCGCTTTTGGCCGTAATCAATCGCCAAAAACAATTGGTGCGCAGCTGCTACTTGCGGCGTGGCCTGCAAATTGGCATCAGGCCCGTAGTTGGGTTTCGGTTTAGGCTTGGACGGCCCTTTGCTGGATGGTGGGGTGCTCATGCGCGTCCCGCTCCCGGGGCAATCATCCACATTTGCAAACCCAGCAAGGCCAAGGCTTGGTCGTAACGCTGTTCGGGCGGTACATCAAAAATCACTTGTCGCTGTGCTTCCACGGTCAGCCACGTGTTTTCAGCGATTTCAGACTCCAACTGTCCCTCGCCCCAAGAGGAATACCCCAAAGCCACCAAGACCTTGGCGGGGCCTGCACCGATGGACAGGGCTTCGAGGACATCGCGTGAGGTGGTCATTTCCAAGCCCCCGGGAATCATCAGCGAGGACGCATACACAGGCTCAGCGCCATCACCCAAAGGCTCGTGCAGCACAAAGCCGCGTTCGGTTTGCACGGGTCCCCCATGAAAGACGGGTTGGTCGGACAAGTCGTCTCGGTGCAGGGACAAATCCACTTTTTGGAATAATTCAGGCAAGGGTAAATCAGTAGGCTTATTGATCACGATCCCTAATGCACCACGGGTATTATGCTCGCATAAATACACCACGCTGCGTGCAAAAACCTCGTCTTCTACGCCGGGCATTGCTATTAAAAAATGATGGGTGAAATTGGTCGATGGAGAATCTGAGGACATCCCCCGATTCTAAGTTGCCGCCCTCTTGTTTGGATGCGTCTATGTCTTCTCGTCCTCTGACTTCTGTCTTGCCCCACTACCCCGCTGGGCTGATGTGGTTTCGCCGCGATTTGCGCGCCTATGACAACGCTGCGCTGTACCGTGCCTTGACGCATTGCGATCAGGTCTGGTGTGTGTTTGTGTTCGACACCGCTATTTTGGAGCCGCTGCCGCGTGCCGACCGGCGGGTAGAGTTCATCCTTGAGTCGTTGAAAGACTTGGACGAGCAGCTACAACAATTGGGTCAGCCGCAGCAAAAGCAGGTGCGTTTGCTGGTGCGCACGGGCCATGCCGTGACGGAAATCGACCGCTTGGCGCAGGCGCTGCACGTGCAAGCCGTGTTCACCAATCACGACGACGAACCGGCCGCTTTGCAGCGCGACGCGCAAACCCGAGGCGCACTGGCGCATCATGGCGTGATGCTGCACACCTTCAAAGACCATGTGCTTTTGGAGCGCAGCGAGGTGCTGACCCAAAGCGGTAAGCCCTACACCGTGTTCACACCCTACAAGAATGCGTGGCTCAAGCGGGTGGACGATTTCCAGCTCAAAGCCTACCCCGTTGCTCGCCACGCGCACCGTTTGGCGGATGTGCCATTGGACTTGCTGCAGCCCATCCCCAGCCTGCAAGAATTGGGATTTGAGCGCACCAACCTCAGCCAACTGCGGCTGCCAACGGGGACGACGGGCGCAAAAGCCACCCTGGCCGACTTCGCGCAGCGCATCGGTCACTACACACAAGCTCGCGACTTTCCCGCCCTCAAAGGCCCGAGTTACTTGAGCGTGCATTTGCGTTTTGGCACGCTGTCCATCCGTGAAGCGGCACAACTGGCATGGTCATCACACTTGGCCGGCGCAACAGGATGGCTCAACGAGTTGATTTGGCGAGACTTTTATCACCAACTGCTGTCGCACTACCCGCATGTGGTCGAACGCTCGTTCAAACCCGCCTACGACGCGATTCGCTGGGCGCATGGCAAGCACGCCCAGCACCTGTTTGCCGCGTGGTGCGAGGGGCGCACGGGCTATCCATTGGTCGATGCGGCGATGCACCAACTCAACCAAACAGGCTATATGCACAACCGACTCCGCATGGTGACCGCGAGCTTTTTATGCAAAGACCTGGGGCTGGACTGGCGTTGGGGCGAGCGTTACTTTGCCGAAAAGCTCAATGATTTTGATCTGGCTGCCAACAACGGCGGCTGGCAATGGGCCAGCTCCAGCGGCTG
>DLPA01000091.1:11880-18180 GCA_002479815.1 bacterium UBA7470 | reverse complement strand
GCCAGCTCCAGCGGCTGCGATGCCCAGCCCTACTTCCGCATCTTCAACCCCATCGCCCAAAGCGAAAAATTCGACCCCGATGGCCGCTTCATCAAACGCTACCTGCCGCATTTGGCGGCTTTGAGCGCCAAAAGCATCCACGCCCCGTGGCTGGCCTCACCGCTGGAGTTGCTGGACGCCGACGTGCGTTTGGGCGACAACCAACCCCACCCCATCGTCGATCACGCCGAGGCGCGCACCCAGACGTTGGCACGCTACGCGGTGGTGAAGTCCATAAAATAGATAGCAAAAAAAGTGAGCTGCTTACGCAAGCAATACAATGCCTTTGGCCGATTTTATGCTTATAAATAAGCCAAAATATCAAAAAAATTCAGTTTTCAACGCCTCCCAACGCCGTCTACACCGTTTTTTCACGGCTTGGGGGTCATTTTTCAGGTTTTTTGAGCGATTTTTACGCATCAAATCAGTCCAATCGCCCTATTTACTTGCGTGAGCAGCTCACATTTTTTACTATTCTTTTTTTAAGGTTATACCCACCCCACCAAGCGTTTCAAGCCCAGCCATTGCTGTGACCAAAAGCCTGCACCGTAATCGCGGCCTTCTTCTACTTGGTCGCGGATGCCTGTGGGGTCGTAGCGTTGCTCGAAGTTGGCGGTGCGAAACAGCATGTCCCACCACGGCAGCAGCACGCCGAAGTTGTGCCCGCCTAGGGTTTGTGGGCCGTCCGACTCGTGCCCGATGCCGATGCTGTGGTGCAGGCGGTGAAAGCGTGGGCTGACCCACAGGCGTTCACCCACAGGGCCGAACCAGACTTTGAGATTGGCGTGTTGGAAGTTTTCACTGAGCTGCGTGAACGCCACCACCGCCACAAACTGCTCAGGCGCAGCCCCCAGCAGCAGGGCGATGGTGGCAAAAATGACATCGCGCAGCACATCGTCCAGCAGGTGATTGCGGTTGTCCGTCCACATGCTCATCTGCCGCTGCGAGTGATGCAGGGCGTGCAGGCTCCACCACCAATCCCACTGATGTTGGGCGCGGTGGACCCAGTAGTTCACAAAGTCGAACAGCACCAAGTAGATCAAAAAGCTCACCCACGCCTGATCGCTCACGCCCGGCCACAGCGCATCAACCGACCACGTTTCCACGCCCATGACGCGCAGCCACGCAAACACATCGTCCACCCAAGGCTCCAGTGAGAAAAAGAAGGCCAGCCGAAACAGCCCCAAGCGGTGGATGAGGGTGTAGAGCACATCGGTACGCACGGCCGCCTTGTCCGTTATTGGCTCCACCGGCCGCCAGCGTTGCAGCGGGGCGATGATGAGCAGCATGAGCGCGATTTGAATCAGGCCGACCAAGAGCCAGCCCGTGCCCAAATAGCCGTCCTCCAAGCGATTGCCTAGACCGATGTGAAACATCAGCGGGGCAATCGCCTGCTCAAACAGCCATTGCTGCACGCTAGAAAAGGCATTCACCAAAGGGGCGATGAAGGTATCCATGATGGAAATTTAAAAAAGACGATCAACGCGCCGTGGGTTTCGCCTGTTGGGCCATCCACGCGCGGTACTGGGGATGCTGGTTCAAGGTTTCAAAGCAAAAACCCTTGGCTTTTAAGCCTTCGATCAACGGTTCTAACACCGCAGGTGCCCACGGGTCTTTGCGCGACCAAATGCCCAAGTGCGCCAGCAACACATCTCCAGCCCGAATATCGCGCAAGGCTTTATTCAACAAAGCTTGGTTGCTATAGGTCTCGCTAGGCAATTCATCGCCCAAAAAGCCAGCGGGCGACCAGCCGACGTGCAAGTAGCCGCAAGACTGCGCCGCTTGCAGCAGCGCGGGCGAGGTTTTGCCGCCCGGTGCGCGGTACAGCGGCAAGGTAGGCTGCCCCGTCAGGCTGTGCAGCCGTTGCGCGGCTTGGGCGATGCTGGCGCAGTACTGGGGCGTGTCCCACACCAAGGTTTTGCCTGCATCCGGCCCTTGCGAGGGGCGCACCTGAAAACGTCCATTGGGCAAGTCGGCCCGCCAATACACATGATCCCAGGTATGCGACGCAAAGGCATGGCCTTCTTCCGCCCGTGCCCGCCACCACCCGGCCCAGTGCTCGCCCAAGCTGCCATCGCCTGCTTGGGTGCGCTCGTTTGCAGCAAAAAAAGTGACCTTGACTTGTTGACGGCGCAGCACTTGCGCCACCAAGTCCGCCACGCCCATGTGCCCGGTGTCAAACGTGAGGTACAGCGGCTTGGTGCAGGTGGATGTCGATGCAGAGGCACGGGTTTGTGCCAGGGCAGAAGCCACAAAAAAAGGAGCTGCTGATCCAAGCAGTAAAAGCAAAAAATGCTTGATTTTCATACAATCAACGCGGCGCATGGGCCAGCGTCCAAATGCCGTGGGGCGATTTGCCAACGGGCACTTGCTGAATGATTTGGCGGCTTTGGGTGTCGATGACGGTGACTTTTTTAGCCCAACGGGAGGACACCAGCAAATAACGCCCGCCTTTCATCACCTCCATGCAGTCGGGGCCACCGGGCGCGGCAAAGCTGTCCATCACGGCGAGCGTTTGCAAGTCGATTTTGCTGATGGTGTTGGCGACGCGGTTGCCCAAATAGACATGGCGACCATCGCCCGCGCCCCTGAAGGCGTGTGCGCCGTTGCCCGTGGGAATGCGTTTGACCACTTTGGGCTGGGGGCCACTGACATCGAACACCTCCACGCTGTCGCTGCCCGTCAAGCCAATCAGCAGGAATTTGTCGTCAGGCGTGCCGTACAAATCGGCGGGCATCTTGCCGGTTTTGATTTTCCAGCGCAGCGTTTGGGTGGCGAGGTCGATGGCGATCAGCTCGTCGTCGTCTTGCACCGTGGCATAGACGACGGTGCTTTTGCGGTCGATCCACAAATGGCTTGGGGTTTTGTTGGTGGGAATGCGCTTGACGAACACCGGATCAGTGCCGTTCCAACGGTACAAGTCAACGTGGTTGAGGCGGTTGGCGGCGGTGATGAACCACTTCATATCCGGCGAGAACCGCAAGTGGTAGGGGTCAGAAATGTCGCGCACCACCCGCTGCACTTGCGCCGTGCGGGGGTCGATGAAGGTCAGGCTGTTGGAGCCTGCATTGGCGACGATGACCGACTTTTCATCCGGCGTGAGGTAAAGGTGATGCGGCTCCTTGCCCGTGGGAATGCGCTGCGTTTCCTTCCACGTCTGCGGGTCGATGACGCTGACGTTGGCATCGAGCGAATTGAGCACAAAAATCGGCGGCAACGTCCCCGCAGCGGGCGCAGTCTGGGCGCTGGCCCACGGCTGATGTGCAGCGAAGACGCTGGCGGTGCCCCACGTCAACCACAGGCGGCGAGACAGAGGGGCAGAAAAGGGGGTGAAGGGCTTATTCATGATGGGAACGATCCAAAGTCGTGTGCTCAATATCGTGCGCTTATTGTGCCTTGCGAAGACGTGCGGAGTGTGCTGGCTTTATTGACATCGCGTAGAAAAGCGAAGGACTCTGCCCCCACTGTACGGACGTTTGTTTAAGGCGGGCTGAAGCGGCGCATGAAGCGGCGGTCGATGTGGTCTTTCCAGCGCCACACCCACGCGCCTTCACAGCCCCACGCCCCGCGCGAGGCGACGGCGTAGCGGTCGCCCGTGCTGATGAGCGACAGCCAATGGCGCTGCGGGCGGTAGGGCTTGAGGGGCAGCCCCGTAAGCTGTCGGCGCAAGTTCTCGGCCAGCGGTGGTCCCATGCGGACTGCAAACACGCCTGCTTTCTCAAGACGGCGGCTGCGCAAGCTGGCGACATCGCCCGCTGCAAAAATAGCGGGGTCACTGCTTTGCAAGCCGTCGTTGACGCAGACAAAACCTTGCGCATCCAAGTCCAGCCCCGTGTCGCGCAGCCACGCCGCCCCGCCCGCTTGCGTCACCCACATCACTTCATCGGCGGCATGACACTCGCCCGTGGCGGTCTGAATCTGGCCGTGCGTCACCGCCACAATCTCGGTGTTGAGATGCAGCTGCACGCCACGCTCGCGCAGGGTGCGGGTGAAGATGTCGCGCACCTTGGGGTTGTGGGTGGGCAAGAGGTGGGCATCGCGGCTGAACAACTGAAACTGCACGCTGGCGCTGCCTTGGGCGGTGCGTTGTCCTTGCCTCTGCCACTCCTTGCGCTCGTTCAGCAGGCGGTATTGCAGGGCCAAGCACAGCTCCACCCCGCCCGCGCCGCCGCCCACCACAGCAATACGTAAAGGGGGTAAGGGCGCAGTGTCCTGCCGCACCCGCGCCAGCACGCGCAGCCAGTGGGCATGGAACTGTGGGATGGGCTTGACCGCGATGGCGTGTGCGTCTGCGCCCGCCACCGCCCCCATCTGCGGCGCAGCGCCGGTGTTGATGCTGCACAGCTCGTAAGGCACGGGGGGATGGTGGCGGCACAGCACCTGCCGATGCACACGGTCGATGCCTACCACCTCATCACAAATAAAGTCCGCCTTGGCCCACGCCGCCAACTTGGGCAGATCAAGGTGTACATCCTCAAACCGATAATGTCCCGCTACATAGCCGGGCAACATCCCCGAGTAAGGCGTATCGACCCCATTGCAAATAAGCGTCAACCGACCGTGGGGCAAGGGCCGCAAGGCCAGCTCACGCAGCACACCGACATGGCTGTGCCCGCCGCCGATGAGGACGACGTGGCCGCGTGCGCCCCTAAGCGCAGCAGAATCAGAAGCAGTCATTGCAAGCAATAGTTCCCCAAAAAACGCCCTATCTTGCATCAGTTCTCAGATAGACCCTGTTCGTTCCGCAAGACAGGTCTTTTTGGGGGCCTTTTTTAGGTTTAATTCGGGCATGGATTTTTTTGATACGAACACAAGGGGACGGGTGCGTCACGACTTAGCGGTCTTCCTCCTCTGCACTGCACCCACGTTGGGCGGCCTTGCCCACGCCCAAACACCAGCAACACCAGACAAGGCGCAAGTCCCCCAAGCGTCGGATGTCCCCGAAAGCGCCCCCCCGACCGCCCCACAAGCGGCACCTCAAGCGGCAGCTCAAGCCAAGTTTTCGGTGCAGATCGAAGCACCGCCCGCCGTGCAAGCCGTGTTGAATCGCCATTTGGCGCTGCACAGCTTTCGCCATCTGCCCGACTTGAGCCGCACCGAGCTGCGCCGTTTGGTGGCCGATGTGCCCGACAACGTGCGCTCCCTCTTGGGTGCCATGGGGCACTTCACGCCCGACATTCACGTCCGCTTGGACGACAGCGCCCTGCCCCTGCCCGTGGTCGAGGTGCGCGTCACCCCCGGCCCGCAAGCGCAAGTCAGCCAAGTCGAAATCGACTTCGCCTCCCCAGACGCGCCCGCCACCAACGGCGACCCAAGCGCCTTGCTCGACCGACTGCGCCAAAGCTGGACGCTGCCTGCGGGTCTTGCCTTCACCCAAGCCGCATGGGACGCAGCCAAATCCGCCACCTTGAGCACCCTGACCCGCGACACCTACCCCGCCGCCAGCCTGACGCGCACCTGGGCCGAGGTCGATCCCGACACCCACACCGTCGCGCTGCGCGTCGCAATCGACACCGGCCCCGCCTTTCGCTTCGGCCCCACGCAAGTGCAGGGCTTGCAACGCTATGAAGCGGAGTGGGTGGCTCATGTCGTGCGCCAAGCGGGGGCGGCACAAGGCCAGCCTTACCAACTCGCGGCGCTGCAAACCGCCCAGCAAACGCTGGCGCAAACGGGGTATTTCGAGTCGGTGTTTGTCTATGTCGATCCCGCCATCCTGCCCACGCCCGAGCACCCCGAAAGCCCTGTGCAAGTGCAGGTGCGCGAAGCCGCACGCGGCAAATTGATTTTCGGTGCGGGGGTCAGCAGCGACAGCGGCCCGCGCCTGAGTGCCGAGCACACATGGCAACGCATCCCGGGCGTGGACTGGAAAGCCATCTCTAAACTGCGCCTCGACACCGACACCCAATTGCTCACCACCAACCTGACCTCGCCCCCGCGTGCCAACGGCTGGCGCTGGCTGTTGGGGGGCACGCTGCAACGCCAAAACGACGACAACACCCACGCCACCAGCCAACAACTGCGCTGGGGACAAGCCAACACCAGCGAGCGCCTAGACCGCAGTTGGGTGCTGCAATACGACCGCGCCCGTACCACCGGCCCCGACACCGACGACACCAGCAGCGCCCTCGGTCTGTACTACCAATGGGCCAAACGCGCCTACCAGCCCATGCCCTTCCCCGATCAGGGCTGGGGGCTGCAAGTCCATGTGGGGGGCGGCTTCACCCTCTCGCCGCGCCGTGCCCCGTTTGGGCGCATCCATAC
>DLPA01000091.1:11085-11758 GCA_002479815.1 bacterium UBA7470 | reverse complement strand
AGCAGCCGCTGGGTGCTGCGCTTGGAAGGCGGCGCGGTGCTGGCAGCAGACAGCACGCCCGTGCCCAGCTCCCAACTGTTTTTAGTAGGGGGCGACAACAGCGTGCGCGGCTATGGTTTGCGCAGCATCGGCAGCAGCAGCCACAACGGAGCTGCCACCGCCGGACGCTGGTTGGCAGTGGGCAGCTTGGAATGGCAGCAACCGTGGGCCGCAGGCCCCAACGGTGAGCGCAGCCCGTGGGAAAGCGCCGTGTTCTTAGACGGCGGCAGCGTCGCCGAGCGCCTCAGCGACTTGCGCCCCCGCTGGGGGGTGGGCGCGGGCCTGCGCTACCTCACCCCCGCAGGCCCCGTGCAAGTCGATCTGGCCTACGGCCTAGACCGCAAACGCTGGCGCTTGCACTTCGCCGTGGGCTTTGCGTTTTGAACCACATATAAAAAGTAGAGCAAAAAAATGTGAGCTGCTTACGCAATTTTGACAAGCCTAAACCCATTTTTGACGTGTAGAAATAGCCCAAAATCCTTAAAAAACCGCGTTTCAACCCGATCTCAAGGCGCTGAAACAAGGTTTTTGAGGTGTAGAAGCGACATTTTTCAGACAATCCCCTTATTTTTCAGATATGAAAGTAGAAAATAGGCTTTGATTTAATTGCGTAAGCAGCTCATCTTTTTTGCTA
>DLPA01000091.1:6822-11029 GCA_002479815.1 bacterium UBA7470 | reverse complement strand
TATTTTTTATAGCTTTCCCCCATGACCGACGCTGCACCTTCCACTTCAGTCCCCCACCCTGCACCGCCACCACCTGCCACACCAACCGAACCGACTCCGGCCAAGAAACCCCGTCGTTTCTGGCATCGCGCCTTGTCTGTATTGCTAAAAACGCTATGGACTTCGCACCGCCTGATCTGGGCTTTGGCGCTTGGTGGGGTGGCGGCGCTGTGGGGGTGGTCGGGCACATCGACCTCGTTGGCGCAAGCCTTGACGCTGGGACGTTGGGTCGTGCCCAGTTTGCACGCCTTACAGTGGCAGGACATGAAGGCCAGTGTGCGCCACGGTGGGACGATCAACGGCTTGCAATGGCGCGACCCCAAGGGCACGCAGCTGGACATCGCCCACACCGACGTGGCTTGGGGCTGGCAAGGCGGGCCGTGGCTGACGCTGGGTCTGAAACAAGTGCGCCTCAAAACCGCGCCGACTCTGGCTGATTCCACCCCGTCCACTCCACCTCAGCCCCCTACCGACTTGCGCCTGCCCTTGGCTGTACCTGTGCGGGTAGAGCTGCACCTGAGCGACGCGGAGATCAACCAAGTCCCCATCGCCCAACTGCACGCCCGCTACGACTACCGCCCCACCCCTGACGCGGCAACAGCAACAGCAACGGCGGCAACGGCGACGGCTGCGCCCACGCATCATTTAGACATCAAAGACTTAGAAGTTGCCCAAGGCCGCTATCACCTGCAAGCCCAAGTCGCCGCCACCGCGCCCATGCCTTTGCAGATGCAGTTTCAAGGCGAGTTGAAAGGCGTGCTCCCCGAGCAAACCACCGTGTGGCACGCGCAAGCGCAAGGCAAGGCCGAAGGCACGCTCGCCACCGCCGATGCCCGCATCGCCCTGACGCTGGACGTGCAAAGCGATGCCCCCGCCAAAACCGCCGGGCCACAAGCGCATTTGAGTGCCGAGCTGCACCCGTGGCAAGCGCAGCCCGTGGCGGTGCTGGACGCGACATGGAAGGCCTTGGATGCACATGCCTTTTTGCCCACGCTGCCGCACACCCAACTCAGCGGTCACGCGCAAGCCACGCCACACAGCACCGACCAGTGGGACATTCGGGTGCAGCTAGACAACCCCATCGCAGGCGCGTGGGACGCACAACGCCTGCCGCTGCAACACCTGCAACTGGTGGGCCATTTGCAGGCCGATGCGCAAACCCAAAGCTTCGCGCTGCACGAACTCCGCGCTCATGTGGCGCAAGGCAGCATCGAAGGCCAAGGGCGATGGTCGCGGCGTGCATCGGTGGACGAATGGCAGGGGCAAATCACCGCGCATGACTTGCGCAGCAGCGGCCTGTGGCAAGCGTGGCCCGCCAGCGTGTTCGATGTCAAACTGACCGCGCAGAGCCTCAACACCACTGCCGAGGCCGTGCGCCTCACCTTAGCACTGGACAGCCAAGCCGATGGACAAGCTGCACCTCCCAAAAAGCAGAGCACGTCCGACCTAGACATCGTGCGCCAAGCGCGTATGTCGGCCCAAGCCGATTGGTCAGCTCCCACGCTCACGCTCACCCAATTGCAAGCACAGCTCGCAGGCGCAACGCTGCACGCCGAAGGCCGCATCGACACGCAGCATCTGGGTTGGGCGGGCAAAGTCAAGCTGGATGCGCCCGGCTTGGCTTTGGAGGGAGACGGCGCACTGTCCGCCGACCAAGGCGAGGGCAAAGCCAATCTGCAAGTCGATGAAGCGCGTACGTTCAGCACATGGGCCGCCCGCTTGCCCGGCTTGCCACCGGACATCAGCCGCCAAATCCCCGCCTTCAGCAAGGGCGACATCCATACCACCGCCAAGTGGCAAGGCGGCTGGAAGGACTTGCGCTGGCAAACGGACACCCGCATCACCGAGCTGCAAGCCCCTGCCAGCAAAGAGCGCCCCGCCTGGCAGATTGCGAACGCCCAACTCCACGCCCAACACGACGGCGAACGCGCCAGCGGTCAACTCGCACTTGATGCGGTGTGGGATCAATGGCGGGCACAAGGCGACTGGAGCGCCGAGGCACAGCGCCCCACTGCCGCAGACTGGCGCATCGCCTTGGCTCCGTGGACGCTGCACCTGCACCCCGCCCCCTCGCGCAAGGACAAGGACAACACCCCCGGCCCGCTGCGCGTCCACGCCCCCGAAGGCCAAGTGCTGACGCTGCCCAAGGCAGAGGCCAACGCCCCCCTGTGGCAAGTGGCCGCCAGCCAACTGCAACTCTCCGGCCCCGAGCTGTCGCCACTGGTGCTGCGCTGGCAGCCTTTACAAGGAAGTCAGGGCGGCGGCTTTGAAGGCCGTGGCGACTTCAGCGGCCTGCATCTGACGCAAGTGCGGCAATGGCTGCGCTTGGCTCCGCAAGGCCAAGATCAAAAAAGCCCCAGTCTGCCCCCCGCCTTGGACGGCGATTTGCACCTCGGCGGCGAGTGGCGCTTGCAACTGCCCGCCGCAGGTGGGGGGCAGCCGCAAATCACATTCAAAATCCAACGCGAATCGGGCGATGTGGTGCTGAACCACAACGACACGCCCCAAGCCTTGGGCCTGCAAACCCTGTTGCTGCACGTCCACACCCCCGCCCCGAACGACTGGCAAGCGCAAGTGCAAGCCGTCTCCACCCACGGCGGCACGGTGGACGCGCAACTGAGCACCAGCACTGCCACAGCATCCCCATCCCCATCCACCTCCGCCCAATGGCCCAGTGCCGACAGCCCCCTACAAGGCCGCGTCAAAGTCAGCGTGCCCGAACTCAGTACGTGGGCGATGTTGGCCCCACCGGGCTGGCGACTGGCAGGCCGTTTGAGCGCCGACGTGCAACTTCAAGGCCGCTTGGGTCAGGTCGATGGACAAGGCCAATTGCGAGCGCAAGACATGGCGCTGCGCTCGGTGGTCGATGGGCTGGCGTATCAAAACGGTCAATTCCTCGCCCAATTCAACGGTCAACGCCTCGACATTCAAGAAGGCCGCATTGAAGGCGAAGGCGGCGCAGCCCAAGGCGGCACGCTGCACTTCAAAGGCCACGCGGCATGGCCGACGGCGGCAGCCTCAAGCCCCCCCGCAGACGCGAAGGCGAACACCCAAGCCGCCAAAATCGCCAAAGCCACCCAAGCCACGCCCGACGCTGGCCCCACGGTGGTGCTGGAAGCCAAGGCCGACAAGCTCAAAGTCTCGGCGCGCGCCGACCGTCGGCTCACGCTGTCGGGCCAAGTCAACACCACTTGGGCCGCGAACGCCTTGCAAGTGCGCGGTCAACTGCAAGCCGATCAAGCCTTGTTCATCTTGCCCGAAGAAACCGCCCCCACCCAAGGCAGCGATGTGGTGGTACGCCCTAGCCGTCAAGCTGCCGCAGCCCCAGCGTCCGAACCCCCTGCCCCGTCTGCCAGTACCTCGACAGATGTGGTGGTGCAAATCGACTTGGGGCCGCAGTTTGAAGTCAAAGGCCAAGGCTTGAACACCCGCTTGGGTGGGCAATTGGCCGTCAGCAGCGTGGCGGGGGGACGAGGCTTTCAGGTACGCGGCGAAGTCCAAACCCTAGGCGGCAGCTACCGCGCCTACGGGCAAAACCTACGCATCGCGCAAGGGGCGGTGCGCTTTTCGGGGCCGTATGACAATCCCGCCCTCAACATCTTGGCCTTGCGCGGGTCGGCATCGCCCAGCCGCAGCCAAAACGACACGGGCGACGCACTCAGCGGCGGCGAGAGCCAACAGCAAGTGGGCGTGAAAATCACCGGCAACGCCCGCGCCCCGCGCTTGCAGTTGTACGCCCTGCCCGATCTGCCCGACAGCGAAAAACTGGCATGGCTGGTGCTGGGCCGCCCCGCCTCTGGCACGGGCGCAGAAGCCGCCGCCATGCAGCAAGCCGCCTTGGCTCTGCTGGGCAGCCGCGCCCAAGACAGCCAAGGCGGTTTAGCCAGTGCGCTAGGCTTGGACGAACTCTCGCTGGGCAGCGCGCAAAACGCCCAAACCGGCAGCAGCACCGCCGCGCTGACCGTAGGCAAACGCATCTCGGATCGCGTGTATGTCGCCTACGAACAAAGCCTAGGCGGGGCGATGGGCGCACTGAGCCTGTTCTACGACCTTTCCCGCCGCCTGACGCTGCGCGCCCAAACCGGCCAACACAACGCCCTTGATGTGGTTTACACCCGCACGCATGAGTAGAATCACACGCTCCGCGCCGCCATAGTTCAATGGATAG
>DLPA01000091.1:3379-6735 GCA_002479815.1 bacterium UBA7470 | reverse complement strand
AGATACAGGTTCGATTCCTGTTGGTGGTGCCAAAAGATAGAATACAGAGCCATGAATAAAATCACAGTAGGTAGTGTGTGCTCTGGTATAGAAGCCGCTTCCGTCGCTTGGCATGGGCGGGGGTTTGAGTTTGAGTGGTTTTCTGAAATCGCGGCTTTTCCCTCCAAGCTGCTGCATCTCAAGTATCCCCACATCCCGAATTTGGGCGATTTGTGCGATTTGCCGCGCCAGTTGCAACGCGGTGACATCGCCACCCCCGACTTGATTTGTGGGGGTACGCCTTGCCAAGCCTTTTCTTTGGCAGGATGGAAAAAAGGGCTGGAAGATGTCAGAGGCAATCTGACCCTGAAGTTCGTGGACATCCTCAATGCCAACGATGCCCGCAGGCAGGCGCAGCGTCTTCCCCCTACGCTGGTGTTTTGGGAGAACGTAGAAGGCGTGCTCAGAGACAACACGAATGCCTTTGGCTGCTTCTTGGCCTCCTTGGCGGGGCTGGATGAGGAGATCAAGATACGCGGTAAATGGCCTTCGGCGGGGGTGCTGCAAGGGCCGCAGCGTCGCATTGCATGGCGGGTGTTGGATGCGCGGCACTTTGGCCTTGCACAACAGCGCCGCAGGCTCTACCTGATGGCGGGTGGCCCCGCGTTCGCGCCTGAAGACATTCTTTTTGAAACCAACCCGCCACGTTCCCCCGCCAGTCTGCATCACCAGCCGCTGGTGTTTGAGAAAGACGGGCACGCGATTGAGGTGTTCCGCGCCTACACCGATTGTTTGTATTCGGCCTACGGCACGAAGTGGAATGGCAATGCCGCCGCCTACAACGGCTCTTTGTTCGTGTCGCAAAACCACAGGTTACGGCGCTTCAGCCCGCTGGAGTGCGAGCGGCTGATGGGCTTTCCCGACAACTACACCCAGATCGAGGGCGCAAAAACCACCTCTCGCTACCAAGCCGTGGGCAATTCGTGGGCCGTGCCCGTGGTGCAATGGTTGGGAGAGCGCATTGCCGCGCATCAACAGACCCCACCACCAGCCCCTTTGCTGCCCTTGCTGCCAGAATCCGCCCGCATCGAGCTGTCGCCCCAGCTCCACCTGTGGAACCTCAGCCCCGCCACCCCTGTTTTACAAGACGGGCGCAGTCTGAACACATCCCCCACGCCCTGCCACCCTTTGATGGGCGACATACGGGACGTGATTGATGTGAACGCAGAAGAAAAGTTCTACCTCACCCCCGTGGGTTGCAAGGGCATTTTGCGCCGCAAAGCAGAACGCCAACTGTCGATGAACCCCCGCCTTGAATGCGTTTTGCACGACATCGCAGCCACATGGTCAGATGAAGCCATCGAACGCATCTCCCGCCGCCAATCCCGAGGCAGATTCAGCCAGCCGAGTGCCATCCCCACTTCGGCAGTGACGCCTACGAATGAGACTTTGCCATTGTGGGAGGAGTAGGCGATTCAGCCTACTTTTTCAGCCGATTACTCAGTTTGCTGCGCCAAGTCTCTATGTCGTACCAGCCACAGCCGACACACCCGCGCTCAGCCGCTTTGCCCACCTTAGGAATATCGGCAGGCCAATTAGCCTCACCTTCATAATAGAAGGGGATGCCATAAATCACGCCTCTGACACCTGTTTGAAAGCAGCTCCGACACACTTCACGCTTTTGCTGATTGCGTTGGTTGGAGAGCAATTGGAAATCGTGCTTCATGTCGTCATCCGTGAGTTCGTGGAGAGAGTCGCGTTTGGTTTCTGCATCCCATCGAATTTCGGGAAACTTGTGATCTGGTAAGAGTCCTTCTGGACGTGTGACTTTTGCCTCAAACGCATCAAAACCAGCCAACACCTTGACGATTCGACTTCTTAGCGCGGGAGTCCATGTCTCGTAGCCCGTCAGTCCCCCTCGTTTGATCGGCAACAGCACAAGCTGCGTTGTTTTCTTGTCGCAGTGAGAGCAATGGCGATTGGTGTTTGTCGCAATCGTGTACCCAAACTCTTTCAGGTCTTGAATCCTGCGTGCCCAATTGGGGTTAGAGGGCAAAGTACAAGCTGTGCAAGACCACGTAAAGTGGTCGGCCAAGGTGTCGAAAAAAGACTTCGTGGTAGCGGCCCCTGGTTTACTCAGCCAAAACTCTGCTTGTTCCGTCCGCCAGCGCGCCCATTTCGAGGGAGTCATCTCCTCATAAATCTTGGTGATATACGCATCTACCTCGTCATCTTGAATATCTGTTCCAGTTCTACGGTACTCAAGGGGAATCGATGTCTCCAATTCAAGCCCGTTGTCGAATTGATAGACCACATCGACGTAACGCTCTGATGCTTTGGAATGTGTCCTCATGCCTTGTTTTCTGATGCGCTTCATCATGTCTTTCCACCTTCAAAAAGTTAAATAGGGAGGTCAGTATTTCACGGGTCAATGCCAGATAGCCCCCTGCGTCATCCCCTGTCACAAAACCGTCATTTTTCACCCCTACAATTCAAATATTATTGAAATTTTGAATCATGGAGCAGTGCATGAGAGTGGGTATCAATGGCATGGGGCGGATTGGGCGTTTGGCTTTGCGTGCGGCGTTTGGGGCGGCGGATCGGCCCAGCGATGACCCGCGTGCGGGCAACCGCTTGGAGGTGGTGCATCTGAACGAAATCAAAGGGGGCATCGCCGCCACCGCGCATTTGTTGATGTTCGATTCGGTGCAGGGGCGGTGGAAAGAAAATATAGATCAAATTGACCATGAAACCTTAGAAATAAAGCATCAGCAGCTCACATTTTCATCGCACGCCCAGCCTGCGGAGATTCCTTGGGGCGATTTGGGCGTGGATGTGGTGCTGGAATGCACGGGCAAGTGGCTCACGCCTGAGACGCTGCAAGGGCATTTCGACCGTGGGGCCAAGCGCGTCATCGTGGCGGCTCCGGTCAAAACGGGTGGGGTGTTGAATGTGGTCATGGGCGTGAACCATGAGCTTTACAACCCCCACCGCGACCGCATCGTGACCGCAGCCTCTTGCACCACGAATTGTTTGGCTCCTGTGGTGAAGGTGGTGCATGAGGCGATCGGCATTCGGCACGGGCACATCACCACGATTCACGACCCGACGAATACGAATTTGGTCGTCGATGCGCCGCACAAAGACTTGCGTCGCGCCCGCAGCGCCATGCAGAGTTTGGCCCCGACGACGACGGGCAGCGCCACCGCCATCGCCTTGATCTACCCCGAACTGAAAGGCAAGCTCAATGGGCATGCGGTGCGTGCGCCGGTGCTCAATGCCTCGCTGACCGATTGCGTGTTTGAAATGCAGCGCCCCACCAGCGCCGAAGAGGTGAACGCGCTGTTCGCCGCTGCCGCCGCCCGTGGGCCGCTGGC
>DLPA01000091.1:3024-3211 GCA_002479815.1 bacterium UBA7470 | reverse complement strand
CTCAAAGTCTATGCGTGGTACGACAACGAAATGGGCTACGCCTGCCGCATGGTGGACTTGGCTTGCCACATGCAGGAAGTCGGCCTGTGAACGCTGGACGCATGGCTGGACGGAATTACGCCCTCGTCACCGCCGCGTATTGGGGCTTTACCCTGACCGATGGCGCACTGCGTATGCTGGTGTTGCT
>DLPA01000091.1:0-2923 GCA_002479815.1 bacterium UBA7470 | reverse complement strand
TACGAAGCGGCTGGTGTGCCCGCGAATTTGATCGGCGGCTGGCTGGCGACCCGCTTTGGTTTGACGCGGATGCTGATCGTGGGCTTGTGTACCCAAATCAGCGGCTTTTTGCTGCTGTCGGCCTTGTCGCCTACTTGGTCGGCGACGTGGGCGGTGGCGTGGGTGGTGCTGGCCCAAGGCGTGTGTGGCGTGGCGAAGGACTTGACCAAAACCGCGAGCAAATCGGCCATCAAAGTGACGGCCAGCCTAGCGGCAGAGCAGTCATCGGGGCAGTTGTTTCGTTGGGTGGCGTGGTTCACGGGCAGCAAAAACGCCATGAAGGGCGTGGGCTTTTTCTTGGGCGGCTTGCTCTTGCAGGCTCTGGGCTTTCAAGGCGCGTTGTGGGCGATGGCGGGCCTGCTGGCGCTGGTGCTGCTGGGCGTGTGGCAGTGGGTTCCGCCGCTGATGGGGAAAAGCAAAGCCTCGCGCTCGGCCAAGGAGTTGTTTGCCAAGAACGCGGGCATCAACGTCTTGGCTGCTGCGCGGGTGGTGCTGTTTGGGGCGCGGGATGTGTGGTTTGTGGTGGGCGTGCCGGTGTTTTTGTACGCCACAGGCTGGACGTTCACGATGGTGGGCGGCTTTTTGGCAGCGTGGACGATAGGCTACGGGGTGGTGCAGGCCGCTGCCCCGCAACTGGTGCGCCGCAGCAGCGACGGCCTGAGCACCGAAGTCCCCGCCGCCCGCCTGTGGTCGGCGCTGTTGGCGTTCGTCCCCATCGTGCTGGCGGTGGCGGTCGCATGGCGCGTACCGCATTTGGAATGGGTGGTGGTGGCGGGCTTGGGCCTGTTCGGGGTGGCGTTTGCGGTCAACTCATCGGTGCATTCCTACTTGGTGCTGGCCTACGCGGGCAGCGAGAAAGCGGCGGAGGACGTGGGCTTTTACTACGCCGCAAATGCCTTGGGCCGCTTCATCGGCACGCTGCTCTCGGGCCTGCTCTACCAATGGGGCGGCCTGCTCTATGCCTTGATCGGCTCAGGCGTGATGCTGCTGCTGTGTTGGGTGTGGACGTGGCGGCTGCCTTTAGTAAGAGCCTAAGAATCCTCAAAAACCATAGTAAAAAAAGTGAGCTGCTTACGCAAGTAATACGAGAAATTCAGCCGAATTAAATCTAAAAATAAAGCCAAAGATTCTAAAAAATCTGCTTTGGGGCCACGAAAATCGGCAAAAAATGCTGACGGGGGGTACTGCGAGGCTATTTTTTGAAGAAAACAGGCTAATTTTGAGATTGAAATAAGCAATATATCCGGTATTACTTGCGTAAGCAGCTCACTTTTTTTACTATGATTTTTGAGATGGCCATGCGGCTTATAAATCTCGCATGGCGGCTTGGATGTGGGCTTCGATCAGTTGGGGATCGCCCAAGGCTTGGGCGTTGAGTAAGGCAAGTTTGACCAGAAAGAGGGTGGTATGGGCCTCGCCCACGTCGTCGATGGCGGTGGCGAGTGCGTCATAGACCTGTTCTAGTGCGGGCACGCTCAAGCCAGCGGGCATGGGGGAGGAGGAGGGAACTTGGCTCATAAGAATCAAACGCTCGCAAAAACAGAAGCACTATCCAAAGGTGTGGCAAGGAACATGGCACGATCAAGGGCGGCTTTAAGGCGATGGGTATCCAAGCTGACCCAACGGGCGCAAACGTGTTGGTCGGGGCGCAGCAAGTACGCTGCGCCCTCGGCGTGAACACCATAGCGTTGCCGCGCCGTGCCGTCGTCTTGCAAGACGGCATCTGCACCGATCACCTCAGCGGTGCTGCTTGGGGTGTGAACAAGGGCCAGCACGCGCAAGGGCAAGCCCTGTGCGCGGGCCGCAGACACCAGGGCTTGCAGCTCGGGCGGGACGGGGGCGTGGGTGAACAGCAAGAGGGTGAAGTGGTGGCCCAAGTGGTCGAGCAAAAAGCCGCCGTCTGCCAAACGCACATTGACGGGGGGCGCACCGTGGCCCGGCCCGGCGAGGAACAAGGCGTTGTCGTCCCCCACGCTGTTCAGCGCCGAATGGCGGTACTCGTGGGGGCGCGAGGTGCGCCAGTGGTACAGCGGCCCGACAAAGGGCTGCGTGAGCGACAGCGACAGCACCGCATCGCGCAGCAAGCGAAACCCGCGTGAGGGCGGGGTCATGAAGCGCGTGCTTTTGCCCGCTTCGTCGATGATTTCTCGCGCCGCCGCGACCCGCTCTTGGCTGTACGTGGCAAGCATCGCGTCTGGCGAGCGGCCTTTGACGACCCACGCCAAACGCCACGCCAAGGCTTGCGCGTCTTGAAAGCCGGTGTTTGCGCCGCGCACCCCAAAAATGGGCAAGAGATGCGCGGCATCGCCCACGAACAGCACCCGCCCATGACGGTAGTCGGGCAGGGTGAGGGTGCGGGCGGCATAGACCGAGCACCAATCCAGCGCCCACGCCGCCCCCGCGTGACCGATCATCGCCAGTTGTGCGTCGATGCGCTGGCGCAAGGAGTCGGGGGCGAGCGCCTGTTCGGGCGTTTCGTTGGGGGGCAATTGGTAGTCCACGCGCCAGATGCCGTGTGGCTCGCGGTGCATCAACACCGTATTGCCCGGATTCCAGCTCGGATCAAAAAACGCCAGCCGCTCGGTGGGCAAGGGCAAATCGACCCGAATATCGGCAATCACAAAGCGCCCTTCGTAAGAGCTGCCTTCCAGCCTCAGCCCCAGCGTCGTGCGGATGAAGGACTTGGCTCCATCGGCGGCCACTACCCAATCGGCGTGTTGGGTGTAGCAGCCTTCGGGGGTGTCCACGTCGAGTTGGACGCGGCGGGCGGCTGCGGCCTCGTCCTCGGCCTTAGGCTGTTCGGGT
This sequence comes from bacterium UBA7470, assembly GCA_002479815.1. Taxonomy (GTDB): domain Bacteria; phylum Pseudomonadota; class Gammaproteobacteria; order Burkholderiales; family Burkholderiaceae_C; genus UBA2334. Next base: position 79 of record DLPA01000091.1, on the reverse strand, counting down.
AGTTGCTGCACGCCCACCACGCGGTTGCCCCAACGCAGCTCGATCAAGGGGTGGGTCATCGCCGCATCGACCAGATATT
>DLPA01000059.1:3706-4092 GCA_002479815.1 bacterium UBA7470 | reverse complement strand
AGCCGCAGAGCCTGCGTTGTGGCCAGCCACCAGCACGTGCACATCAGCACCGCAAGCGATGGCGGCGGTGACGGTGTTCAGGGTTGCGCCTTTGATGCTGGCGTGGTCGTGTTCGGCAATGACTAATGCGGTCATGGTGTCGTCTTCCTCGTTCAGATCACTTTGGCTTCGGTTTTGAGCTTGGCCACCAAGGTCGCCACGTCGGCGACTTTGATGCCGGCGCTGCGTTTGGGCGGCTCAGACACTTTCAGGGTTTTCAGGCGCGAGGCCACGTCCACGCCCAAATCAGCAGGCTTGACGTTTTCCAAAGGCTTTTTCTTGGCCTTCATGATGTTGGGCAGCGTGACGTAGCGCGGTTCGTTCAGGCGCAAGTCGGTGGTGACAAC
>DLPA01000059.1:3243-3541 GCA_002479815.1 bacterium UBA7470 | reverse complement strand
GCTTGGGGCAGGCCCGCCAAGGCCGCGAGCATTTGGCCCGTTTGGTTGGCATCGTCGTCAATGGCTTGTTTGCCCAAAATCACCATGCCGGGTTGCTCTTTGTCCACCAAGGCTTTGAGCAGTTTGGCAACTGCCAAGGGTTGCAGTTCTTCGTCGGTTTCCACCAAGATGCCACGGTCTGCACCAATCGCCATCGCAGTACGCAGGGTTTCTTCGCACTTTTTCACGCCACAGCTCACGGCGATGACTTCGGTGACTGCGCCTTTTTCTTTCAAACGCACCGCCTCTTCCACCGCGA
>DLPA01000059.1:957-3173 GCA_002479815.1 bacterium UBA7470 | reverse complement strand
ATCTTCACGTTGGCGATGTCCACCCCGCTTCCGTCGGGCTTGACCCGCACTTTCACGTTGTAGTCCACCACTCGCTTGACCGCGACCAATACTTTCATGGAGGAAACTCCTGAGTTAAAAATAAAAATGGAATGATGTGCTGCCTGTAAAACCCAAGGAATGCGAGGTTTCACCAGACCTTCAATTGACGTTTACGTAAACGTCATATTGTAAGTTGCACATTATTTTTTGCCAAGGTTCTGGATAAAAAGAACGATCGTGCTTTTTTGTGCATTATACGGATTTCTGTACGGGTGTGGTGTGGATCACCCGCTGCGGGAAAGGAATTTGGATGCCGTGGGTTTGTAAGGTGTGGAGGATGGAGATGTTGATGGCCGAGCGGATGTTGAGCTGCCCGTTTTCAGGATCGCCTATCCAATACCCCACGGTGAACTCCAAGCCATCGGCCCCGAATGCGGACAAGGCCACCGAGGGCGCAGGATCGCGCAGCACCCGCTCATGCTCCAAAGCAGCGGCAAGCAAAAGTGTCCGCACTTGCTCCACATCGCTGTCATACGCCACAGACACGACGGTGGATTGCCAGACTTTGGGGTCGGCCAGCGACAGGTTTTCGACGCGGCTGGTCATCAAAATCTCGTTCGGCACGATGGATTCACGTCCAGTTAAAGAGCGGATCACGGTGTAGCGGGCGGTGATGTCGGTGATGCGGCCCTCGAAGTTGTCCACCCGCACCATGTCGCCGATGCGCATGCTGCGCTCGGCCAAAATCACAAAGCCACTGACGTAATTGGCCGCCAGTTTTTGCAGACCAAAGCCTATGCCCACGCCTATGGCCCCGCCCAAGACCGACAAGGCCGTCAAGTCTATGCCCACCGCAGACAGGGCCATCATCACGCCCACTGTCATCAACAACGCACGGGTGGCGTTGCTGATAGCTTTGCGCAGCGACAACTCACCGCCGGTGGCCGAGCGCAGCAAACGCTGTTCAATGGCAGATGAAATCCACAGCGTGACGATGAGCACCGCACCCGCCGTCAACGCGCCTTCCACAACGTTGCGCAGCGTGAGCTGGGCGTTGCCCAACTTCCACGACACGGACTCCATTTCGTTGAGGATGACGGGCAAGATGCCACTGACCCACAAGACCATGCCGCCCCATGCCACCCAAGAGATGGTGCGCTCTAAAGCACGTACCCACGCGGTATCGCTGAACGCGACATGAAGCACTTTTACCCCGATGCGTATGACCACCAGCGACAACAAGACTGGAATCGCCACTTTAAAAACGACGATGGGGGGGTAAAACTTGAGGATGACAGCCCGCGCTAAATAGCCCAAGCACAACAAAAGCAGGGGGAATAATGCGCCGTCGATGACCCGTCGGCCAAACAGAATCGACGACTCGTCTGTTTCCCCTAAAGTCCGACGCAGCACTGCCACTGCTCCCCATGCCAGCAACACACAGGCCAATAAAGCTGCCAATTCAATCAAAACACCACGCTGACTCAGTGCAGCAAGCCACAAAGACCAATCGTCAATCACAAAAGACCATCCTTGAACAATTGCAAAAGCCTCATTCTGAGGGATAAAACAATTGATAGCGATTGCACTTCTCTTGTTCAGTCGAATCCGCCTTGTGCAGGTGTTTCACCGAGGCAGTGCGGCTGATGCGATTTCAAGGCCACGAAGCAGCATGTACTTTTTTAAATGCCTTCAAGAATTCCTGCAGAAGATGAAGAGGCCAAAGCTGCAAAGGCTTGCACCACTTCAGGTGGGGCTTGCACCAGCTCGATCAACACGCCTTCACCGCCAATGGGAAATTCCTCGTTGCCCTTGGGGTGCAAAAACGTGATGTCAAACCCGGCTGCCCCCTTGCGGATGCCGCCCGGCGCAAAGCGTACGCCTTGGGCGCTCAACCACGCCACCGCCACGGGCAAGTCGTCGATCCACAGCCCAATGTGGTTCAAGGGCGTGGCATGGACGGCAGGTTTTTTCTCGAGGTCTAGGGGCTGCATCAAATCCACCTCCACCTTGAACGGCCCCGTGCCGATGGCACAAATGTCCTCATCGACATTCTCACGCTCGCTTTTGAACGTCCCCGTCACCTCCAGCCCAAACATCTCCACCCACAGCTTTTGCAAGCGGGTTTTGCTGGGGCCACCAATGGCAATTTGCTGGATGCCCAGCACTTTGAACGGGCGTTGAACGCCTGAGGC
>DLPA01000059.1:0-856 GCA_002479815.1 bacterium UBA7470 | reverse complement strand
AGAACTCATGTGGATTTGGCCTCGTACACCACGCCGGGCACGTCCTGAAAGGCCGCATCTTGCGTGTACAGGGTGGCTTGATGGGTTTGGGCGGTCTGCCAAATGATGGCATCGGCCATGTGCAGTTTGTAGCGTTGGGCGGCAGCGGCAGCTTGGTACATGCCTGCTGCGTCCAAATGAACCACCGGCAAGCTGCTCATGGCACGAAAAGCCGCCTCAGCCTGTGGTGCGCCATACAGCGACAAGATGCGCCGACTCACCTCATAGAGGGTGATTGATGCCACGAGCAGATGAGATTCATCCGTCAGTACAGGCGCGAAAAAATGCTGATGCGGGCCATCTAGGAAATATTCCAACCAGCCACAAGAATCGACGATGTTCATGGGGCTTGTGACCTCACAGGGGCCATTGGAAGGTCTTCGGGATCGTTGGGAATGTCTGCCACATCGACACCTTCGATCGGTTTGAGAAAACCGCGCAGGCTTTGTATGCTAGGCACAGGCTCGATTACCACAGCAGCGGATCGCTCATCCACCCGCACATTGACCTTTTGGCCCGGTGCGAGTTTCAATACCTCACGAACTGCTTTAGGGATGACGATTTGAAATTTAGGAGAAATGGCGACAACCGTCATACAACATCCTTTTCATCTGACGATTTTTGATCGTAGCACGAGAGTAGTGTATAGAAGATGGTATGTCGCCCAAGCTTTGCCTTACTTCTCAAACTCCACAATCGCCTGATCCACGGTCAGGGATTCGCCTTTGGTGGCGAGGACTTTGGCGACCACGCCATCGGCGGCGGCGAAGAGGACGTTTTCCATCTTCATGGCTTCGATGACGGCGACGCGCTCGCC
>DLPA01000052.1:21853-23874 GCA_002479815.1 bacterium UBA7470 | reverse complement strand
TTGTTGGGTCGTATGCCTTCTGCCGTGGGTTATCAGCCTACGCTGGCTGAAGAAATGGGCCGTTTGCAAGAGCGTATCACCTCTACCAAAGTGGGTTCGATCACCTCCATCCAAGCGGTGTACGTGCCAGCCGATGACTTGACCGATCCGTCCCCTGCCACCACTTTTGCTCACTTGGATTCCACTGTGGTGTTGAGCCGTGACATTGCCGCGTTGGGTATCTATCCTGCGGTTGATCCTTTGGACTCTACCAGCCGTCAGCTGGATCCCAATGTGGTGGGTGAAGAGCACTACGCCACCGCTCGTGAGGTACAGGGTACTTTGCAGCGTTACAAAGAGCTGCGTGACATTATTGCGATTCTCGGTATGGACGAACTGGCCCCAGAAGACAAACTGGTGGTGGCTCGCGCTCGTAAGATGCAGCGTTTCCTGTCCCAGCCTTTCCATGTGGCTGAGGTCTTCACTGGCTCTCCCGGTAAGTACGTGCCTTTGAAAGAAACCATTCGTGGCTTCAAGATGATTGTGAATGGCGAATGCGATCATTTGCCTGAGCAAGCGTTCTACATGGTCGGGACGATTGACGAAGCTTTCGAGAAAGCGAAAAAACTGGCTGCTTAATGCTGCGCTGCGGTCCTCTTCGGCCGCAACGTGCACCAGCAGTCTGTCCGGCCCATACTCAAAAGATCGTCGCTCAACTCTAGCGTTGACGATCTTTGATTCAAGGAACAGTACATGAGCTCAATTCAAGTGGATGTGGTCAGCGCAGAAGAATCCATCTTCAGTGGACCAGCCAAGTTTGTGGCGTTACCAGGTGAAGCTGGGGAATTGGGTATTCTTCCCGGACACATTCCTCTCATCACGCGGATCAAGCCAGGGGCCGTTCGAATTGAAAAAGCGGATGGTGGCGAAGAGTTCGTTTTTGTAGCCGGGGGCATTCTCGAAGTGCAACCCACACACATCACCGTGCTCAGCGATACTGCCATTCGTGGTAAAGATTTAGACGAGGCCAAAGCCTCCGAGGCACGCAAAGCAGCGGAAGAAGCCGTTAAGAATGCCCAAAGTGACATTGATATTGCAAAAGCGACGTCTGAGTTGGCTGTGATGGCCGCTCAAATTGCCGCCTTGCGCAAATACCGTCAGAAAAAATAAACCTCGTCGTCTCCTGCATCAAGTTTACGAAATCCGGTCTTTGTACCGGATTTTTTTATGCGCTTTGATTCTGAAGACCGCAACACATCGGTAAAATCATAGTAAAAAAAGTGAGCTGCTTACGCAATAAATACCTAACAATTAGTATTATTGATGCTAAAAATAAGCCTAAAAATTTAGAAAAATATCGTCTGTCCATGAGTTTTCTGTGCCATGACGAGCACAGAGGCTGTTTTCGCACTATTTTTCATGAAATACTGTCTTTTTTGAAAGCGAATGATGCTGAAAAGCAGCGTATCTGTTGCGTAAGAAGCTCACTTTTTTTGCTATTATTTTTATGCGTGTTCTCCTGTCTTCAACAGGCGCGTTTAGAATCTTTCGCTTCTTAGGCTGTCTTTCTTGCCTGATGCCCCCGTTTTACGCTGGTTTCTTCTCATGCTTACCTTTCAGCACATCATTCTTCGCCTTCAGTCCTACTGGGATGCGCAAGGCTGCGCCCTGCTTCAGCCGTATGACATGGAGGTCGGCGCAGGCACCAGCCACACCGCCACATTTTTGCGCGCCATCGGCCCCGAGCCTTGGAAGGCCGCGTATGTGCAGCCCAGCCGCCGTCCCAAAGACGGGCGCTATGGTGATAACCCCAACCGCTTGCAGCACTACTATCAATACCAAGTGGTCTTGAAGCCCGCGCCCGCCAACATCCTAGAGTTGTATTTGGGCAGCTTGGAAGCCTTGGGCTTTGATTTGAAAAAGAACGATATTCGTTTTGTCGAAGACGATTGGGAAAACCCCACGCTGGGCGCTTGGGGCTTGGGTTGGGAAGTGTGGCTCAACGGCATGGAAGTGACCCAGTTCACCTACTTCCAGCAAGT
>DLPA01000052.1:20002-21806 GCA_002479815.1 bacterium UBA7470 | reverse complement strand
TACTTCCAGCAAGTCGGCGGCATTGATTGCAAACCCATTACCGGTGAAATCACCTACGGGCTGGAGCGGCTGGCGATGTACCTGCAAGGGGTCGATAACGTCTATAAGCTGCAATGGACGGACAGCCTGAGCTATGGCGATGTGTATCACCAAAACGAGGTCGAGCAATCCACCTACAACTTTGAGCACAGCAATGTCGAGTTCTTGTTCCAAGCCTTCAGCGCCCACGAAGGCAACGCCAAGCAGCTGATGGCGACGCAACTGGCCTTGCCCGCCTACGAGCAAGTGCTCAAATGCGCCCACACCTTCAACCTCTTGGACGCACGTGGGGCCATCAGCGTGACCGAACGGGCCGCCTACATCGGACGCATCCGCAACTTGGCCCGCGCCGTCGCCCAAAGCTACCTGGAAAGCCGCGAACGCCTAGGCTTCCCCATGGCCTCCCGCGAATGGGTGGCACAGATGCCGAAGAAATCAGCCACCGCCTAAGAATTCAGCAAAGCACGGACAGTATGACAACGACGAAAAACCTTCTTGTAGAACTCTTTGTGGAAGAGTTGCCGCCCAAGGCGCTGAAAAAATTGGGCGATGCGTTTGCTGCGGTGTTGAAAGATCAGCTCGTGATCCAAGGCTTGGCTTCTGCGGAGGCGGTATTGACGGCGTATGCCTCGCCTCGGCGTTTGGCAGCGCATCTGACGGATGTGGCAGCACGTGCGGCGGACAAATCCCAAACTGTGAAACTGATGCCTGTGGCGGTGGGGTTGACGGCAGACGGCGCTCCCAGCCCCGCGTTGCTCAAACGCTTGGGCGGCATGGGCGTGGATGTGTCCGACCTCGCAGCGGTGTTGGCTCGGCTCAAGCGTCAGCCCGACGGTAAGGCCGAAAGCTTGTTTTTGGACAACATCGTGGCAGGCGTGGCCTTGGCTGAAGGCTTGCAAAAAGCCTTGACCGAAGCGATTGCCAAGCTGCCCATTCCCAAAGTCATGGGCTACCAATTGCACACCGGCTGCGACTTGCCCGGCTGGAGTACGGTGAGCTTTGTTCGCCCCGCGCATGGCTTAGTGGCCTTGCATGGCAGCGACATCGTACCTGTGCACGCCTTGGGCTTGGAGGCCGGGCGCGACACCCACGGCCACCGCTTTGAAGCGGCGGTCGATCCGGTGGTGTTGGCCGATGCCGATGCGTATGCGCAAGCCTTGGCGCGTGACGGGGCCGTCATCGCCAGCTTTGCCCAGCGCAAGGCCGAGATCGTGCGGCAGTTGACCGCCGCAGCCGCCAGCGTGGGCGGTGGCTGTGTGCCGATTGAGGACGATGCCTTGCTCGATGAAGTCACGGCATTGGTGGAGCGCCCCCATGTGCTGGTGTGCCAGTTTGAGCCTGAGTTTCTAGCCGTGCCGCAACAGTGCTTGATTTTGACGATGAAGGCCAATCAAAAATACTTCCCGCTGCTGGATGTGGCGGGCAAGTTGACCCATCGCTTTTTGGTCGTCAGCAACATCAACCCCGACGATGCCAGCGCGGTGACGGGCGGCAACGAGCGCGTGGTGCGCCCCCGTTTGGCCGATGCCAAATTCTTTTTTGACCAAGACCGCAAAAAAACACTGGCCTCCCGCGTGGCAGGCTTGGACAAAGTGGTCTATCACAACAAACTCGGCACGCAAGGCGAGCGCACCCAGCGCGTGCGGGCCATCGCCAGCGCCTTGGCGCACGCATTGGCTGCTCAAAACTGGGGCGGAGCCGATTTGGGGACTCAAGTCGATACCGCTGCGCAGTTGGCTAAAACCGATTTGCTGACCGACATGGT
>DLPA01000052.1:19069-19919 GCA_002479815.1 bacterium UBA7470 | reverse complement strand
GAGCTGCAAGGCATCATGGGCGGCTATTACGCCCGTCATGATGGCTTGGGCGACACGGTGGCCGATGCGATTGAAGACCACTACAAACCCCGTTTTGCGGGCGACAGCTTGCCGCGCAACGCGGTGGGCACGGTGGTCGCTTTGGCCGACAAATTGGAAACCTTGGTCGGGATGTTCGGCATCGGCAATTTGCCCACGGGCGATAAAGACCCGTTCGCGCTGCGCCGTCATGCCTTGGGCGTGATTCGTCTGCTCACCGAAAACGAAGTGCCTTTGGGCTTGGATGCCGTCATCGCTCAGGCGCTGCCCGCGTTTGGGGCGCTCATCACCGACCCCCGTGTGGCCTTGCTCGACTTTTTCTACGACCGTTTGAGCGGCACGCTGCGCGAGCAAGGCCACAGCGCCCAAGCCGTCGATGCGGTGCTGGCGTTGCGTCCTCCGCGTTTGAGCGATGTCGGTCGCCGCTTGGAAGCAGTGCGGGCTTTTGCCCAGTTGCCCGAAGCGCCCGCTTTGGCGGCAGCCAACAAGCGGGTGGGCAACATCCTGAAAAAAGCCGATGTCGAAGTGCGCCCGCACGTCGATGCAGCGTTGTTGACCGAGGCAGCAGAAATCGCCTTGGCCGAGGCGCTGGCGCAAATGGCTCCGTTGGCGGATGCTGCGTTTCACCTGGGCAACTACACCAGCAGCTTGCAAGCCTTGGCGGGGCTGCGCGAAGCGGTCGATGCCTTCTTTGACGGCGTGATGGTGAACGCGCCTGAGCCGGCGCTCAAAGCCAACCGCTTGGGGCTGCTCAAACAACTGCACGTGGCGATGAACCGCGTGGCCGATTTGGGCCGCTTGGCGGCGTGAT
>DLPA01000052.1:14162-19017 GCA_002479815.1 bacterium UBA7470 | reverse complement strand
CGGCGTGATGCGGCGACGCTGCGACACCTCATGAGCGATGCACCCTTGCTGGGCCATGCCCCTGTGGCGTTGCGACGCACCCGCTTGGGGCTGTGGCTGTTCATCCCCGTGTTTGTGTTCGGCGCGGTGCGCTTTGGGCTGCGGTGGTGGGTGGATCGTGACAACGGCGATCCGTGGCCGCCCTTGCAAGCCGCTTCCGATCCTGATGCCTTGCTGCATGGCTTGATGGCGGGGGCTGCGGTGCTGCTGCTCTTGCTGGCACTGGCATGGGGCCTGTGGCGTTGGGCCAAACCGCATCCCGCACGCCGACGTGGACTTGGGCGGGTGGCCTTGGTCGTCTGGGTGCTGGTGTGGCTGCTGGGGGCGGTGCAAGCGGTGTATGCGCATGTCAACCGCACGCAATTGGGCGAGTCGCGCCGAGTCACCCTGTCGGTGATGGGGGCGCAAACGGTGATGACCTCCACCCGCGCCATCGGCGGGCTGCGGCTGTATTTGGATTGGCCGGAACAAGGGGGGTTGCACACGCTCTTGATCGAGTCGCCGTCTGAAGACTTGTCGCACCGCCCTGCGGCGCTGGCGCTCACCCTTGCGCCCGGACGGTGGCAGGGCTGGTTTGTTCGTGCATGGCAGATCGCGCCTGTGTCTCAGGATGCTGAGCGGCAAGCGCCTTAGGTCGTTTGAGTTGGCCCGTTTTTTGAAAAGGTCAAGTGTATGAAATTGTTGATATTGGACAGGGATGGCACGATCAATGTGCCGCGTGACGATTTCATCACCACGCCCGAAGAATGGGTGCCGTTGCACGGTGCAATGGAAGCGATTGCCCGCTTGAACCATGCCGGATGGAAAGTGGTCATCGCCACCAACCAACCCGCCATCGGCCGTGGGTTATTGGAAATGGCCGCCCTCAATGCCATTCACAACCGCATGAATCACACCTTGGCAGAGGTGGGTGCGCGCATCGAGGCGGTGTTCATTTGCCCTCACACCCCAGAGGATGCGTGCCGCTGTCGCAAGCCCGGCCCTGGTTTGTTAGAGCAAATTGGGCAACGCTTTGGCGTGCCTTTGTCGCAAGTGCCCATGGCGGGCGATTCGGTGTGGGACATGGATGCCGCTGTCGCTGCGGGTTGCCAGCCGCACTTGTTGCTCACGGGCAATTCAGAAGCCTATCGGCACTGGGGCGTGCCCGCCCATCTGCCCACAGGCACACAGGTGCATGTCGATTTGGCTGCATTTGCGCAGGTGCTGCTCGGGGATACTTGAGTTTGTCGTGACTGGTGCTTGTCCCTTCTTCAGTACCAGCGCCTATGGATACCAACTACAGTAATAACTTATGAAGCTGCTCTTTTTCATCCGTTCCGTGTTGCATTTTTTGTGGATGGGCTTGACGGTGATCCCCTGGGCCACGGTGGTGGTGGTGGTGTCGCCGTTTTTAAGTCCGACCCAGGTGTACTGGCTGTGCGCAGGTTGGCTGAAATGCGCGGTGTGGGGCGGTAAGCGCATACTGGGCATCGAAAACAAAGTCATCGGTCTTGAAAACTTGCCTGTGGGTGAAAAAAGCCCGGCGATCTTGCTGGTGAAGCATCAGTCCACTTGGGAGACGTTTGCGATGGTGGCCTTGATGCCGCATCCGCTGGCCTATGTGTTCAAAAAAGAGCTGCTCTACGTGCCTTTTTTTGGCTGGGCCATGTCACGCATGGACATGATCCATATCGACCGCAGTCAAGGCCGCCGCGCCTTTGCCAAAGTGGTCGAGCAAGGCAAACGCCTCTTGGCGCAGGGTACATGGGTCATCATGTTCCCTGAGGGGACGCGCATCCCGCGCGGCCAAATGGGGGAGTACAAAACAGGCGGCACACGCCTGGCCGTAGAAACCGGTGCACCAGTGATTCCTGTGGCGGTCACTTCTGCCAAGTGTTGGCCACGAAAAGCGTTTTTAAAAACGCCTGGGACGGTGGAGTTTTCGATCGGCCCTCCCATTTCCAGCGTGGGTCGCAAGCCCGATGAGTTGATGGCCGAGGTACAGCAGTGGATCGAGGCAGAAATGCGTCGCTTAGACCCGGACGCCTACGCAGACCGCGCGTAGTGTTCTTTTGTGTGTGGCGTGGTATCGCGTGTCCATGATCTTGCGTGATGTGTCCGTACCGTCTCCGTGGCAACACCCACGTGCCAACCAGCGGGTGCAACTGGGATCGCACAGCATTGCGTATGTGTTGCAGCGCAGCGCACGACGCAGTGTGGGCTTGTGGGTCGATGCCGAGGGCCTGCGCATACGCGCACCCCAGCGGATGAGCCTTGCAGAGATTAACGCCGCTTTGCAAAGCAAGTCGGCTTGGATTTTGCGCAAACTGCACGATTTTCAAGTCTCTAATACCGCATCGGGCGCGCCCGTGTTGCTGTGGCAGGATGGAATGGCACTGGCATGGCTGGGGGCTGATCTGACGGTGCGTTGCTGCACGCAGTCGCTGTCCCAATGCTGGCGTGACGGCAACACGTTGTGGGTGGGCTTGGTGCATCACGACGACCAAGCGGCCCAAATGCGTCACGCTGTCCAAGCGTGGGCCAAGCGCCAGGCGCTGGACCACTTGACACAACGGCTCGACTATTTTGCCAAACGCTTGTGTGTGTCTTGGACGCATCTCTCGCTCTCCAGTGCGCGAACTCGCTGGGGCAGCGCCAAGTCTGATGGCAGCATCAGATTGCATTGGCGCCTGATGCAGTTTGCGCCCGCCGTGCTGGACTATGTGGTCATACACGAGTTGGCGCATTTGCGGCATATGAATCATGGCCCAGATTTTTGGCGCTTGGTGGGAGCGTTGGAACCCAATTGGCCCGCCCTCAGGCAAGTGTTGCGTCGTCAACGGTTGCCCGTGTGGTGAATTGATGTTCATGCCGCGTGAAAAAACGATGCCATCGCCCAATCCATGATTGAGCTGTATACAGGGTGACTTGTGGGCATCTCCCCCAGGTCAACGAAGGGGCACGGGGTCTTCTGATGCCAGTGTTTGCTGCGCCAGCACTTTCAGCTTGCAGGTATCGGCACGCAAAATTTGTTGCTTGACGGTGAGTAGGTGGGAGGGGTGCATCGAAAAGCTGCGCAGACCCAAGCCCAGCAAAAGGCGGGTCATGCTGACATCCCCTGCCAACTCTCCGCACACACTGACGCTTTTGCCGTGTGCATGACCTGCGGCAATGGTGCGGGCCATGAGCTCGAGCACGGCAGGGTGCATGGGGTCATACAGATGAGCCACAGACTCGTCCACGCGGTCAATGGCCAAGGTGTATTGAATCAGATCATTGGTGCCGACGGACAAAAAGTCGAAATATCGTAAAAACACATCCACCATCAGCGCGGCAGCGGGTACTTCGATCATCGCGCCGACTGCGACTTGGCCGTACTCTTGCCCCTTGGCGTTGAGTTGCCCTTTGGCCTTATCAATCAGGGCCAGTGTTTGGCGTATTTCTCGCACATGGGTCAGCATGGGAATCAACAGACGCACAGGCCCATGAGCGGAGGCCCGCAAAATGGCCCTGAGCTGTGTCAAAAACATCGCGGGTTCAGCCAAACTCCAGCGAATCGCACGCAACCCCAAGGCTGGGTTCAAATGATCGTCGGCGTGGCGGGCGTTGCGGTTCAGCGGCTTGTCTGCCCCCACATCAATCGTGCGGATGGTGACAGGCAAGCCCTGCATCCCTGTCACGGCGGCGCAGTAGGCGCGGTACTGTTCTTCTTCATTGGGCAGTTGTCCTTTGCGTCCCATGAATAAAAACTCACTCCGAAACAGGCCCACCCCCATGGCCCCCACCTTCAACGCGGCGGCACAGTCCGAGGCTTGTTCGATGTTGACGTGCAGCTCGATGGCTTGTCCGTCTAACGTCACGGCGGGGGTATTGCGCAAACGGTGAAGGCGGCTGCGCTCCACCTCCAGCTGGCGCTGCTCGTGTGCATACTCGGCCAAGATGATCGGCGAGGGGTCCACAATGACCACGCCCTCGTTGCCATCAATCACGATCCAATCGTCTTGCTGGATGATGGTGCTGGCTGCCCGTGCCCCGACCACGGCGGGAATGTCCATGCTGCGCGCAACGATGGCGGTGTGCGAGGTTTTGCCCCCGACATCGGTGACAAAACCTGCGAACACACTTTGCTTGAATTGCAGCATATCGGCAGGCGACAAGTCGTGGGCCACCAAAATCAGGGGCACCTCAATCGACTCATCCCCGGCCCACTCAAATTGCTCTTTGCGTGTGGGCGATGGTGGGTGTGCCACGGGCGAGGCCACACCGCGCATCACACGCAACAAACGCTCGACCACTTGCTCTAAGTCGGCTTTGCGCTCCCGCAGATAGGGGTCTTCCATCTCGTCAAACTGGCGAGCCACCACTTCCAAGTGAGACGTCAACGCCCATTCGGCGTTGTAGTGCCGCTCGACGATCCAGTATTTCACCCCGTCGGCCATTTGCTCGTCTTGCAGCATCATCAGATGCACATCCAACAAGGCAGCCAACTCGACGTGGGCTTCACGCCCGGGCAACTCTTGCAATTGCTGCTGCACCCTGCTGATTTCAGCCATCACCTCGTTGCGGGCATGGCGCACACGGCTGATTTCAGCGTTGATTTGATCGGCTTCAATGAAATAGTGCGCGACATCGACGCGACTGGAGGCAATCAAAACCGCCCGACCAAACGCAACCCCGCGTGAGACGGGAATGCCGTGCACGCAAAAGCTCATTCGCCTTCTCCAAACTTGTCCGCAATCAGGGCCAGCAACGCATCCATCGCGGCTTGCTCATCCGTGCCATGGGTTTCAAGTTCGACGACTGAGCCGATGCCCGCGGCCAGCATCATCACGCCCAT
>DLPA01000052.1:8601-14108 GCA_002479815.1 bacterium UBA7470 | reverse complement strand
ATCACGCCCATGATGCTTTTGGCATTGACGCGGCGACTGCCCTTGCTGATCCACACTTCACACGGAAAACCGCCAGCCAGTTTGGTGAGTTTGGCGGAGGCCCGTGCGTGCAAGCCCAGTTTATTGCTGATGGTCGTGGTGGTTTTGATCATGATGAGAACGGCGCATTTGGTTTTGAGGGGCGGTGGCGGCTGGAGAGATGATGCCCTGCGTTCCCCCTGCCATGGCACGCGAGACGAGTGCGTCCAGCGACTCGTGGCGGTAGTTGACCACCCGCACCAACATGGGCAAATTAATGCCAGTCACCAGACGTACCTGATGGCCATCGGTCAGGCGTTGTGCGATATTGCAAGGCGTCGCCCCAAAAATATCGGCCATCACCAGCACGGGCTGCGTGCCAAAGCGGTGCAGCAGGGTACGAGCTTGTTCATAAGTGTCCTCGGGGGCGTCGTTGGGTTGAACATCCAAGGCCATGATGGCAGACGCTGCATCAGGAAAGACGTGCAGTGCGCCAGCGCGTAAGGCCGAGGCTAAAGGAGCGTGGGCAATAACAAGAACACCAATCATGGGGGCATTATCGGGTCGGAGCGATCAAGTCTGAGGCCAGTTGCCTTCTTATTTTGCTTCGATGCCCTCCACCCAAGTGTTCACGAGTGCGGCACTGGGTTGGCCATAGATGACCAGTTGGTGCAACTCGTTGCGAACGTGCAGCACCACGGCATGGGCGGTGATGGCTTCACCGTCGTGCCGTACCCCTGACGCTTGCCACCCGCTGGCCTTGAGGTCACCACGGATGGCGGGACGCCACACACGGGCCTGTTCTGCTTTGGCTTTTAAACTGCTGAGACTGGCTTGCTGCCACGCTTGTGCCAGCGCGGCGCTGTCCACGCCCGCAGGCAACTGCATGGCCCCCCACGCAAAGGTATGCCCGCCCGCGTCGCAACTGAGCATTTTGAGTTGCAGCGTCTGCCCTTCTAGCGGCACAGGGCGCTCGGCGCGAGTGGGTTTGCAGGGCCAGAGGGCTGATACCCTCAACCCCTCCAGTTGGACGCTGCGCCAGTTGTAGGTCGGGCTGCACGCGGTCGCGGCCCACAGGCTCACCAAAACCAAGGGCCAACGATAAAGCGATTGCAAAGAAAACCACATGATGTTTGAGGGGGAGAAGACATATAAAACGGTTGAGTCGTCACGTATTTTCTGACCAAACACCCCGCAGCGCCGTCGCTGGTGTCTGTGGCAGGGCATGAGGGGGTAGATGATTGTCTAAAACGATAGCAAAAAAAGTGAGCTGCTTACGCAATTAAATACGGGATTTTGGCTGATTTTGTTCTTCAAAATGACCTTAAAAGTGCAAAAAACAGGCTCCAATGGCCTGAACACAAGCCCCAAAAGCTGTTTGTCGGCCAGTTTGAGGTCAAAAAATAGAAAAATACAGACATTTTTAATGATGAAATGGCTTGAAGTGCTTATAAATACTGCGTAAGAAGCTCACAAAAAATACTATTGTTTTTGTGATTCGTAACGTAAGACACAGACAAAGCCACAGCGCAAACGCACAATAGCGGGATGCACGCTTCATCCTCCTCCTCTTCTGCGGCGCTGGCCGCTTTATCGCCCACCGCCTTGCAAGGCGTGCGGGTACTGGACTTGTCCCGCGTCTTGGCTGGCCCGTGGGCCACTCAAACCTTGGCCGACTTAGGGGCCGATGTCATCAAAATCGAACGCCCCGGTACGGGCGACGACACCCGAGGCTGGGGGCCGCCGTTCCTGCAAACCCCAGACGGGGAAGACACCGCCGAGGCCGCCTACTATCTGGGCGCGAATCGCAACAAACGCTCAGTGACGTGCGACTTGGCCCACCCCGAAGGCCAAGCCCTGATCCGCGAGCTGGCAAGGCACTGCGATGTCATGGTCGAAAACTTCAAAGTCGGCGACATGGCCCGCTACGGGCTGGACTTTGCCAGCTTGCAGGCCATCAATCCCAAGCTGGTCTATTGCTCCATCACCGGCTTTGGGCAAACCGGCCCCTACCGCGAACGCGCGGGCTACGACTACGCCATTCAAGGCATGGGCGGGCTGATGAGCGTCACGGGCGAGCGCGACGACTTGCCCGGCGGTGGCCCGCAAAAAGTGGGCGTGGCGGTGGCCGATTTGTTCACCGGCCTGTATGCGACGGTGGCGATACTGGCCGCTTTGCGTCACGCCGAACACAGCGGCCAAGGCCAGCACATCGACATGGCGCTGCTGGACACCCAAGTGGCGATGCTGGCGAATCTGGGCGCGAACTATTTGGTGCATGGGCAGTTTGCCCAGCGCGTGCCCGGGCGGGCAGGCAACGCCCACGTCAACATCGTGCCCTACCAAGTGTTCGAGGTTGCTCCGAACGAGGAAGACCAAGCGCAACACCTCATTCTGGCGGTGGGCAACGATGGGCAATTCCAACGCTTTTGCCAAGTCGCCGGCCATCCCGAATGGGCGCAAGACGCACGCTTCAAACTCAATCAAGACCGCGTGCGCCACCGCGCCGTGCTCGTTCCCATGCTCGAAGCCGTGCTCAAAACCCGCGCCAAGGCCGATTGGTTGAGTGCGTTGGAACAGGCCAAAGTCCCCTGCGGCCCCATCAACAACTTGGCCGAAGTGTTTGCCGATCCGCACATCCAAGCGCGGGACATGGTGCAGCACTGGCAACACCCCCACGCGCCCGACGTGCAACTGGTCGCCAGCCCCTTAAAGCTCAGTGCCACGCCCGTGTGTACGGTACGCCCGCCGCCCTTGCTCGGGCAACACACCGCCGAAGTCTTGCAAGAAGTCTTGGGCTGGTCGCCCGAGCGCATCGACGCGCTGCACCAGCAAGGCATTGTTTAAACCGAATCAGGAATCAGGAGCCACGCATGGCCGATGTCGCATCTCTTCCCGCCAAAAGTACTCTACCCAGTGCCTCATCCTTGCGCTTGTCTGCGGTTAAAGCCGCGCAAAAAGGGCAGCCCTTGGTCGTGATGACCACCATTCCGTCTTGCCCCTACTGCGATTTGGTTCGCAACGCCTACCTCGGCCCCATGACTCGTACGGGCGAAGTGGCGGCGGTGCAAATCAACATCAGGGATCAAACGGGCACGTTTGAAGACTTCAGCAGCACGACCACGCCCCGCGCATGGTCGCAAGCCCTCAAAGCCAAACTCGCACCCACCGTGTTTTTCTTCGGCCCCAACGGAGAAGAACTGGCCGAGCGGCTGGTAGGGGTCGCCGTGCCCGAACTGTATGGCGACTATCTGCAAGCCCGCTTGACCGAATCGCGCCAAAAATTAGCTTCACGCCGTCTTTGATGGCGTGTGATCGTTCTGTCTTTGATCGCCTCATGGCCCCATGAACCCCGACAGCCAAGTCCATATTCCCCCCTCGTTCATCGCACTATTCATAGAGCCGGGCAAACACAAGCCTTCTGCCAGTGCCACTGAGATCGCCCAGCGTTACGAGCTGTGCGAGGACATGGCCCAACTGCTCATCGACACCGCACACACCCAAATGCACCGCTTAGGCATCACCGCCTCAGACGTGATCGCCACCTTGCGCCGTGGCCTGCATCAAGGCGACACCTTCACCCCCCAAGAAGCCGATTGGATCGTGCTGCGCTTAGACGAGTTATTGCGATTGGGGGCGTGATAGGCGGGGCAACGGGCTTGAAGTCACGCGATCAAGTCAAGTCACGCGAAACAGCACGGCGTGGCCGTTGGTGGCGGCGCGTTGGTAAAACGCGGTCACGCCTTGGATGAGTGCGATCAATTCTTCGATGGGGGCATCGTTCATCTCGTCGATGTGCGCGTCATAACGACGGCGAATTTCGTCGGGGGTGAGTTCGCTCAAGGCTTGGGCAATGTCGGGGACTTCATACGAAAACGAGTAGCCGATCATCTCCTCGCCCAGCCCGAGGTTGACACCGCAAGCCTCTTCTTGGCGCAAGAGCACGGTCAAGGGATACCAGTGCCATTCCTGATCGGAAAACACCTCACGTGGCTCGTTCGGGACGTTTCCATCCAGAAACGGCATCAGGCAGTCTTCATACAAATCGTCGATCCGCCCCTCCTCATTCGGTTCTCCGTTGCTGGCATCTTCCATTTTTTGCAAGAGTGCATCAGAGAGCGCATAAAAGTCACCACCAGTCATATCCTGTCCTTGCTGAGTTGATCGAAGTTGATAAAGGCCGTTGATCTTATAACTCCCGCACCAAGCAATCGGCCAAATAGGCGGCGGGGGCGGTGAGGGGGACGTCGGGTTGGGACAGCAGGACGAGGGTGAAGTGGGGGAGATGCAGCTTGGGGACGTGCAGGGGCACCAAGTCGCGGCCTTCGGGTTGGGCCAGCAGTGGGGCGGGGACGACACCGGCCACGTCGGTGCTGCGCAAGAGGCTCAAGGCGGCCAAGGCATCGCAGTGCAGCACGCGCTGCGGGGGTGGCAGTCCTTGTTGGATGAACATCTGCTGCACCCGTTGCCCGCGTCGGCCATCGCTGGGGCCAGACTGCACCCATTCCAACGCGGTCAAGCCCGCGATGTCTGGCCTTTGTGCCAGCGGATGCCCTTGGCGCACGACGATGTGCTGCTCAATGCGCCCCAGCACTTGGCTGTGAAATTCACTCAGCGGCAAGTCGCCCACATCGACCACGGCGGCCCAGTCCAGCGAGCCATCTCGCAGGCGCGGCAGGGCGCGTGAGGCCAAGCCTTCCATCAGCTCTAAGGGGACGTGGGGGTAACGCTGGCGAAACGCCTGTACCAAGGGGCCGAGGTGGGTGAGCGTTAAAAACGGTGTCAGGGCGATATGCACCGGGCCGTGGGCGCTGTGTTGTGCTTGGGCCAGCTCTTGCTCGGCCAAGTCCAGTTGTCGCACCACCAAACGCGCCCGCGCCAGCAGGCGTTGGCCTTCGGCGGTGAGCTGCACGCCCCGCGCACTGCGCACCAACAGAGCCACGCCCGCGTCGTCCTCCAACTCGCGCAGCGCCTTGGTCAAGGCGGCTTGAGAGACGTACAAATGGCGAGCCGCAGCGCGAATGCTGCCGTGTTCGACCACGCCCGTTAAGGCGCGCAGCTGGTGGAGTCTGAGGTTCATGAGTTTGTGTTGAGGCCGTGAGGGATGACAACCAAGCTTCATCATGCCCACAAAAAATAGCCTTGTGAAGCGGGTTGCGCCTGCCTAATATGCACTTTGTTTCATCTTTGGTGCTGGTTTTAATTTTTTAGGAGACTGATATGCAAAGTTTTGCGCAAAGTGTAGCGACATGGGCGCGTCGAGTCTTGGGTGCGGTGGCTTTGGTGGGGACGGTCGGTGCGGTGGCGCAGACCTTTCCGTCTAAGCCTGTGAATTTGATGGTGCCTTATCCGCCCGGTGGTGTGTCGGACGTGATTGCTCGCAAGATCAATAGTCCTTTGGCGAAAGAGTTGGGGCAGCCCGTCATCATCGAAAACTTGGGCGGTGCAGGTGGGTCGATTGCGGCGCAAAAGGTGCTGAATGCGCCTGC
>DLPA01000052.1:6225-8467 GCA_002479815.1 bacterium UBA7470 | reverse complement strand
TTGGCGATGTCATCGGTCAAGTACAAGCCTGAGGATTTTCGGATGGTGCAAAAAATCGCCATCTTCCCCATCGCCATCATCGCCCGCAAAGATTTGCCCGCCAACAATGCCGATGAGTTGGCGGCCTATGCCGTCAAAATGGCAAAAGAAGGCAAGCCCATCACCTACGCCAGCGTGGGCATCGGGTCGTTTTATCACCTGCTGGGCGAGCAAATGGCGAAGACCTTAGGCACGCAGATGCTGCATGTGCCCTACAAAGGCGGCGGCCCCATCCTGCAAGATTTGTTGGGCGGGCAGGTGGATATGTTCATTTCGGTGTATGGCGCTCCGCACGTCGAAATGGCGAAGCAGGGCAAGGTGAAATTCATCACCGCGCTGTCGGCACAGCGTCAAGCCTTGATTCCTGATGTCGGCAGTGTCGATGAGGGCAAGGCGCTCAAGGGCTTCCACTACACCATCGGTACGGGCTACTACGTGCCCAGCAGCACGCCCGAAGCGGTGGTGCGGGCGCTGAACAAGGCCTTGGGCGCGACTTTGGGCGATGCCGATGTGCGCTCGGCCTTGCAAGCGCAAGGGGCTGATGTGTCCAAGCCGCTGACCTTAGAGGAGGCCGCCAAATCCCATACCGATGAGGTGGCGATGTTCAAGGCGATTGCCAAGTCCATCAACTTACAAGCGCAGTGAGGCGGCAGGCCTATGAGTCATGCTGAACTGTGGCGCTGCTCGGCGACGGAGCTGGCGACGCTGATTGCACAACGGGCGTGTTCGGCGCGTGAGGTGGTGCGCAGCGTGCTGGATCGCATCGACCAGACCAACCCCTACGTCAACGCGCTGACCGATGTGCATCATCTGCAAGCCTTGGCCGCTGCCGATGCGGCCGATGCCGCGCAAGCCCAAGGCCACGTCTTGGGGCCGCTGCATGGCGTGCCTGTCACCATCAAGGTCAATGTCGATACGGCGGGCTATGCCACAACCGACGGCATCGTCGCCCAACGGGGTTTGATCGCCGAGCACGATTCGCCCTTGGTCGCGTCGCTGCGGCACGCGGGGGCGATTGTGGTGGGGCGCAGCAACACGCCCGCGTTTTCGCTGCGCTGGTTCACCGACAACGACCTGCATGGGCGCACGCTCAACCCGTTTGACGCGCGTGTCACGCCCGGCGGCTCCAGCGGGGGCGCGGCGGCGGCGGTGGCGATGGGCATGGGGCCGCTGGCGCATGGCAATGACTACGGCGGCTCCATCCGCTACCCCGCATGGGCGTGTGGTGTGGTGGGTTTGCGAACGACGGTGGGGCGCGTGCCTTCGTACAAAGCCAGTGCGCCCTTGCGCGTCATCAGCAATCAACAAATGTCGGTACAAGGCCCCTTGACGCGCACCGTGGCCGATGCACGGCTGGCGCTGGCGGTGATGGCGCAAGGCTGCGCGTCCGATCCGCAATGGGTGCCTGCGCCCTTGAGCTTTCCCCGTACTGCCGGGCCGATGCGGGTGGCCTTGTTCAAACAGCATCCGTCTTACCCCATCCACCCGAGTGTGCGCTGCGCCTTAGAGCAAGCGGCGGCGTGGTTGAGCGATGCGGGCTGTGTGGTGGAGGAAGTCGCGCCACCGCATTTCGAGGAAGCCAGCACCCTGTGGTGGCAACTGGTGTTCAACGACTTGCGGCGCGGTGGCGTGCCCGCTATCGCGCAGTTGGGCGATGCGAGCGTGCAAGCGGCGCTGCGGCACTATTTGCACGACTGCCCCGACTGGAGCCGTGACGAGTACCTGCAAGGCTTGGCCCGCCGCTTCAGCATTGCCCGCGATTGGGCGCAGTTGTTTGACACCTACCCGCTGCTGCTGATGCCCAACAGTTGGGAGATTCAATTCCCCATCGACGAAGACACCCGCTCGCCCGAGCGCATGCGCAGCATGCTGGCGGCACAAAGCCCGCTGCTGGCGACGGCTTTGCTGGGGCTGCCGGGCTTGTCCGTGCCCACAGGCATATCGGCGGGCTTGCCGACAGGGGTACAACTGGTGGCGGGCCGTTTCCGCGAGGACTTGTTGCTGCAAGCGGGCGAGTGGATCGAACAACGGGCGGGTTGGTGTTCGTTAAAAGAGTAGCAGAAAAAGTGAGCTGCTCACGCAAGCAAATCGGGCACTGTGGTTGATTTTGATTTGAAAATAAAGTCAAAAAACCCAAAAAAATAGCCCGATACAGACTTTTTTAGGTGTTCCCCACTGATGTTTGTCGTACTGAAGGCCATTT
>DLPA01000052.1:5011-6094 GCA_002479815.1 bacterium UBA7470 | reverse complement strand
TTTTTATGAGCCTATTGACCACCTAGGGTGCTCAGGGCGACTGGTCTAGGGTTTGCTGCTCAAAGGAAAGGGCCACGGGGCTTGACTGCTGATGGTGGTTTTCGCAGCCGGTGCGGGGGGCGGTGGGGGAGGGGCTTTCGGTGCAGGTGCAGGCACGGCAGGTTTGGCGCTGGGCTTGACCGTGGCGACTGGTTTGGCTTTGACGCTGGGCGCAGCTTTGGCAGGCGATGGGGTCACTTCCGCTGAGCTTGCTTTGCGGCTGCGAGTACTGGGCTTGCTCGGGCTGGGCGCGGGCACTGAGGCTGGCGCTGCAACCGATGAGGCGCTTGCTTTGGTGGCGTTTGTAGTCCGGCGCGAACGGCTGGTGCTGTCTGAGCTTACAGCCGCTGTGGGGGAGGCTACATCAGGGGTAGATGAGGGCGCTTTGGGCGGTGCTTTTTTAGCAGCACCAGCTTTAGGGGATGCAGTGACCATGATGCGCGAAGGCTTCCAAAATCAGTAAAACCGAGACAAATGCAGACACAAATACAGCAGACTCAACAGCCAGCCATTGTGACAGTCCTGGCCTGTGTTTGTCAGCGTGGCAAAGGTAAAACGCATAAAAAAAGGGATACATCTCTAAAAATGCGTCCCTGTGTGTCTGTACAGCTTTGCCGGATGGCCCAAAGCGACTGCTTGTGCGTGCAAAAGGCGGGACACGCACAAAACAGTTCCAGTTCAATCCCAAGACAATGCGCCGCCCGATTGGTACTCAATGACGCGGGTTTCGAAGAAGTTGCGCTCTTTCTTCAAGTCGATCATTTCGCTCATCCACGGGAAGGGGTTTTCCTCGTTCGGGAACAGCGCCTCTAAGCCGATTTGCATGGCACGGCGGTTGGCGATATAGCGCAAATAGCCTTTGAACATGGACGCATTCAGGCCCAACACGCCACGGGGCATGGTGTCTTCGGCGTATTGGTACTCCAAATCCACAGCTTTCAAGAACAGCTCTTTGATCTCGGCTTTGAAGGCATTCGTCCACAAGTGCGGGTTCTCTAGCTTGATTTGGTTGATCAAATCAATGCCGAAGTTGCAGTGCATGGA
>DLPA01000052.1:4654-4967 GCA_002479815.1 bacterium UBA7470 | reverse complement strand
TTGCAGTGCATGGACTCGTCGCGCAAGATGTATTGGTATTGCTCGGCGGCGCCCGTCATTTTGTTTTGACGGCCCAAGGCCAAAATCTGCGTAAAGCCCACGTAGAAGAACAGCCCTTCCATCAAACACGCGAACACGATGATGGATTTCAGCAGGGTTTGATCGGTTTCTGGCGTGCCAGTGTGGAAGTTGGGATCCATGATCGCGTCGATGAACGGGATCAAAAACTCGTCTTTGGCGCGGATGGCAGACACTTCGTGGTAGGCGTTGAAAATCTCGCCTTCGTCCAAGCCCAGCGATTCGACGATGTACT
>DLPA01000052.1:0-4629 GCA_002479815.1 bacterium UBA7470 | reverse complement strand
AGGCCCAGCGACTCCACGATGTATTGGTACGCGTGGGTGTGGATGGCTTCTTCAAACGCTTGGCGCAGCAAAAACTGGCGGCACTCCGGCGCGGTGATGTGGCGGTAGGTTCCCAACACGATGTTGTTGGCAGCCAAGGAGTCGGCAGTGACGAAAAAGCCCAAATTGCGTTTGATGATGCGCCGCTCGTCCTCGGTCAAACCCTTGGGGTCTTTCCAGAGGGCGATGTCGCGGTTCATATTGACTTCTTGCGGCATCCAGTGGTTGGCACAAGTCGCCAGGTACTTTTCCCAAGCCCATTTGTACTTAAAGGGCACAAGCTGGTTCACGTCGGTTTGACCGTTGATGATGCGCTTATCGGCCATGTTCACCCGACGCTCACGTTCCGCTGCGCCTGAGGCAGTCGCCACGACAGCAACGGCAGGCGCAGCGGGCGCAGTGGCAGCCAGGGGCTGTAAAGTCGGCACGGGGGGCAGTACAGATTTGACCGCCGTCGCCCCCGTAGAGGCAGCAGCAGGGGTGGCGGGTGTAGCAGGTGTTTGGGCTACCACGGGGGTGTCTTCATCGTCCCAAGTCAGCATGATGGTGTCCTTTGTAAAACTCACTGGCAGGCTTCGCAGCCCGGATCGTCGAGTGAGCAAAATTTGATGTCGGTGGCGGGGGCCGCGTCGGCTTCCTGTGCGGCAGGGATGGAGGCTGCGGCGGCGGCAGCGGGCGCAGATTGCACGGCGTTCATTTGTCCGGCGCGGCCTGTGGATTTTTCGGCGTGCGTCGCCGCCATGGTGCGGAGGTAGTAAGTGGTTTTGAGGCCACGCAACCACGCCAGTTTGTAGGTTTCATCCAGCTTTTTACCGGACGCACCTGCCATGTAGATGTTCAGGCTTTGGGCTTGATCGATCCATTTTTGGCGACGCGCAGCCGCTTCCACCAGCCATTGGGTTTCAATTTCAAACGCGGTGGCGTACAGGGCTTTGACCTCTTCAGGCACGCGGTCGATGGAGCGCAGCGAGCCGTCGAAGTGTTTCAAGTCCATGACCATCACGTCATCCCACAGGCCCAGACGTTTCAAGTCGCGCACCAAATAGGCGTTGACCACGGTGAACTCGCCCGAGAGGTTGGACTTGACCGAGAGGTTGCCAAACGAGGGTTCAATCGACGCATCGACCCCGATGATGTTGGAGATGGTGGCGGTGGGCGCGATGGCGATGCAGTTGGAGTTGCGCATCCCGTCGCGGGCGATTTTTTGGCGCAAAGCATCCCAGTCCAACGTGGCAGAACGGTCGGCCTCGACGTAACCGCCGCGCTCGGCCGCCAGCAGCTCCAAGGTGTCCAAGGGCAGCACGCCTTTGTCCCACAAAGAGCCTTTGTAGGTGGAGTAGCGACCCCGCTCGACAGCCAAGTCGCTGGAAGCCCAATAGGCGTAGTAGCAAATGGCTTCCATCGACTGATCGGCAAACGCCACGGCTTCGGCGCTGGCGTAGGGAATACGCAATTCGTACAAGGCATCTTGGAAGCCCATCAAGCCCAGCCCTACAGGACGGTGGCGCAAGTTGGAGTCGCGTGCTTTTTTCACCGCGTAGTAATTGATGTCGATCACGTTGTCCAACATCCGCATGGCAGTGCTGACCGTGCGCTGCAACTTGGCATGATCCAACTGCCCATTGACGATGTGACGGTGCAGGTTCACCGACCCAAGGTTGCACACCGCGATTTCTTGGTCGTTGGTGTTCAAGGTAATTTCGGTACAGAGATTAGACGAATGCACTACGCCAACGTGTTGCTGTGGGCTGCGGATGTTGCAGGGGTCTTTGAAGGTGATCCAAGGGTGGCCGGTTTCAAAGAGCATGGACAGCATCTTGCGCCACAGGTCGGTGGCGGGCACTTTTTTGTGGTGCTTGATGTCGCCACGCGCGGCTTTTTCTTCGTAAGCGGTATAGGCTTTTGCAAAGGCCGTGCCGTAGAGGTCGTGCAAATCTGGCGTGTCCGAAGGCGAGAACAAGGTCCACTCGCCACGCTCCATCACCCGCTTCATGAACAGGTCGGGAATCCAGTTCGCGGTGTTCATGTCGTGGGTGCGACGACGGTCGTCGCCTGTGTTTTTGCGCAGCTCCAAAAACTCTTCAATGTCCAAATGCCATGTTTCCAGATACGCACACACCGCGCCCTTGCGTTTGCCCCCCTGGTTCACCGCGACGGCGGTGTCGTTCACGACTTTTAAGAAGGGCACGACGCCTTGCGATTCGCCGTTTGTGCCTTTGATGTGGCTGCCCAGGGCGCGAACGCGACTCCAGTCGTTGCCCAAGCCGCCAGCAAACTTAGACAGCAAGGCGTTTTCTTTGATGGCTTCGTAAATACCGTCCAAATCGTCGGGCACGGTGGTGAGGTAGCAACTTGAGAGTTGCGAGCGACGTGTCCCTGAGTTGAACAAGGTGGGCGTGCTGCTCATGAAGTCAAAGCTGGACAAGACTTCATAGAACGCGATGGCCTTGCTTTCACGGTCGATTTCGTCTAAAGCCAAACCCATTGCCACGCGCATGAAGAAGGCTTGGGGCAGCTCGATGCGTGTTTTGCGAACGTGTAGGAAGTAGCGGTCATACAGCGTTTGCAGGCCCAGATAGTCAAACTGCAGATCGCGTTCGGGCTTCAAGGCTGCACCCAAGCGGGCCAAATCGTATTGGCCTAGGCGCTCATCCAGCAATTCGTGCTCTATGCCTTGTTTGATGAAGCGGGGAAAGTAATCGGCGTATTGGGTCGCCAATTCGGACAAGCCGACTTCAGTTCCCAGCACTTCAGATGCAATCGTGTGCAGCAAGAGGCGGGCGGTGGCATAGGTGTAATCGGGGTCTTTCTCGATCAGCGTCCGCGCGGCCAGAATCGCCGCCTTATGCACTTCAATCAAAGGTACGCCATCGTAGAGGTTGCGCAGGGTTTCGTTGACGATGGGCTGTGCTTGCACGTCGTTGGACAGACCGGCACAGGCGGCATGGATGCGCTGGCTCAATACGTCCAAATCCAAGGGTATTTTTTCGCCACGCGCATCGGTGACGTGCAAGGCGGGCGCTGCCGCAGGGGTTTCGCCTTTACGCGCACGCTCTTGGGCATGGCGTTCGCGGTAGAGCACGTATGCACGGGCGACTTCGTGGTAGCCCCCACGCATCAGCGCCAACTCCACATGGTCTTGCACGTCTTCAATATGGAAAGTGCCTCCGCTGGGGCGTGAGCGCATCAGGGCGCGAGACACGCTTTGCGTCAGTTCCTCCACCGTTTCACGCACACTGGCTGAGGCTGCGCCTTGCGTGCCATGCACCGCCAAAAAGGCTTTCATCATGGCGATGGCGATTTTGTTGGCCTCGAAAGGAACGACTGCTCCGTTACGGCGGATGATTTGATAGTGGCTCATGGCCGTGCGACTAGCGGAGCGTGAAGGCGCGGCAGAGGTCGTATGTCCTGTGTCGGTCGATCCAGATTCGGGGAGGTAAGTCAGAGTCATGGTTGCTACATTATTTGATATGTTTTGCAGCGGTGTAAGGTTTAAGTTTGACACCGCATCGCGTGAAACTTTACGCATCTTTGGATTCAAAGCAACACTATATCTAGTGTTTGCCCATTATTCCAGACACTACCCGTAGTGTTGCATGATATTTTTCACGCCCAAGAACCGAAGTCTTTTTTGTGCTATGGCATTAAAAAGAGAGCATAATTTCTTCAGAAGTTTTTCCGAAAATAAGAGCAAAAAAATCAGTTGAAATAAGTGTTTTTATCGGGTTTGTCGATAAAGAGGTCTGTTTTTTTAGACAGCCTTATTGTCTTTTGGAGTGTCTTGTGTCTGATTCAATTTTTTCCCAAACGGCTTGGTCTTATCCCTTTTGGATTGCTCATCGTGGTGCAGGCTTGCTTGCGCCAGAAAATACCTTGAGTGCTTTTAAATTAGGAGCTGGTCATGGTTTTCAGATGTTTGAGTGTGATGTCAAGCTCAGTGCCGATGCTGTCTGTTTTTTGCTACATGACACGACGCTAGAACGCACCACGAACGGATCAGGACGTGCCGCAGACCAGACATGGGGCTGTTTAAGTCAATGGGATGCCGGGTCGTGGCACTCATCGGCGTATGCGGGCGAGCCTTTGCCGACGCTGGCCGCCATTGCGCGTTATGTGCAAGCGAATGACTTATTGCTCAATATAGAAATCAAACCCACGCCGGGTTTGGAGGCGGAGACGGGGGCGGCGGTGGCGCAAGCGGTGCTGGCGCTGTGGCCTGCGTCGCGCACGCCACCGCTGCTGACCTCATTTCGGCCTGAAAGCCTGGCCGCAGCGCAAAGGCAAGCGCCTCACATCCCCCGAGGCTTGTTGCTGGATACGTTGTGGCATGGCTGGCTGGAGGTGGCGCAAGAGCTTGCCTGTGCCGCCATCGTCTGCAAATACACCTTATGGGATGCGGCTGCCGTGCAAGCCGTTCATGGGGCGGGGATGCGTTGTTTGAGCTATACCGTGAACAATGCCCACGCCGCGCAAGAGCTGATCGACTTGGGTACGGACGGCATCATCACCGATTGCGTGGATGTGTTGGGGCCAAGGTGATTTTTCTGTGTATAATGCGCGGATTGGCTCGGTAGCTCAGTTGGTAGAGCA
>DLPA01000049.1:16123-16881 GCA_002479815.1 bacterium UBA7470 | reverse complement strand
CACGCGAACATGGCGGGCACGACCCCGTGGGGGGGGGTGATTGCGGTGGCGGGGGACGATCACGTCGCCAAAAGCTCGACCGCCGCACACCAAAGCGACCACATTTTCAAAGCTTGTGGCTTACCCGTGTTTTTCCCGACCCATGTGCAAGACATTTTGGATTTGGGCCTGCACGCCTTTGCCATGAGCCGCTTTGCAGGCGTATGGGCGGGCATGAAAACCATACAAGAAATCGTAGAGTCCAGCGCCACGGTGATGATCGACCCCGAGCGGGTACGCATCGTCTTGCCTGACTTTCCCATGCCGCAGGGCGGTTTGCACATTCGCTGGCCCGACACGGCCTTAGAGCAAGAAGCGCGGCTGATGGATCACAAGTGGTATGCGGCCTTGGCCTACATACGCGCCAACCGCTTGAACCACAACGTCATCGAAGGAGCCAACGGCGGCAAAGACGACAGATTTGGCATCATTGCCAGCGGTAAAGCTTACAACGACACGCGGCAGGCGCTACAAGATTTAGGATTGGATGAGACCACCTGCCAAGCCATAGGACTGCGCTTGCACAAAGTAGCCGTGGTCTGGCCTTTGGAAGCACAAACCACCCGTGAATTTGCCACCGGCTTGCGCGAGATTTTGGTGGTCGAAGAAAAGCGCCAAGTCATCGAATACCAGCTCAAAGAGGAGTTGTACAACTGGCGCTCGGACGTGCGGCCCAACGTCATCGGCAAATTCAACGAAGTCGAAGGCGACTTTTCCGG
>DLPA01000049.1:0-15989 GCA_002479815.1 bacterium UBA7470 | reverse complement strand
GCGCAGCGCCTGCAAAAAATGGGCGTACCCGAGGAAGTGGCCGCCCGCATGAACGCGCATTTGAGCGTGCTGGAAGGCAAAGAACGCGCCATGCAGACGCTCACCGTGTCCAGCGGGGCCGAGCGCCAACCGTGGTTTTGCTCGGGCTGCCCGCACAACACCAGCACCAAAGTCCCCGAAGGCTCGCGGGCCATGGCGGGCATCGGTTGCCATTTCATGAGCATTTGGATGGATCGTTCCACCTACGGCTTTACGCAAATGGGCGGCGAGGGCGTGCCTTGGGTGGGGCAGCAGCCGTTTTCCAACGAGCAGCACGTCTTTGCCAATTTGGGCGATGGCACGTACTTCCACAGCGGGCTGCTGGCGGTGCGCCAAAGCATTGCCGCCGGCGTGAACATCACTTACAAAATTTTGTACAACGATGCCGTCGCCATGACGGGCGGCCAACAAGTCGGCGAGCGCCCCGAAGGACACAGCGTGGTGCAAATCGCCCAAAGCATGCGGGCCGAGGGCGCACAAAAAATCACCATCGTCACCGACGAACCCGAGAAATACGCGCAGGTGCAAGGCTTGCCCACCGGCATTGCCATTCACCACCGCGATGAATTGGATCGCATCCAGCGCGAGTTCCGCGAGATCAAAGGCACGACCGTCATCATTTACGACCAAACCTGTGCCACCGAAAAACGCCGTCGCCGCAAACGCGGCACGATGGCTGCACCCACGACCACCGTGCTCATCAACGAGGCGGTGTGCGAAGGCTGCGGCGATTGTGGCGTGCAAAGCAATTGCTTGTCGATTGAGCCTTTGGAAACCGAGTTCGGGCGCAAACGCACCATCAACCAAAGCACTTGCAACAAAGATGCGAGCTGCGTCAATGGTTTTTGTCCCAGCTTTGTCACGGTCAAAGGTCAAGCCAAGAAGAAACAAGCCGCCTCAGACCGCCCACAGCCCAGCCCTCGCACCGATCTGCCTGAACCCAATGGTGTTGAGTTGACGCAACCTTGGGGCATCGTCGTGGCGGGCGTGGGTGGCACGGGAGTCATCACCATCGGGCAACTGCTGGGCATGGCAGCGCACTTGGAAGGCAAGGGCATCGTCACGCAAGACGCGGCAGGCTTGGCGCAAAAAGGCGGCGCGACGTGGAGCCACATCTTCATCGCGCCCGACCAACACAGCATCTGCACCACTCGCGTCAGCATGGCGGCGGCGGATTTGATTTTGGGCTGCGACCCCCTCGTCACTGCCGGCAAAGAAACCCTGTTGCGGATGCGGGAAGGGCGCACGCACGTCGCTTTGAACAGCAGCAGCACACCGACTGCCGCATTTGTGAAAAACGGCAACTGGGAAAACCCAGCGGATGCGTGCGTCGCCACCATTTCACAAAGCATTGCGGCACACGATTTGGGCCTGTTCAATGCCGAGGCCATGGCCCGCACCCTGCTGGGCGATACCCTCTACATCAACCCCATGCTCTTAGGCTATGCGTGGCAGCGGGGGTGGATTCCGCTGCGCTTGGCCTCGTTGATGCGCGCCATCGAACTCAATGCGGTGGCGGTAGAAGCGAACAAAACCGCATTTGCGTGGGGCCGACTGGCGGCATATGACCCTGTGGCTGTGCAACGGCTGCTCACGCCCGAGGCCACCATCACCCTGCACCGCAAAGCGCCCCTGAGCGACGTGGTGGCACGGCGTGTCGCATTCTTAACGGATTATCAAGATGCGGCTTACGCACAAAGCTATCAACAATGGGTCGAAAAAGTGCAGGTGGCAGAAAGCCGATTGGGGCGCACCAGCCTGACCGATACCGTGGCACGCGTCTTGTTCAAACTGATGGCCTACAAAGACGAGTATGAAGTGGCTCGTCTGCATCTGGATGCTGATTTTGAAGCCAAACTGAATGCGCAGTTTGAGCCGGGCTTTGCGGTGCAACATCACCTTGCGCCCCCCCTGCTGGCGAAGAAAAACAACCGTGGAGAACTGGTCAAGCAAGCCTATGGCCCTTGGATGTGCTCGGCATTCAAACTTTTGAAAAAATTGAAGTTTTTACGCGGCACGGCGTGGGATATATTCGGCCGTACCGAAGAGCGTCGCATGGAGCGCCAACTCATCGCCGACTACCAAGCCACCATCGACGAGGTGCTGGCGCGGCTGACGGCGGACAACCAGTCCCAAGCCTTGGCATTGCTGCGCTTGCCAGAGGGCATCAAGGGGTTTGGTCACGTCAAAGAGCGCAACGCCCGTGCGGTGTTGCCCCAGTGGAAACAACAACGGACAACTTGGAAGGCACTATCAGCAAAAGTCTGAATACAGATCTGTTTTCCGCACACTACAATCGGTCAGATTTGGGCTAAGTTCAATTTAGCCTATGACTTAACTGGAGTGTTTCGTGTTGATTTCTTCCGCTTTTGCACAAACCGCAGCGGCTGCCGAGCAGCCCAGCACCTTGATGAGCTTACTGCCAATGGTGCTGATGTTCGTCGTGCTGTATTTTGTGATGATTCGTCCTCAAATGAAAAAAGCCAAGGATCATAAATCCATGATTGAAGCCCTGGGTAAGGGCGACGAAGTGGTCTTGGCCAGTGGAATGTTGGGCAAAATCACACGCTTGGGTGACACCTACCTCGACGTCGAAATCGCCAATGGCGTAGAGGTGCAATTTGAGCGTGCCTCTGTTGTCAAAGTCTTACCCAAAGGTACCATGAAGTAAGTTTCTGGAGTCCATTTGGGCGGCGCAGCGACTGGCATCAGGCCAGACACTGTGGCCGCCTTTGCTGTCTCTGTTCCCCTATTCCTATCGCTTTGTCTCAGGCCCTTCCCCAATGAACCGCTACCCCCTGTGGAAGTACATCACCATTCTGGTTGTGCTACTGATAGGCACTATTTATAGCCTTCCCAATTTGTATGGAGAAGCACCTGCGGTGCAGGTATCTGCCATCAAACCCACCACGAAACTTGATGCGACCACAGTCAGCAAAGCAGAGGACGCATTAAAGGCAGCCGCTCTGACCATAGCGGGTTTGCAATTGGAGGGTCACTCCATCAAAGCACGATTTGAAGATGAGGATGCGCAACTCAAGGCGCGTGACGTGTTGGAAAAGGCCTTTAACGCAGACCCCAACAACCCTTCCCACATCATCGCTTTGAATCTGGTGCCTCGCACACCCGCGTGGTTGCAAGCCTTGCACGCTTCGCCTATGTATCTGGGGCTGGACTTGCGGGGAGGTGTGCATTTTTTGCTCCAAGTCGATATGCAGGGCGCACTGACCAAGAAGGCTGACGTGTATGCCAGCGATTTACGCTTGGCCTTGCGTGACAAAAACATCCGTCATGGTGGAGTCACACGCAATGGGCAGCGGCTGGAATTAAAACTGCGCGATGCCAGCACACTGCAAGCGGCACAAAATTTGATACAAGACCAATTTCCCGATTTGGTAGCCACCGCCAACCAAGAAGCGGGGGAGATTCGCTTGTTCATCAGCCCCAAACCAGAAACAGCCCGCAAAGTGCAAGAGCAGGCATTAAAGCAAAACATCACCACCCTGCACAACCGTATCAATGAGCTGGGTGTTGCTGAACCCGTCATCCAGCAACAGGGCACAGATCGCATTGTGGTGCAATTGCCTGGTGTGCAAGACACCGCCAAGGCGAAAGACATTTTGGGGCGCACGGCAACGCTTGAATTGCGCATGGTCGATGAAAGCTCAGAGGGTCGTGCGGCAGAAATGGGAACCGGCCCCGTGCCGTTCGGTTCCGAGCGGCATTTAGACCGCAACGGCCAAGCCGTCATCACCAAGCGCCAAGTCGTCTTGACGGGCGAAAACCTGACCGATGCGCAAGCTGGGTTTGACAACCAAACGCAAGAGGCCGCTGTACATCTCACCTTGGATGCCAAAGGCGCACGTATTTTCCGCGATGTCACTCGTGAGAATGTGGGTAAGCGCATGGCAATTCTGCTGTTTGAAAAAGGCAAAGGCGAAGTCGTAACTGCCCCCGTGATTCGCGGTGAGATTGGTGGCGGACGTGTTCAAATTTCAGGTCGAATGACCACTGTAGAAGCGACAGATACGGCGTTGCTGTTGCGGGCTGGCTCGTTAGCCGCCCCCATGGACATCGTCGAAGAACGCACCATTGGCCCCAGCCTTGGCAAAGAGAACATCGACAAGGGTTTCAACAGCGTGTTGTGGGGCTTTTTGGTCATTGTGGCCTTCATGTGCGTGTACTACATGATGTTTGGTGTGTTCTCTAGCATTGCTTTGGGTTTCAACTTGGTGCTTTTGGTGGCCGTACTGTCCATGCTTCAGGCCACGTTGACCTTGCCCGGTATGGCAGCAATGGCCTTGGCGCTGGGGATGGCGATTGATGCGAACGTGCTGATCAATGAACGTGTGCGTGACGAATTGCGCAATGGCTTGTCTCCCCAAGCAGCCATTCATGCGGGCTATGACCGTGCATGGGACACGATTTTGGACTCCAACGTCACCACCCTCATTGCAGGCATTGCCCTGCTGCTTTTCGGCTCTGGCCCCGTCAGGGGTTTCGCGGTTGTCCATTGCTTGGGTATTCTGACCTCCATGTTCTCTGCTGTCTTGTTCTCGCGTGGTTTGGTGAACCTGTGGTACGGACGGCAGAAAAAGCTCAAAAGCGTTTCTATCGGTACGGTATGGCGAGCCGATGGATCTTCGGCACCTGCGGTTAAAGAGTAACGACTAGAACAATAAGGACTGTTGTCATGGAATTTTTCAGAATCCGCAAAGACATCCCATTCATGAAGCACGCGTTAGTGCTGAATGCGATTTCCCTCATTACGTTTTTAGCGGCCGTGTTTTTCTTGTTTTACCGAGGTCTTAACCTTTCTGTGGAGTTCACAGGCGGCACCGTCATTGAAGTGTCTTACCAGCAAGCCGCTGATTTGGGCCAAATTCGAGATGCCGTAGGCAAATTAGGTTATCACGATGTGCAGGTACAAAATTTTGGTACGTCCCGCGATGTCATGATGCGTTTGCCCCCCTTGGCTGGGCAGACTTCAGGACAGCAAACCGAAAGCGTCATGACCACATTGAAAGCGGCAAACAGTGAAGTGGAACTGCGTCGAACCGAGTTTGTCGGCCCTCAGGTGGGCAAAGAGCTGGCACAAGACGGCTTGACCGCTTTGGCTTTGGTGATCGTTGGCATCATGATTTATTTGGCGTTTCGGTTTGAATGGAAGTATGCTGTCTCTGCCATCATTGCCAACTTGCACGATGTGATCATCATTTTGGGGTTTTTCGCCTTTTTCCAGTGGGAGTTCTCTCTGCCCGTCTTGGCGGCTGTGTTGGCCGTGTTGGGTTACTCGGTCAACGAATCGGTGGTGGTATTTGACCGCATTCGTGAAACCTTTCGCAAACAACGCAAGATGTCCCCCATTCAAGTCATCGACCACTCGATTACATCAACCATCAGTCGTACCATCATCACGCATGGTTCAACGCAAATCATGGTGCTGTCGATGCTGTTGTTCGGTGGACCTACCCTGTTTTACTTTGCGCTGGCTTTGACCATCGGTATTTTGTTCGGTATTTACTCCTCTATTTTCGTTGCGGCCGCCATTGCCATGTGGCTGGGCATCAAACGAGAAGACCTGATTCGAGATAAGAAAGAAGGCAACCCTGACGACCCCAACCATGGGGCCACTGTTTGACTGTCCATTTTTATTGAACACACTCTTTCGTATCGTGGCACCTGTACCGACGACTCCTGCTGCTGTGACGCAACTCGCCCGTCAGCGATTCTGTGCGCAATTGGGAAGTGGGTTACCCAGCGTGACGCACGCCTTGAAAGAGCGAGCCATAGAGCTGCTCGATCAAGCCTACACGGCCCGTGAAGTGCAATCCGCCAGAGATACCCAAATTGCCTTAGACAAAGGGGGGCGAATGTGGGTCGATGGGGTTCGGGCCGCGTTGCAACAGCGCTTGAATCAGCGTCCTGTACCAAGCAGTGCCCCCCTGTTGAGCCATACCGTTCCTGGTCGCTTAGAACTGTTGCCGACAGAGGCGGTCGAGGATCAATTGCTGGCGTCCAAACTGGCCTTAAGCGTTCAAGACAAAATCGGACAAGAGTGGACCGACCTTAAAACCCGTTTGGTCTACGCCGACCGTGCTGATGAGTTATCGGCACAAGAGATCACCCGTCCTGAATCGGTTGCTAGGTTGCTTGTTGACGAGTGGGTACACGCGCAACTGGGACGAGAAGAATGGCAGATGCTGCAGGTCACACTGCACAAAAATTTAACGGCCGTACTGAAAGCCGCTTATGAGGAAACCAATCGATTCTTGATCCATCAAGGAGTATTGCCTGTCATTCCAACGAAACCACTGGTTCGTAAGCCATCGGCAGGTGCGGCCGGTGGAATGGCTGCCGTTGGAGGAAGTGCCCAAGGTCCCAGCTCGCAGCAAGGTGCATTTGGACAGCACGCCTCAGGGCACGGCGGCTTCTCTGTAAGCCAAGCTGGGGGGCCCGTGATGGGAGAGAGCCGCTCAGAAGGGTATCCTGTTGGTTATGGCGGCGTCAACTCAGATATGTGGGGACGCGCCAAAGGGCAGGCACAAGAAATCATGGGGCGGCTGATGAATGTATTGGCCAGCCGTGGTGGTGTGAACTTTGCCCCCTCATCATCGGGGCACTCAGGATCAGTGGGCACCCATGCACCTCCAACTCGGGCCACACCAGCGTTACAGTTGTTGTTACAGCCACGGTTGCCTGCACGACACAAGGCCACTGGCCCCGTTCTCACGCCAGCCGAACGAATGGCGCAACTGGAAAAGGCCCTTGCAGGAGAAGCCATCACTGGCAGCAACGCCGCTGGAGTGGAATCGCAGGCAATTGATGTCGTCATTCCGGTTGAGCAAGCGCTGACGGAATTACAACAAAACAGCGCAGAGCTGAAGAAGGCTGCAGAAACGCCTTCTGAAAAAGCCACTATTGAGATCGTCGCCTTGATGTTTCAGAGCATCTTGAATGAAGACAGACTCCCTCCCAGCTTGCGCGTGTGGTTTGCACGATTGCAGGTACCCGTCTTGCGACTGGCCTTGGCAGAGCCTGACTTTTTCAGCTCGCAACACCACCCTGCTCGCCGCTTGATCGACAGAATGGGTTCATGTGCGTTGGGTTTTTCACCAGATGCCAGCCAGGTCACTGCTCCGGCTCTGGAAAGTGAAATTCGCCGTATCGTGCAGGTAATTGAGCAATACCCAGAAACCGGTCGTCGGGTCTTTGAACTTTCATTTAATGAGTTTGAAAAATTTCTTTCTAAGCACTTACAAACCTCAGGCTCGGCCAACGAATTGGTGACGATTGCACAGCAAGTCGAGCAGAAAGAGACGTTGACCGTTCAGTTCACCATCGAGCTGCGCAAACAACTCGACACCATGACCGTGCACGACGATATTCGCGATTTTTTCTTCAAGGTATGGGCAGAAGTATTGGCTGTTGCCACGGTCAAGCACGGCCCTAAGCATGAGGAAACATCCGACCTGAAGCTGGTGGCGGTGGATTTGCTGTGGGCGGCAAGCGCCAAGCCCAATCGGCAGGAACGATCAAAAGTGATTGCCCAACTTCCCAGCTTGTTGAAGCGTTTGCGAAAGGGCATGAGTCTGCTGGGTTTGGTGACAGACACACAAGAGCAGCACATCAAGGTGTTAAGCAATGTGTTGTCGCAAGCTTTCATGGCAAAAACAGAAAGTATTGCACCAGAGCAGCTGCAGCACATCACACGCCATATGTCTGACCTGGAAAAATTCTTGCCCTCAAACGGTACAAGTGATTTGGAGCTGGACCAGGACAGCATTGAAATGATTATTGGTGTCGATGCCTCGAACATCGAAGTCATTTCAGCAGGGGGTACACCGCCCTCCGACCATATGCGGGTCTGGGCAACACAATTGCAACTGGGCAGTTGGTACACGTTGGATCACAACAGCCATGTGGCGCAAGTGCAATTGGCTTGGCGCAGTCAGCGCGGGCAGTTGTATCTCTTTACCAGCACGGCGCAACGGTATTTTTTGATTCATGCGGTCCGCGTGGCTTCTTATTTGCAAGCAGGCTTACTCACGCCCATAGAAGAAGAGCCATTGACCATGCGTGCCACTCGGGCAGCCTTAGAGAAAATTGATGCAAATCCTGAACGCTTGCTGAACTAAAAGGCGTCGTCTTACGCACAAAAAAGCCGCTGAAACATCCCGCCTGGCAGCCGGCTGATGTGCCCGTCCAGCTCTAAATTCAGCAGTTCGGCTTGCAATGCCGCAGTTTCCAAGCCTGTGCGTGCTTGTAGGCTGTCAAAACTCACAGGGTCGTGCTGCAGGTGCAAGAACAGCGGATGTGCTGTTTGAATGTGTTGTTCGTTTTGAGATGGCGCACGCTTTTCTGGTGCTGCCGTGTGTGGCGCTGTCTTATATGGTGATACAGACATCGTTTGAGAAGGTACTGTGGTCACCGGGGTGAGGCGAAGCTCTTCTAAAATGTGCTGCGCAGTCTCGACCAGTTGGGCTCCCTCCCGTATCAAGGCATGACAGCCCTTTGCTTGTGGCGCATGTATCGAACCTGGAATCGCAAACACCTCTCGCCCGAAATCGGCTGCCATTCTTGCGGTAATCAACGACCCAGAAGCCAAGGTCGCCTCAACCACCAAGGTACCTTGACTCAAGCCCGCGATCATTCGATTGCGTTTGGGAAAGTTGCCAGGTGTGGGTGGCGTTCCGAGCGAAAACTCGCTGATCAACAGACCACTGGCCGCAATTCGGTGTGCCAGGTCCTTGTGCAGAGCGGGGTATACCCGATCGAGTCCGGTACCTACCACCGCAATCGTGGGCGCATTCGCCTCAAGAGCGCCCTCATGCGCTGCACCGTCCACGCCCAAAGCCAACCCCGACACGATGCAAAAGCCTGTCTGCCCCAGGGTTCGTGCAAAGTCACGCGCATTACCTGCGCCCTGAGGGGTGGGGTGACGGCTTCCCACCACAGACAAGCGATGCGGATGACGAAGTAAATCCACATTCCCCTGCCAATAGAGCAACAAGGGCGGGTCGGCTTGTTCAAGCAATTCGGCAGGATACTGTGCATCTGCCAGCGTACAAATGCCTCTGCGAGCATCAACGGCAAGCCACTGCGCCAGTTGTGTGCATCGCAACGCCCATTCATCTGGGAGTTGACGTAGGGATTGAAGTTGCTTGTGACTGAGGACTTGCCGCAAATGGGCATCACTCTGCCTCCAGAGCTGTTCAGGCGGGCCAAACGTCCCCAGCAAGCGCCGTGCGGTAACAGGGCCGATGCCCGATGTGGACGAGAGCCGCACCCACGCCAATAGGTCTGCGGGCAGGTCTGTCTGTGGATTCATCTTGCTGTCGGATGACCAGGAAGGCGCGACATTCACCCCCCTTAGGGCGAGGTGAAACGATCTCCCGCCTTGACGCCATCAGTAATTTGCAAGACCAAAGCG
Source organism: bacterium UBA7470 (assembly GCA_002479815.1). Lineage (GTDB taxonomy): Bacteria > Pseudomonadota > Gammaproteobacteria > Burkholderiales > Burkholderiaceae_C > UBA2334. The sequence continues at coordinate 6,517 of DLPA01000049.1, read as the reverse complement.
TATGACAGGTGCTCAAATGTACGGAAGACCATCATCAGTCCGTTGCGCTCTTTGGGCAATCGAACAAAAGGGCGTTTGGGGTCGGTTTTGTCTTGCACAAGAGAGCCATCGGTCCAGACTTGGAGGACATGACCAGGGACCAAGCCGTCTTTTTCGCCTCGATTGAGGATGACGACTTGATTTTGTCCAGCATAGACCACGGTATTGCCATACACACGCACGATCTGCCCCTCTTGGGGCTTTTCTGGGATGTGGGGGACAAACGTCAATACATCCTCAGTCGCTTCGGCCACCAGCCGATCGCCGGGTCGAATTTCTTCTTTGGTCGCCACAATGTTCATTGTCGCTGGATGCAATTGCACGTACGTGCGCTCTGTGCTGCTGGGGGACGCTCTCAACCAAAGATTTTCGTCACCCGCACGTACATCTTTGGTGTTGGCATGGACGGCATCTTCACCGGATGGAAGATCGGCATCTGCAATCTCTCCAGGCGGAAGTTCAAAAACTTCGGTACCGTCTGCTGCAGAGGCTGGTTCCCAGAATTTGGACCACCAATATTGCCGCTTGGGAGGTGCAACGACCTCTAGACGTTCGGGGCGCACCAAGACGGCACGTCCTACATACTGCGCATCAAACCCCAACACCTCTCCAGACGTTGGGTCTTTCAAGGGAGTGGCGTTGCGGAAGACACCAAACCGCAAGGGGTCTCCTTCGTTCATGGTCAAACCATCTTCCCCACCGCGAATGCCATACAGCGAACGGGCATAGGCACGATCCCCTTTGCTCAAAAGCACCCGCCCCTCTTGGGCTGCCACGATGCGAGGGGCGATTGCGAATGATTTTTCCTCGACGATCAACGCCTCAATCAAGAAGGGGCGAATGACGTTGAGGGGGATGGGGGGGATCGCGGCTTCCGATAACGCCTCTACCCGCACACGAGGAGATACCTTGACGGTTGGGATGCCCCCTTCGTAGCCTAATCGCGCTCGGCCATCGCTGGTCTCCAACACCAACACTTGACCAGGATAAATGCGATGCGGGTTGCGAATCTGGTTCTTGTTCATGCCCCATAACTCAGGCCAGCGCCAGGGCGTGCGCAGGAACAGGCTGGCCAAACTCCACAAAGTATCTCCGGCTTTGACGGTGTAACGGCTGGGAGCATCAGGGGCCAAGTCGGCAAGGCTTACGCCGGCCTGCGCTGAGGTGCTGACCGCTTGCGTCAACTGCGCTGCGGTGGCTTGCGCTTGGGCTTGTTGTTGGGGCGTCACAGGTTGTGCAGACGCCGTATGTGCAGTCCCCCACACCACCAAAGCCACTGCACCGCTGACCCACACAGGCAGACTCCACCTACGAAGGCGAGTGGTCAAGTAAAAATCAGAAGAAACGTCAGACTGGCTCATGGTGTTACGGTGTACGACGGGACGAGGCCTACAAGAATAGCAGCAACTTCAATGATCAACCGACCATTTTGCGCAATATGCCACAGGGCGAGAATACCTGATTCATTTCCCGTTGCCCACGACTTCTAGCCCCCCAAACACCCCGTGCGACAGACAGCGACAGAAAAACTGGGGAAAATCGGCATCTTCGTTGTTTTTTTTGTCTTTCTTATTTATGGCTGTACTGCCTATTTTGCGCTTCCCCGATCCTCGCCTTCACCAAGTGGCCCGTCCCGTGTCACAGGTCGATGCGTCCCTACAACCCCTGATTGATGACATGTTCGACACCATGTACGCAGCCAAAGGCATCGGTTTGGCAGCCACCCAAGTCGATGTGCATCAACGCATCATCGTCATTGATGTCAGCGAGGCGCGCAATGAACCTTTGGTGCTCATCAACCCCACGCTGACATGGGCCAGTCCTGAGCGGCAAAAAGGCGATGAGGGCTGCCTGTCCGTGCCCGGCATTTACGATGGTGTCGAACGCTCGGTGGCCGTGCGTGTCGAGGCGCTGGACCGCCACGGCCAAGTCCAAGTCATTGAGGCCGATGACTTGCTGGCGGTGTGCATTCAGCATGAAATGGATCATTTGATGGGCAAAGTCTTCGTCGAGTATCTCTCCCCACTCAAACGCAACCGCATCAAAACCAAGCTCTTGAAAGAAGAACGCGAGCTGCAAGATGAAAAAAAGCGAGGCTTTTGATTGACTGCATTGCCCACCCCACCGCGCGTGGCCTTTGCGGGCACGCCTGAATTTGCACAAGTCGCCTTGGCGCAACTTCATGCCGCAGGATTTGACATTCCCGTGGTGTTCACCCAACCCGACCGCCCCGCCGGGCGAGGCATGAAACTGCAAGCCTCGCCCGTCAAACAATGGGCGCAGGCGCATGGGATCGCCGTCGCCCAGCCACACAGCTTGCGGCTGGATGGGAAATACCCCGACGAAGCCGCCCGCGCCAAGGCCACCCTAGAAGCCGCCGCGCCTGATGTGCTGGTGGTCGCCGCCTATGGCTTGATCTTGCCGCAATGGGTGCTGGATTTGCCGTGTTGGGGGTGTTTGAACATCCATGCCTCGCTGCTGCCACGTTGGCGCGGGGCTGCCCCCATTCATCGCGCCATTGAAGCGGGCGATGCCGAAACGGGCATCACCATCATGCAAATGGATGCGGGGCTGGACACGGGCGATATGTTGCTCATCGAACGCCTGCCCATTCAAGACAGCGACACCACCGCCCGTTTGCACGACCGTTTGGCCGCGTTGGGCGGCCGTTTGATCGTCGAGGCCCTAGAGCTGGCTGCCTGTGGCGGGCTGACGCGCACCCCACAGCCTAGCGATGGTATTTGCTACGCCCACAAAATCGACAAAGCCGAAAGCGCCCTCCGCTGGAGCGACTCGGCGCTGAGTCTGGCACGACGTGCCCGCGCCTTCGATCCTTTTCCGGGCCTGAGCACCACTTGGCAACAAGCGCCCCTGAAAATTTGGGCTGCCCATCTGGATGATCACAAAAATGAGAGCTGCTTACGCTTGAATGAAAAGCGTCAGGGTACTATTTTATTCATCAACAGCCAAGGCATAGGGGTACAAACGGGCGACGGCGTGCTGGTCTTGACCGAAGTCCAGCGTTCAGGCGGCAAACGCTTGCCGGTGGCCGACTTCTTGCGCGGCAATGCGGTGCAAGTGGGCGATGTGTTGGGCGAGGTATTAGGCAATGCACGAGGGGATTGAGCTTTGTTCTGGCGTACCACTTACCGACAGCACCCCGAATTCATGCACGGGGTGCGCGACTTAGCCAGCGTCGCGACTGGCATTGCCGCTTGGGGGCTGATGACGGGCGTGGCGATGGTGAAATCGGGCATGAGCACCATCGAAGCCGTGGTGATGACGCTGCTGGTGTTTGCGGGCAGCGCCCAACTCGCTGCCATTCCGTTGATCGCTGCGCAAGCGCCCTTGTGGGTGATTTTGACGACCGCTTTTTGTGTGAATTTGCGTTTCGTGGTGTTCTCGGCGCACCTGAGGCCCTACGTCATGCACCTGCCGCTGCGCGAGCGGCTCATCACCGGCTATTTGACCGCCGACCTGAGCTACGTCTTTTTTGCCAAACGCTACCCTCATCACCCCGATGGCGACACCCCTGCCACCGAACTGACCGCACAGCAAGCCTATTTGATGGGCAACTGTGGCGTGAACTACGTGGCATGGATGAGCGCGAGCTTATTGGGCATCGCCTTGGCGCACAGCATTCCCTTGCACTGGGGCCTGAGCTTCGCCGGCATTTTGGCCTTGATGGGCGTGATGCTGTCCTTGGCAAGCTCCCCCTTGCGGGTCTTGTCGATGGGCATTGCGGGTGCGGCGGCTGTCGTGGCCTATGCGCTGCCCTTAAAACTCAACATCGTCGTGGCGATTGCCGTCGCTGTGGTGCTGGCCTTGGTGTTGGATGCCCAACGCGAAGCCACTCGCAAGGAGTCCTCACATGGCTGAATGGGGCGTGACCGATGCGTGGACGCTGCTGACCTTGGTGCTGCTGGCCGGTGTCACGGTGCTCACACGCTGCTTGTTCTTTTTGTCGGATGAGCCGTGGACGCTGCCGCATTGGGCGCAACGCGGCTTGCAGTACGCCCCCATTGCCGCGTTGGGGGCGGTGGTCATTCCTGAAGTGGTGATGACCCAAGGCCAATTGATCGACACATGGCAAGACCCACGCTTGTTTGCGGTGGCGGCGGGTGCCGCGTGGTTTTTTTGGCGCAAAGGCGTGCTGGGCATGATTGTGCTGGGCATGGCGGTGTATCTGCCTTTGCGACTGGGTTTGGGCTGGGGGTTGTGAGATGCGGGTCTTGATCGTTGAAGACGACCCTGATATTGCCAGCGGCTTGGCTGTGGCACTCAAGCAAGAAGGCTGCGCGGTGGATCTTGCGCCCCATTTGAGCCAAGCGTGGTCGGCCTTGAGCGTCGAGCCGTTTGATGCAGTCTTGCTCGACTTGGGGCTGCCCGATGGCGACGGCCTCGCCCTCCTGCGGCGTGTGCGCCAGCAAACGACCCGCCATGCCCACAACGCCCACAGCAGCACGTATCCACACCCCAATACCCCCATCCTCATCATGACCGCCCGCGATGCCGTGCCCGATCGCATCAGCGGCCTAGACACGGGGGCGGACGACTACCTCGTCAAACCCTTTGACGTTCAGGAGCTGATGGCGCGTTTGCGGGCGGCGCTGCGCCGTGCGGCGGGTCGTGCCAGCCCTTTGATCGAATACGGCGCTTTGTCGGTCGATCCCGCCACCCACAGCGTCACGTTGCAGGGGCAGCCCGTGGCGTTGGGGGCGCGTGAATTCAGCCTCTTGCTCACCTTGCTGCACGCCAAAGGCCAAGTGTTGGACCGCAGCCGGCTAGAAGCGGCGCTGTACGGCTTTAACGAAAGTTTGGACAGCAATGCCATCGAGGTACACATCCACCACCTGCGGCGCAAGCTGGGCCCAGACTGGATCCGAACCATCCGCGGGGTGGGCTACGTGCTCAACCCCGACAAGGCCTGACATGAGCACCTTGCGCTGGCGTCTGACGCGCACACTGCTGGTGATGGTCTTGCCTCTGTGGGCTTTGATCGGTTCGGTGGCTTACTGGTCGGTGCTTCACGAGCTCGACGAGATCCAGGATGCACAGATGCGCGATGTGGTCAGGCCGCTGCTGGATCTTTCCACCGCCGAGGTGATGGCCTACATCCATCGGGCCCAGGAGTCTGCGGCTGCATTGGGCGACCACCTCGATTTCGGCGTGATGGTATGGGGCGAGGGCGGTGGTTTGCTCTACCGCAGCCCCGAGGCGCCCTCGCTGAGCTTTGCCGAGCGCCCGATGCCTGACGGAGGCTTTGCCATAGACCTTCCTTCGGTGAGAGAGGCCCACCGCGTGCAGTGGATTCACCAGCCGGAACGCCAGCGTTGGCTGGCCGTCAGCATGTCATTGCAGGAGCGTGAGGAGCTGGCCCTGGCCATGGGTGTGGGCCTCGCCTTGCCCCTGGTGCTGACGGCCACCGCCTTGTGGCCCTTGATGTGGTGGGTCGTGTCTCGGGCCTTGGCCCCTTTGCGTGTGGTGGTGCAGTCAGTCAGCCGCCGTGCGGGGCATGACCTCTCGCCCATTGCGCTGGGCAATGTGCCACGCGATGTGGTGCCCATGGTGGAGGAAGTCAATGCGCTGATGGAGCGCCTGCAGGGCGCCTTGAACCGAGAGCAGCGCTTCACTGCAGATGCCTCGCACGAACTGCGCACGCCGCTGGCCGGTGTGGCCGCCCAACTGGAGGTGGCCCGTGGCGCGATAGACGATGCAGAGCGTCAGCACGCCCTGGAGCGGGCCAGCCAGGCATTGCGCCGAGCCACCGACCTGACCGAGCAGCTGATGCTGCTGGCGCGGCTGGACCACCACAGCGGCCGCGAAGTGCCGATTCCTGGCTGGTCAGACGATGTGGACCTGGTGCAACTCACGCGGGAGGTCATGGCCGATGAGTTCGAGGCCGCGCATGCCAGGCGGTTGGTGGTGGCGCTGGATGTGATGGCAGGCGATGCCCGGGTGGCCGGTCAAGCCCTGTGGGTGCGCACGGCCTTGCGCAACGTGGTCCACAACGCGGTGAGGCATGCGCCGGAAGGCTCTGAGATCGCCGTGCGCGTGCAGGCCAGTGGTGGGTACGTGGAGGTGTCGGTGTCCGACCAAGGGGCAGGGATCCCAGACGACCTGAGGCCATTGCTGGGACAACGCTTCGCGCGCAGCGAAACCGCCGAGGGCCGCCCTGGCACGGGGCTGGGCTTGTCCATCGTGCGCCGGGTGCTTGACCTTCATGGTGGCGACTGGCGCTTCAGCGAGGGCCCCGGGCTGACCGTGACCCTGTGCTGGCCGAAGGCCGACGCCGCAGAAGGCCCGCTCAGGCGGCCTTGAGCAGGCCCTTGGTTTCGATGAAACCAATGACGTCCTGAAGGCCGGACTGGGTCTTCAGGTTGGTCATCACGAAAGGGCGCGTGGGGCGCATGCGCTTGGTGTCGCTTTCCATGATCTCGAGGTTGGCGCCTACGTGCGGGGCCAGGTCGGTCTTGTT
>DLPA01000012.1 GCA_002479815.1 bacterium UBA7470 | reverse complement strand
GTGGTGTGTGTGAAGGGGTGAAAGGACAATCACCCATGAACACCCAACGATCACGCACACCCGCCGCCGACCCCATTGTGTTGGATGGCTCTGAAGGCGAAGGTGGGGGGCAGATTTTGCGTACTGGCTTGGCTTTGTCGCTCCTGACCCAACGGCCTTTGCAGATCGAGCGCATCCGCGCCAAGCGCCCCAAGCCCGGGCTGATGCGCCAGCATTTGACTTGTGTGAAGGCGGCGATGGCCGTCAGTGGCGGGCAGGCACAAGGGGCTGAGATAGGTTCGACGCAACTGCATTTTGTACCCAGCGCGTCGCTACAAGCAGGCGATCATCATTTCCATATCCCCGGGGCGGGCAGCAGTCTTTTGGTGCTGCAAACCGTCTTGCCCGCGCTGATGCTGGCCGATGCGCCTTGCACCCTCGTGCTGGAGGGCGGCACGCACAACCCGCTTGCGCCGCCGTTTGAGGCCGTGGCCTACAGCTACGCGCCTTTGCTGCGGCGTTTGGGAATTGGGCTGGACTTGCAATTGCAGCGTCGCGGCTTTATGCCAGCGGGTGGGGGCTGCGTTGAAGTGCGGCTCACACCCTCGTCCAGACTTGTGCCTTTTGATGTGTGTGAACGCGGCGCTTTGCAAGCCATGTGGGCGGAGGTGGTGGCCCCTCATCTGAAACAAGACATACCCGTGCGCGAGCTGCACACCCTCAGCGACTGCTTGGGCTGGCCCAAGGAGATCGGGCCGGACAAGACTTTGCGCCTGATGGATGGCAAGGCCGACCCGGGGCCGGGCAACGCCTTGACCGCCGTGCTGGCCTACGAACACGTCACCGAGGTGTTTCAAGAACTCGGCAGCCAGCGGCGCAGCGCCGAAACCGTGGCCCGTCGGGTCGCCCAACAGGTCGCCCACTACCAGCGCAGCAGCGGCGCACTGGGCGAGCATCTGGCCGATCAATGGATGCTGCCGCTGGCGGTCGCCGTTTGGCGCAGCGGTCAAGCCGCCCGCTACACCTGCACGCACCTGAGCCCCCACACCCGCACACAAGCGCACACCATTGCGCAAGGCTTGCCCGTTCACATCGAGTTTGAAACCTTGGGCAGTGGTTGCACCCACGTCCACATCACCCCAGCCTAACGTCTTGGGGTTTAGTGGTAACCACCCCGTCAGGCTGCGCCTGCCACCCCTCCACAGAGGGGAATTGAGGCTGGCTCACTCTTAGCAGCATCGCAGTCGATGCGAGACATTCCCCTTCGCGGGATTCGACTTATGATACCAAAAACCATAGTAAAAAAGTGAGCTGCTCACGCATTTAATACCAAGCTTTCAGCCTATTTCAATCTCAAAATCAGTCGTTTTTATACCAAAAATGGGGTTCCAGACGACAAAAAACCCGTTTTCTGGTCAGAAAAACGGGTTTTTAGGTGATTTTTTGAGATTTTTAGCCGACTTTTAAGAATTAAAACGGCTGTAGATTAGGTATTACTTGCGTAAGCAGCTCACATTTTTTACTATATTTTTTGGCAATCCCAACTCAATTCACCAGCACCGCGCCTGAAGTCTTGTGGCTGGCGGTGTCCACCAAGATCAGTGCGCCTAGGACGCGGGATTGGGTGAAGGGGACGGTGGGCAAGGGTTCTTGCAGCAGCAGTTCGATGTGGCCGATGGCGTTGGGGGGGAGGGTGGTGGCCTCTTCTTCGGCGAGGGTGTGGATGTCCAAGCGATGCACCACGCGCTTGACTTTGGCTTTCACCCAGCGGTGGGCGTGCAGCGCCCAATAGACGCGGCCCGCCACGAGGGCTTCGTCGTCCATCCATGCGACGGTGGCACGCAGCTCGCGCTGGCTGGGGTAGGGCGAGACGCTGCTGGGGGTGTCGAAATCGTCATCGCTGACTTGGGCGGGCACGGGGGCGGCCAGAATCCAGTCGCCGCGTGACACATCGACTTCTCTGTCCAGCACCACGCCTGCACTCGTGCCCGCGCGTAGGCCAGCCGCTTGGGGGCGGCGGGTGTGATCGAGCACTTGGGCGACGGTGGCGGTTTGGCCGCTGGGGAAAATCTGCACCGCGCTGCCCACTTGCAAATGCCCCGTGGCGACGCGGCCCCAGAACACGCGGCGGCCTTGGCCTGTGGCAGGGGGTATGGCGTTTGAAGCCAGTTTCTCCGCCGGGCCGCCCCAAGGAGAAACAGCCCCCTCGGGGGGCAGCGCAGCCAGCGCAGCGGCCAGCGTGGGGGTCAATACCTCCACCCACTGCACGGGGAAGGCGACGGCTGCGTCGGTGTCGGTGGGTGTGTTGGGTAGTTGCTCCAAAATCTCTAGCAGGGTAGGGCCGTCGTAGCCGCACCAGCCCGGGTTTACATGGTCAATATCCACCACGTTCCAGCCCTTTAGGGCCGAGATGGGCACGATGGCGGTGGCGCGTATGCCCGCGTCTTGCGTGAAGCGCAGCAAGGCGGCTTGGATGTGTTGGAAGGCCAGCGCGGGGTCGGCCACCGCGTCGAGTTTGTTGACGGCAAAGACGATGCTGTGGACGCGCAGCAGTTGCAGCAGCAGGCTGTGGCGGCGGGTTTGGGTCAGCAGGGCGAGGGCGGGGTCGGCCCAGTTGAGTTTGGTGGCATCGACCAGCACCACGGCGGCATCGGCACT
>DLPA01000216.1 GCA_002479815.1 bacterium UBA7470 | reverse complement strand
AAATTCCGTGAGGAGCATCGCCAGACATGGCTAAACGTGATTATTATGAGGTTTTAGGTGTTGCTAAAACCGCTAGTGATGATGAAATTAAAAAAGCCTACCGTAAGTTGGCGATGAAATATCATCCAGATCGTAACCCTGATAATGCCGAAGCTGAAGAGAAGTTCAAAGAAGCTGCTGAAGCTTATGAAATTTTGTCGGATAGCGAAAAGCGCAGCATGTATGACCGTATGGGGCATCAAGCCTTTGAAGGTGGTATGGGCGGTGGCGGTGGCTTCGGTGGTGGTCGTCGTGACCGCGACGAAGGTGGCTTCGGCGGCGGTGGTCGTCGTGAAGGCGGCTTCGGTGGCGGCAGCGAAGGTGGCTTCCGCAGCCCTTACGGCAACATGGGCGGTCGCCGTGATGGCGGCAGCGGTGGCCGCGGCGGTTATTAATCCCCTGTGCGACTGAACGTGTAAATCACACTTCAGTGACGGTTCCACTTCGAATTGCCCTCCTCAGCTTCTAGCTGGGGAGGGTTTTCTTTTTTCTGGCTTGTAATCCGCCTGCGTCAGAAACCACATCAACGTGAGATTTCGTAGCCGTTGTTACAGAACTTGATCGGAAAAAATTAAATTATTTTTTACTTCATCTAATTATTTTCAATAAAGTTTAATTCTTTAGGCTTTCGTATCACACTGCACACAGTTTCAAAAGCGCCCCTATTCGTGGGGGCGTTCTCATAACAAAGACATGGTGGTGATGTATGAATGCCTTGAATTTAGCTGGGGTCGGTTTTTCATGGAGTGGGGCTTTTTCGGCGGGTATGGTTTTGAGCTTGTCGCTCATCATGGCGATAGGCCCGCAAAACGCCCATGTGTTGCGCATGGGTTTGCAGCGCCAGCACATCGGCCTGACGGTGGGCGTGTGCATCGTCGCAGACGTGGCCTTGATTGCCTTGGGTGTGTGGGGTTTGGCGCAATTGGGCGGCTTGTCTGACAAGTTGCAAGGTGCGCTGGTCGGTGCAGGCGCTGTTTTTTTAGGACTGTACGGTTGGGAGGCGTTACGCCGCTTTTTGCATCCACAGCCCAGCACCGACATGACTGGGCAAGTGGCGACTCCAAGCGCCGTGCCCAGCACACGTCGGCAAGCCATTCTGTCGGCCTTGGCGTTTTCGTGGCTCAACCCCCATGCGTGGTTGGATACAGCGGTGCTGATCGGTACGGCATCGCTGGCTTATGGCAGTCCCGGCAACACGGTATTTGGTTTGGGCGCGATGCTGGGTTCTACCCTGTGGTTTGTGGGCTTCGGGGTCGCCGTCTTTTGGCTGGGACAGCGCCTAGGCTCGGCCACCCTGTGGCGCTGGCTGGATGGGGTGGTGGCGCTGATGATGTGGGGCACCGCCCTTTGGTTGGTGGCGGGTCTGACTACATAAGCGGCGCTTGGGCTGGTGCTTGGGCTTGGGCTGGCGTATGCGTTCGCCATTGCCGCAAGCAAGACAGGACGGTTTGACCCGTCTCGGCCAAGCATCCCTCATTGCTCAGGTGCAGCACACGCACCCCTGAGGGCAATTCGATGTGGAAGCTGCGGGCGGTGCGGGCAGCGATATCGGCCTCGGTTTCACGGCCTCGCTCGCGCAAACGCTGGTGCAGGGTATCGTGGCTCGCCGTCAAAGACACAATTGCCAACTCGGGCAAGCGTGCCAAGGCTTGCAGCACATACGCCCGCGAGCCGTTCACCAGCAGCACATCGTCTGCGGTGGCCTGCGCGAAGGCTTGGTGGCGTATGCCGTAATCAAAGCCGTTGGCAGCCCAATCCAAGGCGAACGCCCCCGCTTGGCGTGCGGCGGCGAATGCGTCTTGCGTCACGGCTTCGTGACCCTCCATGCCCGTGGTGGGGCGAGTGATGGTGCGTTGGGCGATGTGCAAGCGCCCGGGCCCCGTCCAATGCCGCAACAGCCAGTGCTGCAAGCTGTCCTTGCCTACGCCAGAAGGTCCGATGATGTACACGATCAAGGCGGGCATGGGGTGCTTTAGCCTGCGGTTTTGAGGGCACGGTCGCCAAACACCGCCCGCCCAATGCGGATCAGGGTGGAGCCGCCTGCAATCGCGGCCTCCAAATCCTCGCTCATGCCCATCGACAAGGTGTCCAGCGCCAAGCCTTGTTGCTGGTTCAGGGCATGGAACAGGCGCTGGGCTTCTTTGAACACGCCACAGGCCAGCGCAAAATCCGCCTGAGGCTCGGGAATGCACATCAAGCCGCGCAAGCGCAGGCGCGGCAAGGCCGCCACCGCTTGTGCCAAGGCGGGCAGTTCGGCGGGGCTGACACCGGATTTGTTTGCACCACCATCCACATTCACCTGTATGCAGACCTGTAAGGGGGCGGCATGAGCAGGGCGTTGTTCGGACAAGCGTTGGGCAATTTTCAGCCTGTCGATGGACTGCACCCAATCAAAATGCGTCGCCACAAGGCGGGTTTTATTGGTCTGCAAGGGGCCAATGCAGTGCCACTCCACAGCCGTTTCGGGGCGTGATGAAGCAGTGGTGAGGGCAGCGACAGCGGCGATCTTGGCTATGCCTTCTTGCACATAGTTTTCACCAAACGCGCTTTGTCCAGCAGCGATGGCCTCTGCGACGGCAGGGGCTGGAAAGGTTTTTGACACCGCCAGCAAGCGCACCGAGTGTGGATCGCGGTGGGCTGATGCACACGCGCGACGGATGCGCGCATGGATTTTCTGAAAATTTTCTTCAATCGTCGTCATAATCTTTCAAATGGCATCGAAATATTGTCAGCAGCACCATTTTGGGCGCAGGATTCGGTTTTGGTATATCCAACTTTATTGAATGGGACTTTGGTATGGACATCACGCAATTGTTGGCGTTTAGTGTGAAGAATAAAGCCTCGGACTTGCACTTGTCAGCAGGGCTGCCCCCCATGATTCGAGTGCATGGCGATGTACGGCGCATCAACGTCGATCCTCTGGATCATAAGCAAGTCCACAGCATGGTGTATGACATCATGAACGACTCTCAGCGCAAGCATTACGAGGAGTTTTTCGAGATTGACTTTTCGTTTGAGATTGAGGGCTTGGCGCGCTTTCGTGTCAACGCCTTCAACCAAAACCGAGGCTGTGGCGCGGTGTTTCGGACGATTCCCAGCAAAATCCTGACGCTAGAGCAACTCAACTGCCCCAAAATTTTTGCCGACTTGGCGCTCAAGCCACGCGGCATGGTGTTGGTGACAGGCCCGACAGGTTCTGGTAAATCCACCACGCTGGCGGCGATGGTCAACTATTTGAATGAAAACGAGTATGGTCATATTTTGACTGTGGAAGACCCCATCGAATTCGTACACGAATCGAAAAAATGCCTCATCAACCAACGTGAAGTCGGCCCACACACCAAGAGCTTTGCCGCTGCTTTGAAGTCTGCCCTACGTGAAGACCCCGATGCCATTCTGGTGGGTGAGATGCGGGATTTGGAAACCATACGCCTCGCCATGACCGCTGCCGAAACGGGGCACTTGGTCTTCGGTACCTTGCACACCTCTAGTGCCGCAAAAACCATAGACCGTATCATCGACGTATTCCCTGCTGAGGAAAAGGAAATGGTACGCGCCATGCTGTCCGAGTCCTTGCAAGCTGTGATCTCACAAACCCTGTGCAA
>DLPA01000105.1:5573-9626 GCA_002479815.1 bacterium UBA7470 | reverse complement strand
TGCTTGATGCGGTGATGCTGCACAGTGTAAAGTTCTAATTGGACTTGTTGTTTGGTATTTTGTGCGATATAAAATTCCAAAACAGCAATTTACTACCTCGTTCAAAGCTGAAATCGACAGTAAAAACAATAGTAAAAAAAGTGAGCTGCTTACGCAATTAATACCGCTTATATGGCTCATTTGATATTTAAAAAAGATCCAAATTATCTAAAAAACAGCTTTTTAGGTAAGAAAAAACCCGTTTTTGAGGCTACGAAACGGCTTGGCGGGCGCATTTTTTAGGGTTTTTGGCCTATTTTTGAGCATGAAAATCGCTAAAAACCCCTATTTACTTGCGTGAGCAGCTCACTTTTTTTGCTATTTTTTTGATATTTACTTTTCATCTCATGACCCCTTCATGACCCCTTTAGACTTCACCACCCTGCGCTGTTTTGTGGCCGTCTGCGACAGTGGCAGCATCGTGCAAGCCGCACAGCGGTTGCACACCGTCCCCTCGGCCCTGAGCAAGCGTTTGGCGCAGTTGAGCGAGGACATGGGCACGCCCTTGCTGCAACGCCACCGCCACGGCATGAAGCCCACCCCTGCCGGAGAAACCTTGCTGGAGCACGCCAGAGGCTTGCTGCAAAACGCCGAGCGGCTGACGCGCGACATGGCGGCGTATGCCCAAGGCGTGCGCGGCTTGGTGCGGGTGCTGGCCAGCGCATCGGCGATGGCGGAGTCTTTGGCAGACGATGTGGCTTGGTTTTTACAGCACCCCGCCCACGCCGACATCGAACTTGATTTGGAAGAGCGCGTCAGTGCCGACGTGATACGTGGGCTATTGGAAGGCACGGCCTCGCTGGGCATTTGTTGGGATGCCGTCGATACCCGTCACCTCATCACCCACCCTTACCGCTGCGATCATTTGGCGGTGGTCGTGCCGCCTCATCACCCTTTGGCCTTCGACGCTCACCCCGCCGACCTGTGGTTTGCTGATGCCTTGGCATATGACCAAGTGAGCATGCCCGCGCACACGGCAGTGCAGGTGATGTTGCACCGTGAAGCGGCGCGGCTGGGGCAAAGCTTGCGTACCCGCATCACCGTGGCGAATTTTGAAGCTGCGCTGCGCGTGGTGCGGGCAGGCTTGGCGATTGCCTTGGTTCCGCAGGAGGTGGCCAATCAGTACCCACAGCACGAACTGGTGGTTCGCCCTTTGCAAGACGCATGGGCCAAACGCCAATTCATCATCGTTCACCCGCCTTACATTTCAGCGCCAGCACAATTGTTGGTGGCGCATTTGACACAAATAGGGCATTGAAAAAGCCGACAATGCAGGCTCACCCCACGGTATGCTGTCGGCCATGTCCTCGTCCTTCTCCACTTATCAATACCAGCACACAGGTGCTGCCTCTCGCAGCAGCCGCCGCTGGTGGGCGATTGGGGGGTTGCTGCTCGTGGGGCTTGGGGTGTTGGTGCTGGCCCCGCCTGTCTTTCCCTTGGGCATCATCGTTTGGGTGGTGGCTTGGGTGGTGTATGGCACGGCCCCTAAGCACTTGAAAATCGGCTCACGCTACTTGATTTGTGGCGAGCACATCGTCTATTACGGCAACGTCAAGCGCGTCACTTGGGCCAAGACCAAAGACCGTTTGACGCTGCGCCTGATGAACGGGACTGACTTTGTGCTAGAGCGCGATAAGTTCCCCACCGGTGCGCGGCGGGAACCCAAAATCACACACAACAAAACCGTCAAGTTCGAGAACGTCAGCCGCAAACTCATGACTCATATCCAAATGGCACGCCCCGATGTCGAAGTCCTCAGCCCTTGATGCCCGAGCCATCCACTTGCTTTACGTGCCCACGCTGGGCTGCAATTTGGGATGCAGTTATTGCTATTTGGGCAAGCAAACCACACAAGCCTCCATTGCCCAAGATGCAGCCAAAGCAGTATCCACCTTGCGCCATGCACTGGAGCAACTGGCGCAAGCCAAGGTCTTGGCTTTCAACGTCTCGCTGCACGGCGGCGAAGTCACCACCATGCCCGAAGCCGTGTTGGATGCACTGTTCACGCTCATTCGCCAGCACTACCGCACCCACTTCGATGCGATTCAGGCGCTGGGGCATAAAAAATCAGCGCCCCACATCAAAACCAATCTGTACCGCTTTGCGCCGTTTTACGATTTGTTTGATCGCCATAAAGTCTCCATCAGCGCCAGCATCGACTTGCCGCTGAAGCTGCACGAACGCCACCGCACCACGCAAGCGGGAACGAGTTGGCTGCCGCGAACGCTGGATAACTTGCGCTTACTGGCTCAGTACCCTCACGCCAAAAAAATCTCAGCCACCCTCAGCAGCGAGCATCTGCAAGACCTTCCCGCCTTCATCGCCGACATTTGGTACATCCACCGCGAATTGGGCTTTGACATGAACCAGCTCAATTTGATGTTTGCCTTTGGTTCAGAACTCAACCGCGCCGCCAAGGGCGAGGGCGCGTTGACCCCCACCACCCCCGCCCAACAACGCACCCTTTACGCCGCCCTAAAAGCCGAATTCATGGGCACGGAGCTGGAGGAGGGTTTGCAACGCCATTGGTTTGACGAATTCAAACCCTCGTACTGCACCAACTCGGTCAACTGCGGCGAGAAGTTTTACCTGCTGCAAAGCGATGGCTCGGTCTATTCCTGCGTGCGCGGGCAAGGCATTCCTGAGTTTTTCTACGGCAACATCTTCGACACGCCCATCCTTGAGATTTTGGACAACGGGGCGCGAAAAATTCGCACCCTGCACCAAACCCACGGCTTTGACAGCGATTGCCAAAGCTGCGGGCATTTGAGCCTGTGCAACACCGGTTGTCCTGTGGTCAAGCACCAAAACAAAAGCGGCAAGTCTTACACCTGCGAACTGCAACGTGATTTGTACGCCGACTTGCCCCTGTCCTACCCCGCCGACAGCCCCCACGCGCAAGGCAGTTACGCCCTGCACTATCAGCGCACCCTGCACCCGCACTTGCACACCGTGCCAGTCTCGGCCCCGCCCACGCCCCATCTGTTTTTAGTGCCCAACGACGCGGCAGAAGAAAAAAACACCCTGCATGGCTTGATTACAGACGATCCCACGCTACAAACTTTATTAGCGCCCGATGTGTTTGTGCTGGAAGTGGCGGGTGAACTCATCCCCCTTGAATCTCAGCTTCGCAAATCGCAACGCCATTTGCACACCCTGATTCCCAGCGACCGTGTGGTGCTGCACCTGCACCGCCGCGCCTTGGCCGCAGCGTGCCCAGAGGCCCTACGCAACACGGTTTACATCCAACTGCTGCGCGATACCTTGGTGGTGTATGGCGACGAGCGGCGCAGCAAGCAAGAACACATCTTCACCTACCAGCTCTATGCCAATTGCTTAGAACCCAGTGGCACACTGGGCGCTGCGTACGTGCAAGTGGATTTGACCGAGGTGCTGGCCTTGCACCGCCCCCACTACCAACGCGGGGTGCTGAACAACCTCTTTGTCACGACCTTCTTTTTGCGCGAATACCATTATCAAAAGCAAAAAAACAATGCCTTTTACCACCTGCAAACGGCGAACTTGCCGTTTCAAAATTTTGAGTTTTACTACTTGACCGCGACACAAGCCCCGCCCGCCGCATCGCCCCCTACTTTGTGAGCCACCCATGAGCCAGCCCAATCTTGAACGTCTTGCCTACACGGTGGAATGCTTTTTAAACGCCTTGCGCCTGGACGACGGCCCCTCACGCACAGCCCTAGAGGAGCGTTTGGTGCGCTGGTTCATGAAAGACGTGCGCCACAAAAACGACCACCTCATCTACCAAGCCAACCCGCCCACCGTGACCTGTTATCGGCAAGGCCGCCCCGTCAACACCCATGCCGTTACACAAGCACGGCAAAGCCAAACCCTGTGGTGCGATGGCAGCAAACTCTCCATCCTCGACGCTCATGCCTTTGCGCACAAAGGCAAATTGGTGATGCTGGGCACGGCGGGCCTCATCCTCACCTTGCCGGGTGCGGCACTGGCGGCTCCACACACCAAAGAAGCCAGCCTGAGCAATAACAACAACAA
>DLPA01000105.1:278-5470 GCA_002479815.1 bacterium UBA7470 | reverse complement strand
AACAACAATAACAACAACAATGGTTGAATTTGATCGCAAAAAAGTGCTTTTAGGAGTTCCCTGTGGACCAGGCGACCCTTCGACATTGGTCTAGGCGGGCGTGGTTGGCGGCACTGTGGGCACAGACGCTCAAGGCGAAGGCCGCGCCGGTGGTGCAACGACGAACGCTGGTGTTTCCGCGTGACCACGGCGCGCATCCCGACCATCGCACCGAATGGTGGTATGCCACAGGCCGAGTGCAGACGGCCAGTGGCGATGAGTTGGGATTTCAGGTGACGTTTTTTCGCTCGCGCGGCATCGCCACCGCACAGGAGCCTACGCCCCCAAGCCGCTTTGCGCCGCGTCAACTGTTGTTTGCCCATGCAGCCTTGAGCGATGTGCGTCGCCAGCACCTCTGGCACGCGCAAGCCCTGACGCGCTGGAACGGCTCGCCCACGGCGCAAGGTGCAGTCGCGGCCTTGGACGATACCGATGTGCGCTTGCAAGGCTGGTGGCTGCGCCGCACGGTACGGGGCTACGAAGCGCATTTGGGCGATGCACAGGCGGCTCTGAACTTGCAACTCACCCCCACGCAAGCCCTGCTCTTGCAAGGCGATGAAGGCTACTCACGCAAAGGGCCAGACCCATTGCAGGCCAGCCACTATTACAGCCTGCCGCATTTGCGCGTCAGTGGCACGGTGCGCCGACCACAGCGAGGTGGAGAGGCACGCCCCTCACCTCCTGAATCCGTGACAGGATGGGCATGGCTCGATCATGAATGGAGCGAAACCCTGCTGCACCCCGAGGCCGTGGGCTGGGACTGGATCGGCATGAACCTGCACGACGGTGCGGCCTTGACCGCTTTTCGCCTGCGTCGTGCCGATGGGTCGGCGGTGTGGGCAGGGGGCAGTTGGCGCGCGGGCGGCAGCACAGCGGTGCGCTCGTTTGCAGCACAAGAAGTGCAATGGCAGCCTTTGGCATGGTGGCAAAGTCCGCTGTCCAATGCCCGTTATCCGGTGCGCTGGCGCATTCACACGCCTGTGGGGAGCTTTGAAGTCAGAGCCAAGTTTGAGGCGCAAGAACTTGACAGCCGCGCCAGCACTGGCGCAATTTATTGGGAGGGCTTGAGCGAACTGCGCGATGCCGATACGTCCACCATGCGCGGCTTTGGGTATTTGGAGATGACGGGCTATGCCCAACGGCTGCGTTTGGGAGATTAGGGCGTAATCCAGCGCACGTTGTGAACCATCTCATCGAAGAATGCCCGCAACGTGCTGGCGCTCATGGTGTAAGGGTCAAAACTCGCCTGACTGGAATACTTTAAAAAAAGCTGTTCGTTTTCAGTGGTCGCTGTCATCAGCCCCATCGACCAGGCACCAAAACGACGGTAAGGAATTTCTGCAAAATCCAAGATGTCTGCTTCCTGATGGCGTGAGTCTCGCTGAATGTGTCGGTACAGGGCATTGATATTGCTGCGCTCACCTTCCAGTTGTTGCAAGAAAATACCACTGGCCAAACACAACATACCTGTGATGCCCTTGGCGTGATTGTTGTGTTTGGACGCTTGGATGATGTCTTTGATATCACTCGGGCCTAACGCCTTGGCGACGCGGCTGGCATACGTTAATTGATACAGCATGGATCAGGAATAAAAGGTGCGCACGAATATGTGCAGCCGATTGTCTTGCATATCTGCCAGCGTCATTGAGGACGGGGCAAAAACCACACAAACATCAGCAACCCTGTGGCGATGACCAGGGTACGAACGACAGCAGCAGACAGGCGGCGGGCGATGCGTGCGCCTAGAAACCCACCCAAGGTGGCCCACGCCATCATCCACACGCCTTGCGTCCACACAATCGCACCCGCCCATGCAAACGCAGCCACAGACAACAAGGACAACACCAGCGAGTTGGCGTTTTTCAAGGCGTTGGCTGTGTGAATGCGAGACTCGCCACTCAGGGCGTACAGCGCCATCAACAAAATGCCCAAACCGCCATTGAAATACCCTCCGTAAATGGCGACAAACGCCAGCCCCAGCAAGCGGTAGATGCTGTGTTTGTCTTGACTTCTGCTGCCCAAGCCCAAGCGTTTGAGGAGGCTGGGGCCAAAAGCGAACAAGGCCGTTGCAAACAGCAACAGCCAAGGCACCAAGCCCGCGAACACCTTGGCGGGCGTGAGCAACAACAGGGCCGCGCCCACCAAGCCCCCCAAAGCGGCAACGATGGCTTCTTGCAGCAACACACGCCGTGGCAAGGCGGCCAACTCGGCCTTAAAGCCCCAACTGCTGCCCAAATACCCGGGACTGACAGCCAGGGCGCTGGTGGCGTTGGCAGCAATCGGGGGAATGCCGGTCAACACCAGCGCGGGAAACGTCAAAAAACTGCCTCCACCCGCCACGGCATTCAGCACCCCCGCCCCCAAGGCCGCACAGGCCAACAACGCCCAGTGCGCAAGATTGAAGTCGCTCATTTACCGCGTCCCAGAGGCCCCAAGTGTCCAAATGGACGCATCAGCGTAGAGCAATTCCAAAGGAAAGCGCCGGCCTTGGGCATGATCTTGTATGCAGCGCCACACCAGTGGACTGCGATGTCGGGCAGTACTGGCACGTACCTCGTCTAAGTTGAGCCACAAGGTGCGCACAATGCCAGTGTCGAGCGAGCGACCCGCCACGACCGACCCTAAAGCGCCGGTATAGGCCAAGCGCATATAGGTGATGTCTTCTTGGGTATCGGGGCGCTGAAACCGCGACATATAAATCCCGACCAAGGCATCAGGCGTGAATTGGTGGGTGGTTTCTTCCAAGGTTTCCCGCACCACCGCTTGTATCGGACTTTCGCCCGAATCCAAATGACCGGCGGGATTGTTCAGCCTCAAGCCCTCTGGGGTTTCTTCTTCTACCAATAAATAACGCCCCTCATGCGCAATGATGGCGGCCACGGTGACACTGGGTTTCCAACGATATTGAGTCATAGCCCCGCATATTACTAGGCGCAAGACATCAGGTGTGTCGCTTGACCACAGACAAGATTTGAAAAATATAAGTAATTTCTGATATTCTGATTTATATAAGCTAAAAGCGCAGTTTGGAGATTGGACAAGTGAGGTTTGTTTTGAGATTTTCTATTTTCTAGAAACAAATACTTAAAACAAAACCGAGGTGTTCCATTAAGCTGTCGCGAGTGTTTCTCATTTCTACCCACTAATGCGAGGAGATGTTCATGCTGATAGGCATACCTGCTGAAACGATGGCAGGCGAGACCCGGGTGGCAGCAACCCCCGAAACGGTCAAAAAATACGTGGCCCAGGGCCATACGGTGCGCGTTCAATCGGGCGCTGGCGTGGCGTCTAGCGTCACCGATGCGGCTTATGCGGCAGTGGGTGCGGAAATCACCGATGCAGCGGGCGCGTTTGGAGCCGATTTGGTGCTGAAGGTACGCAGCCCTTCCGAAGCCGAAATCGGCCTGATGAAGTCTGGCACGGCCTTGGTCGGAATGCTCAATCCCTTCGACCGCGAGGGGTTGGAGCGTCTGGCAAAAGCAGGCTTGACCAGTTTTGCCCTTGAAGCCGCCCCCCGCACCACACGGGCGCAAAGCATGGACGTGTTGTCGTCGCAAGCCAACATTGCGGGCTACAAAGCCGTGATGGTAGCTGCGAACGAGTACCAACGCTTCTTCCCCATGCTGATGACCGCCGCCGGTACGGTGAAAGCCGCGCGGGTGGTGATTTTGGGCGTGGGCGTGGCAGGCTTGCAAGCCATCGCCACCGCCAAACGCTTGGGCGCAGTGATTGAAGCGTCTGACGTGCGGCCTAGCGTGAAGGAACAAGTGGAATCCTTGGGCGGCAAGTTCATCGACGTGCCTTACGAAACCGCCGAGGAAAAAGAAGCGGCTGAAGGCGTGGGTGGCTACGCTCGTCCCATGCCCCAAAGCTGGTTGGATCGGCAAAAAATCGAAGTCGCCAAGCGTGTGGCGGCTGCCGATGTGGTCATCAGTACCGCCTTGATCCCCGGTCGTGCTGCACCGACGCTGGTGACGGAAGACATGGTGAAAGCCATGAAACCCGGCTCGGTGGTGGTGGACATTGCCGCGGGCAAAGGGCCAGTCGGCCCCCACGGAGAGCCTGGCGGCAACTGCCCCTTGACCGTGGCCGATCAAGTCGTCACCGTGCATGGCGTGAAGATCGTGGGCTATACCAACTTGGCGGCGATGGTGGGCGCGGACGCATCCGCCCTCTATGCCCGCAACGTGCTGGACTTTTTGAAGCTGGTACTGCCCAAAGACGCAGCTGCTTTGACGGTGAGCATGGACGACGACATCGTGGCTGCGTGTTTGATGAGCCAAGGCGGCGAAGTCAAGCGCAAATAAGCCATCCTCTCCTTATTCCTCACATCCCTACACTTTTTAGGAGACGCATGATGGAAGCGGTATCCCCTACCCTCGTCAATTTGATTATTTTTGTGCTGGCGATTTACGTCGGCTACCACGTCGTGTGGACGGTGACTCCCGCCCTCCACACCCCTTTGATGGCCGTGACGAATGCGGTATCCGCCATTGTCATCGTCGGTGCCATGCTGGCTGCGGCGCTCACCGAAACAGGCTTGGGCAAGACCATGGGCGTGCTGGCGGTGGCGCTGGCGGCGGTGAACGTGTTCGGTGGCTTTTTGGTGACGCGCCGTATGTTGGAAATGTTCAAGAAAAAAGAGAAAAAGACCCCCGCCAAGGCTGAAGGAGATGCGAAATGAGCATGAACATCGTCACGCTCTTGTATTTGATAGCGTCGGTCTGTTTCATTCAGGCGCTGAAAGGCTTGTCGCACCCCACGACTTCTATCCGTGGCAACCTGTTCGGCATGATCGGCATGGCGATTGCGGTGCTGACCACGGCGGCCTTGATTGTGCAGTTGTCGGGCGGCAGCGGTCAGGGCATGGTGTATGTCTTGGGTGGCTTGTTGGTCGGTGGTGCAGCAGGTTCCATCATGGCCCAGCGGGTCGAGATGACCAAGATGCCCGAACTGGTGGCCTTCATGCACAGCATGATTGGTTTGGCAGCGGTGTTCATCGCCATTGCCGCCGCCACCGAGCCAGCGGCATTCCAAATCGTGCAAAAAGGCAGCGACGGCAGCGTGCCACCCATTCCAACAGGCAACCGTTTGGAGCTGTTCTTGGGCGCTGCGATTGGGGCCATCACCTTCAGCGGCTCGGTGATTGCGTT
>DLPA01000105.1:0-218 GCA_002479815.1 bacterium UBA7470 | reverse complement strand
GTGATTGCGTTTGGCAAGCTCTCCGGCAAGTACAAATTCCGTCTGTTCCAAGGTGCGCCTGTGGTGTTCAGCGGTCAGCATATGCTGAATTTGGTGCTGGGCTTGGCGACCGTCGGCTTGGGGCTGGTCTATACCTTCACCCAAAGCGCCGAGGCGTTTTATGCGATGTTGGCGCTGTCGTTTGTGATGGGCGTGCTCATCATCATCCCGATTGGTGG
>DLPA01000161.1:2700-9511 GCA_002479815.1 bacterium UBA7470 | reverse complement strand
GCTGCTCACGCAGCAATCATTAGCTCAATACTATTTTTTATATTGAAAAATAGACATTTTTTATAAAAATTTACTCTGAAAAATCGAAAAAATCGGATTTGAACTGTCCACGCACAGCCTCACGCTATTTTTTTCAAAAATTTGAGCCTTTTTTTGATGAAAAAATCTTTTTTTAACTACTAAAAGATGTGTGAGCAGCTCACTTTTTTTACTATTATTTTTGATAGTGCGCTTGAATGGCTTTGGCCGATGCAGTCACCAAACTGGGGCCTTGGTAGATCAAGCCTGTGTAAATCTGCACCAAGTCTGCACCGGCCTGGATTTTGCTGACCGCATCTTGGGCGCTCATCACCCCGCCGACCCCGATGATGGGAAAGCCTGCGCCCAAGGCAGCGCGAAGTTGGCGGATGACGGCATTGCTTTTTTCCAGTACAGGGCGACCGGATAAGCCGCCGGTTTCTGCTGCATGAGTCATGCCCGTGACGGCGCTGCGATCGAGGGTGGTGTTGGTGGCGATCACACCCCAATGTTGGTTGGGTTGACCTGCTGCATCCAGCCCATAGCGGCGCAAGGTGTGGGCGATGGTCTGGACTTGTGCCCCATCCAAATCGGGTGCGATTTTGACGAACAGCGGAATGGCTTTGCCGTGGCGCTGCGCCAACAGTTCGCGGCGCTCGGACAGTGCGCCCAGCAGTTGATCGAGTGCCTCATCACTTTGCAGGGCACGCAAATTTTTGGTGTTGGGGCTGGAGATGTTGACCGTGACGTAATCGGCGTAGGGATAGACCCCTTCCAAGCACGTCAGGTAGTCGCTGGTGGCTTCTTCGATGGGCGTGGTGGCGTTTTTCCCGATGTTCAAGCCCAGTCGCATGGGATGAGGGCTGCCTGCACGGCGGCATTTGGCGCGTTGGACATGGGCCAAGAAAGCATCCAGCCCGTCGTTGTTGAAGCCCAGTCGGTTGATGAGGGCGTGGGCCTCGGGCAAGCGGAACATGCGGGGCTTGGGGTTGCCGGGCTGTGCTTTGGGGGTGACTGTGCCCACCTCGACAAAGCCAAATCCCATCGCACCCAAGCCGTCGATGCAGCGGGCGTTTTTATCCAAGCCCGCCGCCAAGCCCACGCGGTTGGGAAAGGGCACGCCCGCCACGGTGACGGGGTCATCGACACGCGGGCTGCACCATGCCCATTGCAGAGGCGTGTTTTGTCCGGCAGCGATGGTGTTGAGGGTCAGTTCGTGGGCATGTTCGGGGTCCATGCCAAACAACACGGCACGGGCAAAGGGATAAGGCAAGAGCGGCATTGGATAATCGCAACAGTTTTGATATGGGTCAACCTGTCATTTTCCGCGTAAAACGCGGGTTTTTGTTGCACTACTTTTTTGTTGTTGACTTTTCTAGCCATGAACACCGCATCCACATCCGCATCCACCGCTCCTTCTCTGACGCAAGACGAACTCAAAGCCCTTGTGGGTCAAGCCGCTTTGGCCTATGTGCGGCCCAACACCATCATCGGCGTGGGTACAGGCTCAACGGTCAATCATTTCATCACCGCTTTGGGGACGATGAAAGACCAGATCAAGGGCGCTGTGTCCAGCTCGGTCGCTTCGACGCAACGCTTGCAAGCCTTGGGTATTCCGGTGTTTGATGCCAATGAGGTCGAGTCGCTGGACGTGTACATCGACGGCGCAGACGAAATCGACAGCCAAGGCTATATGGTCAAGGGTGGCGGTGCAGCACTGACACGCGAAAAAATCGTGGCTGCGCAAGCAACGCAGTTCATTTGCATCGTCGATGAAAGCAAACTGGTAACGGCCTTGGGCCGTTTTCCCTTGCCTGTAGAAGTCATTCCTATGGCGACACAGCGCATTGCCCGCCAGTTTGCGGCCTTGGGCGGCGAGGCCCGCGTGCGCCAAAAAGACGGCCAGCCTTTGGTGACCGACAACGGACAGCATATTTTGGACGTGACGGGCTTGCACATCACCGACCCACTGGCCTTTGAGTCGCTGGTCAACCAATGGCCCGGCGTGGTAACGGTAGGCGTGTTTGCCCATCAAAAAGCGCAAGTGTGTTTGATGGGCACGGCGACGGGTGTAAAGACGATACCGTATTGAGTTTGAATGTGCGCTTGGTTTCAGCGATTTCATCAACTGGTCATATACGCTTTTTATATTACAGAATTTCTGACATTTGATGTGGCGCTGGTATGGACTCGTCTGATTCTGTTGATGTGGTTGATGCTTCTTTACCTGTCACAACGGTCGCGTTTTCATCGACGTGGCAATATTGGGATAGGCAGGTGTTTGCCCTGCTGGGCGCGGGGCCGTCTGCCACTGCTTGGAGCGTCAGCGTCGCCAAAGCCATCGCCAAATGGTCTTGGGTACTCATGACCCTCCTGCTATTGGGGCAACTGATGATGCAAATGTCCTTGTGGGGATGGGTTTTGGGCGCGCTGCTTTTATCAGGCGTGGTGCAATGGGTGGTCAAACGCATCACCCGACGCTGGCCTGTGCCACGTCCGTTTGCAATGGGGCTGTGTCCCAATCATTTACAGCACGGGCCGCGTGGAGGCTTTCCCAGCGCACACGCCATCGTGATGGGGTTTTTGGTGGGAATGTTGGCATATGCACCCTTATTGCTGCCACAAGTGTGGTGGTCTGTGCTGGTCTTGAGCGTGGCGACGGCTTGGGCCAGGGTGTATGCTGGTGCTCATTTTGTGTCTGATGTGGTGGTAGGCTTGTGTTTAGGTGGACTGCTGGGTTGGGGGGCAAGTCAGCTCTTCTTGCTTGCCTGAGTCGTGTCAAAGCGCGGCTTTAGTTCAAGGTAAAACGGCAGCGCTCATTCGCCCCAAAACCAGGGCTGTGCGGCGTTTGAGATACGCTGAATCGGGGCGTTGTTCGAACAACTTTGGGGCAGGTAACATCACCGCCAAACGAGCGGCTTGTTCCGGCTTGAGTTGATGCGCACGCACGCCAAAGTAACGCTGAGCGGCAGCTTCTGCACCAAAAACACCATCGCCCCATTCGACACTGTTGAGGTAGATTTCCAAAATACGGCGTTTGTCCAGCAGGGCTTCTAGGGCGAACGTCAGCAGCAACTCTTGTCCCTTGCGCCATAAATGACGCTCCCCCGACAACAACAGGTTCTTCGCCAATTGTTGAGTGATGGTGGAGCCGCCCACCAATTTTTCTGGGGCAGACAAGCCTTTTCTTTGCGCTTGTTCACTGCGTTGGCGGTTGCGTTGCCATGCCGACTCCATAGCATGCCACTCAACACCCGTATGACGGCTGAAACCGTCGTCTTCTGCCGCAATGACCGCGCGTTGCAAATGAGGTGAGATGCGCTCCAGCGGCTGCCAATGCTGTGACCATGCGCCTTCGGGCGGTGGGGAGGCTTGCACGCGACGTACGATCTCGCTGCGCATGAAGGCCGAGCTTTCAGGGTTGATCCATACCAGCAAAGCGATGCGCAGCGCAAAAAACACGTGCAGCAGCACGACCATGCACAGCAAAGCCAGCACAAAACGACCCAAGGCACGCCACAAACCCGCTATTGGAGACGACATTTCTCGACGCTGGCTCAGGACTTAGCAAGCGTCCCCACTGAACTTGCCACCACCATCGCCAATTCGTCCAAGACTTGGGCACTGGGAGGGGCGATGCCGCGCCAGCGTTCAAAGGCCACCGCCGCCTGTTCGACCAGCATGCCCAGGCCATCGCGCGTGTGTGCGCCGTGGGCTTGTGCCCAGTCCAAAAAAGGTCGTGCGGCTGCACCGTACATCAAATCCACCGCCAACGTGCCCGCACGCAGTACCGAGGTGGGACAAGGCGGCTCTGCCCCACTCAAGCTGCTGGCCGTTGCATTGATGACCACATCAAAGTCGGCTTCTAGCTGTTCTTTCTCTAGCGCCAGAATCTCACACCCTTGCTGTTGGGCATAGGTGCGATGCGTTTGCACCAAGTCCACCGCGCGGGCATGGGTGCGGTTACAAACCACCAGTTGACGGGGATGCTGCTGCAACAAAGGCCCCAACACACCCGCCCCCGCACCGCCTGCGCCTAAGAGCAAGATGCGCTGCCCTTGCAGTGTGTGTTGGGCATGAAGGGTCAAGTCACGCACCAGTCCTTCGCCGTCGGTGTTGTCGCCCAAAATGCCTGCGTCACTGAATACCAGCGTGTTGCAAGCGGAGGCGAGTTGGGCACGCTCCGTAGTGTGGGTCGCAGCAGCAAAAGCCTCAAACTTAAAGGGCACGGTGACATTGCACCCATGCAGACCTGCCGCGATCAGGGCTTGCAGCGTGGCAGCAAAACCATCCAAAGGCACCAGCTCGCGTTCATACTGCACGGCATGGCCGGTGAGTTCTGCAAAACGGCTGTGTATCCACGGCGAACGGCTGTGGGCAATGGGGTTGCCCAGCACGGCATAGCGTGCGGGGCTGTCTTGGGTGCGGGCAGGAAACAAGTCTTGCCACTCGGTGGCGTTGTGGCTGGCGCTCAAGATGGATGCTCTTATTGGCTGGTCAGCGTGGTGCTGAGGGTATCGTCGCGGGTGAATTTAAAGCGTGAAACGACGACAATTTGGTCGGCCTTGCGTCGCATTTCTCGGTTGAAGTCTTCAAAGCTCAAACCCCGAACCAAGGCTTCGGCACGGCGATCCAGCACCATTTGCGACGAGGTTTGCACAATATCGGTCGCCAACACTTGGCCGTCATGGTTGACCGTGATCGCCATGGTCAACTCGCCATAGAGTTTTTTGCCTGCGGCTTGGGGGAAGTTGCGCGTGCCATAGTCTTCGATTTTGCGCCGCAGCGTGTCGTAATACAGGGCATAGACTTCTTCGCGGGTCGAAGGGCCGATGAAGCGTTTGCGTGGGCGGGCGTTTTCTTCGTTGATCCGTTTTTCGATCTCTGCCACCAGCTTAATCAGCCGTTGACGTTGCAGCTCTCGCTCTTGCGCTGCCACATCTTTTTGCTGCGCTTTAGGATCAGGAGGCGGTAAGGTGGCCAGCTCTTTTTTTAAGGTTGCCAGCAACTGTGATTGCTGGACTTTGAGGGCTTCAAGCTTGTCCTCATCTTCTTCTAGCGTGTCGCCAGACCGTGCGATACTGGCCACAGGCACAGGAGAGGTCGCGCGTCCCGCCTGTGCTTCACCACCCCCAAGCAAGGACGTTTGCGCAATGGCTTGCGGCTTGTCTGGCCGTTCTTGGCTGTGTGCATTGACCAATACAACTTCCAGCGGCACGTCCTCAAACACACGTTTGAACGCCTCAGGATCAATAAAGCGTATGGTTAATAACACCGCATGAGCCAACACCGACAGAGCCAAAGCCGCATACAGCGTACTATTGGCGCGATCCAGCGACCACGCCCGTAAGCGGGTGGAAGGAGAAGCGGTTGCAGCAGAAGCCGGGACAACAGCAGCAGAAGGGGCAGAAGTGACAGCGTTCACGGCAAACAATTATCCCTGTATTGCAGGTGGTGAAACAGACGATGACGCGGCAGCGGTAGCCGTACTTGGCTCCTGTGCGTCTATATCCATCGTGATAGTTAAGGGGCCGCCCAGGTTTTCGACTTCATCGTCCCCGTTTTCTTCAGCATCGCTGGGCAGTGCTTCTGCGTCCAAGCGTTCCACCACCGCACCGCTGACATCCAAACTGATTTCGTCGATGGCCCCCAAGCGCACTTTGACGCGGGCATGGCGTGGCAAATGATCCGCGCCCAACACGTTCATGACCAAAGGCAAGGCATCGGCCCGTACCACGCCGTCTTTGATGACAGTGGCTTCCAGCTCGGTCATCTGCTGCTGTTGCAAGAGCTTGAGCGTCCAGTAGCGTTCCATGCCGTTTTGGAACTGGTTGTACGCCGTGTAAGCCGCATCAAAGGCGCTGATGATGGCGAACAAGGCCGTGTCTTTGGGTTTGAAGGGCGCAACCAGTGCCGCTGTCGGGCCGTTTTTAACGCAAGCGATGATCTGCCATTGGTTGACCAAATCGGTGTAACGACGCAGCGGTGAGGTGCTCCATGCGTAACAGCGCACGCCTATGCCCGCGTGTGGCAGTGCCTTGGTGCTCATACGCACCTTCACGCCCGGGGCCATGCTGGCTTGGCTGCGGTAAATGCCGGGCACACCGCTATCGGCCAGCCACTGCCCCCAAGTGCTGTTGGCGACGATCATGGCCTCTGCCACGATCAAATCCAAGGGCGAGCCGCGCCGACGTGTGCCGATGACCACGGTTTCATCGCCCTGCGGCCCCGCATCGCCCACGTCTTCTAGCTTGAAGGTGTAGTCGGGACGGTTGAAGTTTTCGGGCTTGCCGCGCACCGCTTCCCGCTGCGCTTTCAAATGCTTGGCGAGGCGGAACAAAAAGCGTAACTCTTGACCCCATGCCAAGGCGGGATGGGCATCGGGGTTGGTGATGGCCTCGGTGCTGTCAAAAAAGGCATCGGGCAACACCTCGTCCAGCTTGTCGTGGCGCAAGTTGGCGATGATGGGCACGCGCTCGACGCGGCTTTCTGTGGCTTTCACTGCCAATGTGCTTTCGTCCAAATCGACATACAGCGACACCGCTGGACAATCGCGCCCTTCTTGCAGGGTGTAGGTTTGCACCACGGCATCGGGCAGCATGGTGATTTTGTAGCCCGGCATATAAACGGTGGACAAGCGGCTGCGTGCCACCGCGTCGATGGCGGTGTCGGGACTCAAGGCCAGTGCAGGCGCGGCGATGTGAATGCCCAGCCGCACCGTGCCCGTGCCCAAGCCCTGCACCGACAA
Organism: bacterium UBA7470; assembly: GCA_002479815.1. GTDB lineage: Bacteria > Pseudomonadota > Gammaproteobacteria > Burkholderiales > Burkholderiaceae_C > UBA2334. The sequence goes on along the minus strand of DLPA01000161.1, from coordinate 2,745 downwards.
GGCATCGTCGATCTCGGTCGTGCTGGAGTCGTCGATGGAGTAGGC
>DLPA01000161.1:0-2563 GCA_002479815.1 bacterium UBA7470 | reverse complement strand
CCCTTGGGAAAGTGCTCAAACAAAAAGCGTTGCCAGTGGAATTGATAGGCGTTGCTGATTGCACCTACGTTTTTCAACAGCACCAGTGGTGCGGTGTGGGTGCTGCGGGCGGCTTCGGCCACCGCTTTGTATTCAGGCGCGTTTTTGTCGGGCTTGAACAGAATTTTGTAAAGCTGCTCGCGGATCGGGGCCGGACAGGTTCCCGCTGCCAACTCCGCCACCCACGCATCCATTTGCGCTTGGACTTGTTTTTTCTTTTCGATGGCGGCCAAGGCTTGGGCCAAGATGTCTGCCGACGCTTTTTTGAAGCGGCCTTTGCCCGCGCGGCGGAAGTAGTGCGGCGCTTCAAACAGCGCCAGCAGCATGGCGACTTGCTCGGTCAAAGGCGCTTGGTCTGAAAAATAATCCCGCGCCAAATCGGCAAAGCCAAATTCATCTTCAGGCGCAAATTCCCACGCCAAATCCAATTCAATACCCGCCGCCACCGCTTGGGCTTGCGCCATCAAAAGCTCGGGTTGCGGTTGGGCAAACTTCACCAAGGCGTTGGCGAGTTTGACTTTGACACGTTTGCCAGAGGCCAACTCCACTTGGAGCGAGCTGTCGGCTTCAGACAAGATGCGGCCCGTTAAAAACTTACCGGCTTCTTCAAACAGAGTAAACAAGAGAACAGTTCCCGAAGGCAATGAATAAGAGTGAACAGGAATGAATAAAGATCAATCCAGACAAATCAATCGACTGGGCAGGCCACATATCCACCCACCGCAACCAGCTTGCCAGTGTAGCGCCTAGGCTTTGGGTTCTCACGTGGCTCGCAGCGATGGATATTGCCAGAACCATATCTGCCCGTCGGCACAGCGCACGCGACCTTATGATTTGATTGCCTCACCCCGCGTATGGTCTGATGGTCAGTCGCAATGTTTAAGCCTCGGTACAACGTCCGTGACCCTCAGCCACAGCGCCTCACCGAGGCCGCAGCCGATACTCGGCGGGCGGCAAGCCCGTCCAGCTTTTGAAGGCGCGGATGAAGCTTTTCTCGTTTTGAAAACCTGCCGCTTGCGCGATTTGTTTGATGGGGCGCTGAGTGCGCAGCAGCAGCTCGGTGGCGCGTTGGCGGCGCACCTCGTCCTTCAGGGCTTGCAAGCTCGCGCCCTCGTCCTTGAGTTGCCGATGCAGGGTGCGCGGCGACAGGTGCAAGGCGTGGGCCAGCGTGTGGGCGTTCAGGGCGGGGTCTTGCGCCAGCAACTCGCGCACACGCTGCACCAGCAAACGGTCGCGGCGGTATTGGCGCACCGTCAAGGGCAGCGCGTGTTGCAGCATGGCATTCAGGGCACTTTCATCGCGCCGCAATGCCAAGCTCAAATACGCTGCATCGAAGCTGATGCTTGCGCTGGGTGCTTCAAAAAGCGTAGGGCCATCGAACAACACCGCATAGCTGCGGGCATGGGCGGGTGCGGCAAACGGAAACTGTGCGCCATGCAGCGGTATGCGCGAATCCACCGCCCAACACGCCAGCCCATGAATATTGCGCAGTACCGACACCAAACAAAACTCCCGCACGCTTTGCGGTAAAGGCGGCTGCCTGAGCTGCCGTTCGGTGATGCGTATCGACACTGAATTTGAAGGATTATTGCTGCCTGACGCTTGTATTCCTTGCGGTAGCAGCTCCTCTTTTTGATGATGAATCAGCTCTAACTGCAAGTCCTCACTCAGCAGCCCATGATGCCGACACCAGCGTTTCAGGGCCACGCCCAAGGTCGATGCGCCCATAGACGCACGCGCCAGCATCCCATAACTGCCCCAAGGCAGGCGACGCGCAAACCAGCCCAGCGCCTCGTCGTCCAATTCGCGCATCGCAGCCTCAGAAATAGCCTCCATCTGCCAAGCGGTGATGCGTGCCTCGGGCTGCTGCACTAGCGATGGCTCAATCTGTGCCTTCGCCAAAGCCCCCGAAGGACTCAAGCCCTGCTGCTGATACGCCCACACAATCGCAGCCACGAACGACATGGGGGTGGCGGCGATGCCTTTGACCGAAGGAAGAGGGGATTCTGAGGGCATGGACGGAGTGTAGAGCGTTCTGCGGATTCATTGGCACGATTTGTTACCCGTCTGACGATCTACGCATCTTTTTTTCTATCGCCAAGCGGGGGCAAAAGGGCCACAATCACGCGCTGTTCATTGCTGTTCATCGCTATTTTTGGAGCCTGTTGCCCATGACCGTTTTGCAATCTCAGCTCAATCCACGTTCTGCGGACTTTCAAGCCCATGCCCAAGCCATGCGGGGCTTGGTCGATGACTTGCGAGCACAAGTCACCCAAGTGGCCCGAGGCGGGGGCGAGGCCGCGCGTGCCAAGCACACCGCACGCGGCAAGTTGCTGCCGCGCGATCGGGTGCAAATGCTGCTGGACCCGGGCACGCCGTTCTTAGAGCTGGCTCCACTGGCCGCCCTGAATATGTACCCTGAGAAAGACGGCAAAGGTGGCACAAAAGATGCCGCGCCGTGCGCGGGCTTGATTGCCGGCATCGGGCGCGTCAGTGGCGTGGACTGCATGATCGTGTGCAACGA
>DLPA01000229.1:17508-20659 GCA_002479815.1 bacterium UBA7470 | reverse complement strand
CGAAGATGTGCGCTGCAAAGAGGCGGTGAACAAAGTCTTGGGGTCGATGTACGCGCCCAGCCCCTACGCGCAACAAGAGTGCTCCACGCTGTACGGCAACTGCTGGACGATGGACAAGGTGGATGTGAACAAGATGATCTCAGGCGCATCTGAGAAGTTTTATTTGCTCGACTACAACTCGCAAGAAACCTATGGCATTTACCGCAGTGCCTCGGACTTGCTGCGCTCCTTGGGTTGGGATGCCACCAAGGCGCTGAAGGTGGCAAAAGCCCAGTTTCAAACACAATTGGATTTGATAGCAGAAAACCACCAAAAACAAAGCGCGATTTTGAAAGCCAAGTACGAAAAAGAACAGTTCGAGAAGATGGTCAACGATGCGGTGGCGGCGATTGGCATGAGCTATCTTGAAAAATGTCCGAGCACCTTGCTGAATCAATGCGGCTGGAACATGTTCACGGGCTGGCAGCAGTGCGAGAAATGGTCGAATGCGTTGTTCACTCAGCAGTGCGGTGAATTTTTGTGTCCCAAAACCGCGCAGGAACAAAGCACGTTTTACAACACCTGCATCCAAAAAGTACGGGGCTTGCCTTTGGCGTTCAGCGACTGGAACAACAACTCGCTGGCTGAATATGGCTTTGCCTCAGCCGTGTGTCAAAACCATGCGGGCAAAGATCAGGAGGCTTGCTTGAAAGAGAACTGGGTACGCACCTATGTGTGCATGGGGGGCTTGCCAGAAATGGGCGCGGCTTCGTCCAGCATCACAGGCGCTTACACCCAAAAGCCAGCACCCTTGTCCAAAGAAAAATGCCAAGGTTTGACGACGCATTGGGAACAAAAATGGTCGGCTGACGAGACGCAATTGCAATCCTTGAGCACCACAGCGGCACAAGCCACGCAAAGCTGCGCGGTGTTGACCACGGGCACACAGGTGTATCAAACCTGCATCAACAAGGTGGAGGCACTTCGTCAGTATTGCGAGCAAGAGATACGCACGTCCTATGACTTGATGATCCCCGGTCGTCCGTTTTACAGCGACGACTATGCGTCGGCGATGGTGAACTTTTTAGGGCAATCCAAACGCTGCATACGCAAAGTCACCGATCAAGCGACTGCGGTGGTGCAGCAATTCCAAGCGCAGCAGCAAGCCGTGACGCAGTACAGCGCCCAGTGTCCCCCCAACGACCGCATCACCGGAACTTGGCAAAGCAAGTGCGAAACCGCCGTGTCCAACGCCACCAGCGCGTGCATTGCCGCCGCCAACTTGAAACTGCTCAGTTCAGGCCAGCGTGTGGGGGCATCGCTGCGCGTGCCGACCACCACGTCTGCCGACTTCAACTTGGGCAACGTCACGTTCAGCCTGACGAATGCGGGCAGCAGCTTGTCTTTGGACAGTTTGCTGTCATCGCCCATCAGTCAGGTGCAAACCGTGTTCCCGAAAGAGTTTGAAGTCGGTTTGTACGACTCGACGGCAGAGGTGCTGAGTGCGTGTGCCAGCGACATTCAAAAAGCCTTGGTGAGCACGCGCACCGACTACTTGGCAGCCTATGGCATTCCTTATATGAGTACCACGGATGAGGTCAACCGCTACCTGACGGCACGCAGTTGCTCTTCGGCAGCGGTGACACGGGGCGGCTACAACTACACCTGTGTCAGTGGCAGCGAGGGCAATACCGCCTGCCCCATCTTGAAAAACGCAGCTGCCCCCGGCGTGCTGGCTTGCGCTACCTTGAGCCGCGTGACGACAGCCCCCATCACCACGACGACGACATCGACAACGACCCTCTCGACGGTCATCACGCGCTAGGCGGCTTCATGCTCTGTAAAACAATAGCAAAAAAAGTGAGCTGCTTACGCAAGTAATACGGGGGTTTTAGCCATTTTCATGTTCAAAAATGGCCTTGAAAACCCAAAAAATCACCTCCCAACCCGTTTTTCTGCCCCGAAAAACGGGTTTTTTGCTGCTGGAATCTGATTTTTTAGATAAAAAGGGCTTATTTTGAGATAGGAATACGCCAAGAGTCACGTATTACTTGCGTAAGTAGCTCACTTCTTTTACTATGGTTTTTAATGCCACTCAGCCCTGTCGATGATGCTCGCTCGCGTGGCAACCACCCCGTCAGGCTCACGCCTGCCACCCCTCCACTGGAGGGGAATGTCTCGCCCCGACTGCACGACAGTGACGAGTGAGGCCACCCAATTCCCCTCCGGTGGAGGGGTGGCAGGCGCAGCCTGACGGGGTGGTTTTTAAGGCTGCTTGGCCCATCTGCTCACCCCAAATGCGAGGTAGGGGCTGAGTTTTGATGCCTCACTCCTTGGCAAACGGCTCCAGTGGCCCGACCAAGGTTTCAAGATGCTGGGTCAGCAGGGCCACTTGTTGCTCTAGCAGCGCCACACGTTGGGCCAGTGCGGTGTGGTCGGCGGTGGCGCTTGGGGCTGATGTGGCGGCGTTGGCGGTGCTGACTTCTACCGCGCCACACAGCAGATGCGCCCAACGCTGCTCGCGTGCGCCGGGGGCGCGGGGCAGTTTGAGGGTGAGCGGGCCGCCCTTGGCGGTGCTGCGGTCTTGCAATTCTTCTAAAAAGGCTTCTACCGATGAAATATCGGCAAAGCGATACCAGCGTTCGGCGTTCAGGCGCAACTCCGCCGCCGTTTGTGGGCCGCGCAGCATCAATAAGCCCAGCAACACGGCAGATTGCTCGGGCACAGCCAGCGCCCGCATGAAGTTGTGGCTGTAACGGGGCACGCGCGCGCCGCTGTTTTCGTGGATCAGGCCGAGTTCACGCAGCTCTTCCAAGGCCGCTGCGGCATCGGCCTCGTTCAAGTTCATCACCGGTTCACGGGTGGTTTTTTGGTTGCAGCCCGTCAATAAAGCCTGCATGGACAGGGGGTAGCTGTCGGGCACCGTGCGGGCTTTTTCCATCAAAGTCCCCAAAATGCGTGCCTCTATGGCAGACAAAGGACGTGAGGCCGGAACAGGGGATGGAGATACAGCAGAGTCAATCATGTAAACAACACGAAGCACAAGAAACACGGGCCTGATGGAGCCTTGGCGCAGACACAACGGCACAATGCAGGTTTGAACGCCGTCAATGATGGCAGGTTTTTTTTGCAAATAGGTCGTGATGAAGCAAATTGTGATTTTGATTTCTGG
>DLPA01000229.1:8145-17403 GCA_002479815.1 bacterium UBA7470 | reverse complement strand
GTCATCAGCAACAAGGCCGATGCCAAAGGTTTGGAGTTTGCGCGTCAGCAAGGCATTGCCACCGCCGTGGTCGATCACAAAGCCTATCCCAGTCGTGAGGCATTTGATGTGGCCTTGATGCAGGTCATCGACAGCTTTGCTCCGAATGGGCAAGCTTCGTTGGTGGTGCTGGCGGGTTTCATGCGGATTTTGACCCCCCCGTTTGTGGCGCATTACACCGGGCGCTTGGTCAACATCCACCCCAGTTTATTGCCCGCTTTTACGGGTTTGCACACGCACCAAAGGGCATTGGATGAGGGGTGCAAGTTTGCAGGGGCCACGGTGCATCGCGTCACGGCTGAACTCGACCACGGAGAAATTTTGGAGCAAGCCGTGGTGCCTGTCTTGGCTGGCGATACCGCCGACACCTTGGCCGCGCGGGTGCTGACCCAAGAGCATTTGATTTATCCGCGAGCCGTGGCCCGTTTATTGGCTGCTATGTAATTCACCCTGTCATCCGCCCTGTTATGGGTGTTGAATCGTTTTTATGTCGCAATTTTTTGAAGTTCATCCCGACAACCCTCAAGCCCGTTTGCTCAAGCAAGCGGTGGCTTTGCTGCAAAAGGGCGGCGTGTTGGCCGTGCCGACGGATTCCAGCTACGCGCTGGTGTGCCATTTGGACGACAAAGCCGCCGCAGACCGCTTGCGCCGCATTCGGCAAGTCGATGACAAACACCATCTGACTTTGTTGTGCAGGGATTTGAGCGAACTAGCCAACTATGCCCGTGTGGACAATCGCCAATACCGTTTGCTCAAATCGGCAACGCCTGGGGCCTATACCTTTGTGTTGGAAGCCAGCAAAGAAGTGCCGCGTCGCGTCAGTCATCCCTCGCGCAAAACCATAGGGCTGCGTGTGCCTGAACATCGGGTGTTGCAAGCTCTGTTGTCTTTTCATGATGCGCCTTTGTTGGCAACGACCTTGATCGCGCCTGACGAAGCGGAGGCCATGAACGATCCGCATGAGATTCGGGAACGCTTTGAACACGAACTGGCCGCCATCATTGATGCGGGTGCTTGCCCTCTGGAGCCGACCACCGTGGTCGATTTGGTGCCGATGGGACAAGGAGAGGAACCCGTGTTGCTGAGGGCTGGACGTGGGAGTCTGCGCGTGTTGGGACTGGGGTAGCGCCCCAAACGCCGTTCCTTTTGTCTGCTACGCTTCGCCCCACCTTCTTGACACTTGCGACCGACATTTGCGACCTATGGACATTGCCCACATCATTCAAACCATCGCCATTTACGCCTTGCCCGTGTTGTTTGCCATCACGGTACACGAGGCCGCACATGGCTACGCGGCCCGCTATTTTGGGGACTCGACCGCCTATATGCTTGGGCGCATCACCTTGAATCCGGTCAAACACATTGATCCGGTGGGGACGGTGTTGATGCCGCTGTTGCTGTACGTGGTCACCGCAGGCACATTCTTATTTGGCTACGCCAAACCCGTGCCTGTGAACTTTGGGCGTTTGCGTAATCCCAAACGGGATATGGTGTGGGTGGCCTTGGCAGGGCCAGGGGCTAATTTGGCCATGGCTGTGGCATGGGTCATTTTGGGATACTTCTTGGTGGCGATGGGGGTGCAGGAGCGATTTTTTATTGAAATGACCCGTGCCGGGCTGATGGTCAATGTGGTGATGTTTGCCTTCAACCTGTTTCCGCTGCCGCCTTTGGACGGGGGGCGAATTTTGGTAGGCTTACTGCCCATGCCGCAAGCGATGGCGGTGTCACGCATTGAGCCTTGGGGCTTTTTTATTGTGATGGCCTTGGTCATCACCGGCATCGTCGGCAATTTTTGGTTGCGTCCCTTGATGCAGTTCACCATACAAGTCATCGAGTGGATATTGACCCCGCTCAGAATGGTTCTTTTTTAAAAATCATTACTTTTTAATGATTGATTGAACTGATTGAATTTATTAAATTAACTGAATTGATGGACATGATGACTATGCAGCGGGTTTTAACGGGCATTACCACCTCAGGCACACCCCACTTGGGTAATTACGTCGGTGCAGTGCGCCCAGCGGTGCAAGCCAGTGTGCGACCAAGCGTTCAAAGTTTTTATTTTTTAGCCGACTATCACGCGTTGATTAAAACGGGCGATCCGGCACGGGTGCAGCGTTCCACGCTGGAAATTGCCGCCACATGGTTGGCCGCCGGACTCGATCCTGCGCAGGTGATTTTTTATCGGCAGTCTGATATTCCCGAGATTCCCGAACTCACATGGATGCTCACCTGCGTCACGGGCAAGGGGCTGCTCAACCGCGCACACGCCTACAAAGCCGCTGTCGATAAGAACCTGGCTGCTGGTTCTGAGACCGATGATGGCGTGACCGCCGGATTGTTCATGTATCCGGTGCTGATGGCGGCGGACATTATTTTGTTCAATGCACACCAAGTCCCTGTGGGACGAGACCAAATCCAACACATCGAAATGGCGCGTGATATTGCGTCGAGTTTCAATCACTTGTATGGCGAACATTTCACTTTGCCTGAAGTGGTGATTGACGAACAGGTGGCGACCTTGCCCGGCTTGGATGGTCGCAAAATGAGCAAAAGCTACGACAACACCATTCCCTTATTCGTGCCGCGTGAGCAATTACGCAAGCTGATTGCGGGCTTGTTGACCGATTCCAAACTGCCCGGCGAACCCAAAAGCACGGAAGGCAGCGCCTTGTTTCAAATCTACCAAGCATTTGCCACGCCCGAGGAAACCGAGCGTTTGCGCCTGGCATACGCCGAGGGCATTGCGTGGGGCGAGGCCAAGGAGCTGCTGTTTGAGCGCATTGATCGTGAGGTTGCCCCTATGCGTCAAACCTATGACGACTTCATGGCACACCCCGAACGGGTCGAAGATATTCTGAACCAAGGGGCGATGAAGGCAAGAGCCATTGCCAGCCCTTTGATGCAGAAGTTGCGTCATGCCGTTGGCCTGCGTTCGCTGGTGCAAGCCACGCCCCAAGCGCAGCCTGCAAGCAAAACCAAAACGGCCTTGCCCAACTTCAAGCAATACCGAGAGTCCGATGGCTTGTTCTACTTCAAACTTCAAGCGGCAGAAGGGCATTTGTTGATTTCCAGCTCAGGCTTTGCCTCACCCAAGGACTGTGCCGCCAGCATTCAACGCCTGCAAAGCGAGGGCAGTGCGGCGCTGGCTGCCTTGGGATTCGAGCTGTGTGACGGCATTTCTCATACAGAACTGGAGGAGGCGATGCGGGCCTTGCGTGAGGCCAAAGAAAAAGCGGCTCAGCAAAAAGCAGACAAATCACAAAAATCATCAACATCATAAAAATCGCAAACATCACCAACGGTATGAAAAGCACGCACCGCACGCACCGCACACACGTGGGTGGCGACGAACGGTATGCTCAGAAAACCGAGGTGCTGGCTTGAAAACATAAAACCCGCATCCACCTGAAGGGCCTCGTCGTCAGTTCATAGAGGTGGTGGGTGCTTACTTTTTCTCCAGCACTGGTGTTTGCGTTGGGCGGGTTGGTCGCCTTGCTGTGTTTGCTAGGTCTGCCGTGGTGGTGGCATCAGCGGCGTTTGCGCTTGCAGCGTGCGCCCTTTCCGCCTGCGTGGCGGCGCTACCTCTGGCGATGGCCTTTGTACCGCCATTTGCCACCTGTCTTGCAACAACGCTTGCAGAAAATGGTGCAGGTTTTTGTGGCTGAAAAACCCGTCATCGGGTGTCAAGGCTTGCAAGTGACCGACGAAATGCGGGTACTCATTGCCGCACAAGCGTGTTTGATGGTGTTACAGCTTCATGCCTCAGCGGGTACTGCGCCTTTTCCTGAGCTGCGTCAAGTCTTGTTGTATCCCCATCCCTTTGTGGTGCAGGCCAGCCGCACGCAGCCCGGTGGCGTGGTGAGTTCAGGGCAGGAAATACGCCTGGGTGAGTCGTGGCAGCACGGGCAAGTTGTGTTGTCTTGGCCCGATGTACAAGCGGGCTTGCGCGAAAACACGGCTCAGAATTTGGTGATCCATGAGTTTGCCCATCAGTTGGATCAAGAAAACGGCCCCGCCAATGGTGCCCCCCTGCTGCAGCGTGGTCAGTCTGTCGCTACATGGGCACAGGTGTTTCAAAGAGAGTATGAAACCCTGCAATGGCTGGTCGATGCGGGAGCGTCCACCCTGATTGACCCTTATGGCGCAAGTGCCCCGGAGGAGTTTTTTGCGGTTGCTTCAGAAACGTTTTTCATGCAGCCCCAAGCCTTGGCCCAGCAACATCCGGCGCTGTTTGCTCAACTCGCGCGGTATTACGACCTGGATCCTCGGGCTTGGACATAGCCTGTGCATCACAAGGGGGGCTGTGCTAATTCGCAAGGGGCGTACTCAATAAGGTGCAGGTTAATTGCTAAAAATTTACATTTTTCTGTATCACGAAACAGATAAAAACCCAATAGTTGAGGGATAGTATTTTTTAATAATGTGATTTTTATCATTGTTGTGCATCAACTTTGACATATCATCATCTGACGAATAGGATGCAAATTCTTTTTATTTTTTCAATTTTTGTATTGCTGATCACGGTTCTTTCCCTGCGTGCCCATGACCGAGAGAAACTTATACATTTGGTTTACCACGGTCATCTACATGGCAGGGGCAGCACTGTGGATTTTTTTGTTTGATGCACTGCTGGCCGACTTCATATCACCTGAATCGCCGCAGTCCTTTGCGGCGGTCAAAGGTATTTTTTTCGTGGCGGTTACCACTGTTGCTTTGATTGTGGCGTTGCACAGCGTTCCTGACCGCCAGCACAGGAGGGGCATCAATTCTTTTGGTGGAAGGCTGGCGCAGGTGCTGACGCACCACAGTGTGCCAAAAGAACTCGCATACCTGTGTGCTTTTGTATTTCCAAGCGTTGCACTGCTGCTGCGATCCAGCATTCCCGTGGCCTGGCACGATCCCATGCTTGAGTTGCTGATGCTGCCCATCATCCTCAGTGCGTTTCTCGGGGGCTTAGGTCCGGGGTTGGTGAGCACGGCCGTGACCGGTTTATTGGTCGCATTTTTGGTCGATGGGGCACAAGATCCAGCTTACTCCTCTTGGACGACGCTGCTTTGTGTGGGGTTTTTGGTGGCCAACGGCATTTTGATCAGCATACTGGGTGGTTCATTAAAGCGGTCTGTCTTGACCATCAAGCAACACCAAAGTTTGTTAGACACCGTCATCAATGAGACATCAGACGCCGTTTTTCTCAAAGATATACAAGGGCGGTATTTGCTGGCGAATCCTGTTGTCGGGTCGTTTTTGGGGCAGCCGATCGAAGCCATCATAGGCAAAACAGATGCAGAGCTTTTTGATGCAGCGTCTGCAGAAGTGGTACGACAAAAAGACCTTCATGTGTTGGACACAAAATCGGTCTTGACGCACGAACAACGGCTTCGCAGTCACAAGGGTGAAGATCGCACGTGGGCTATCACCAAAAGTCCTGTGTGGAATCATGACGGGACGGTTGTTGGTGTTTTTGGCCTGGCGCACGACATCACGGTATTGCGCGACACCTTGACAGCGGTACAGCGCAGTGAGCGGCGGTTGACCTTAACCCTTGAGGCGATCAGTGACGGTTTTTGGGATTGGAATCTACACACAGGCGAAGTGTTCCGCTCAGCTGGCTATATGCACGTCATGGGGCATGCCGCTGCCAGTGATACACGTGATTTTGATTTTTTCTTACGTGTCCTCCATCCTGAAGACCGTGTCAGAGTCCAAGCAACGATTGCTGCACATTTGGCTGGTGACAGCTGTGCCATTCGTTTTGACACTCGCATCCTGACCGATCAAGGAGAAACACGCTGGATCAGAGCACGTGGTCGAGCAATTGAACGTGATGCGTCAGGTCGAGCTCAGCGCGTATTAGGGACGATCCAAAACATCACGGACACGCTGCGCAATACACAAGACCTGCAACTCGTCCTCAACGAAGCGTACGAAGCCATCTGGATCATGGACAGCAGTCGTGGCCGATTCTTGTACGCAAACCCAGCGGCTTGTACGCTTTGTGGCTACCCTGTAGGGGGGCTTGAACAGCTCAGACTCTCTGATGTACTCCCGTTGGAAGAAAAAATTCAACTTCCACAACACATCCGAACACTCACGCACCACAAGCTCTTGCGCCGAGAATGGAAGCTCTTGCGTCAAGACAAAACGCTGGTACAAGTGGATGTGTTGAGCGAGCGCCTACAAGACGGCCGCATCATTGCATTTGGGCGTGACTTGACCGACGAGAAAAAAATGCTTCGTACGTTGCGTGAGCGTGAGCAACAACTTGCCCGCGTCCTCGACGGTTCCGATCAGGGCTTTTGGGAATGGCATTTGCCCAGCAATCGGTTCACAACCAGCGAACGTTTTGCTGCGATCTTGGGTTATGACGAGACGTTGGCGCGCGATGCCTCTCTGGATCACTGGCTTGAATTGATCCACAAGGAGGATTTACCTCCCGTTTGGCAAGCCATTCACCGTCATCAAGCAGGACTCAGCGCACACATCGAAGTCGTCTCGAGAATGCGTCGTGCAGACGGTGGCTGGCACTGGGTGTTATCGCGTGGACGCATTGTTGAGCGTGCAACAGATGGCAGTCCCCTCATGATTTCGGGAACACACACCGACTACAACGAACGCAAATCTTTAGAGCTGCTGATGCAGCAGTCTGGCGTGGTATTCGATCACGTGCAAGAGGCTATTTTGATTACTGCTCCAGATGGTGCGATACGCAAAGCCAACGCGGCTTTTCAACGCATCAGTGGATACACCGAAGCAGAGGTTTTAGGACAAAACCCAAGAGTCATGGGCTCGCATCAACATCCAGCCTCTTTTTTTGAACAATTGTTCGCTGTTGTCAACGACAAAGGGCACTGGCAAGGTGAAGTATGGAACCGTCATAAGAACGGTCACGTTTATCCATGCCGGATGTCTATTTCTGAAATACGCGACTCTCGCGGTGAGGTTCAACTTTATGTCGGTGTCTTATCCGACATCACCAAGGAAAAGGCATACGAGGCCGAACTCCATCGTATGGCACACCACGATTTGTTAACAGGCCTTCCAAACCGTTTGTTGTTGGGTAAGGAACTGGCAACAGCACTGGTGCAAAATCAACTTGAAAACCAGTATTTGGCGGTTTGCTTTTTAGACTTAGACGGTTTTAAGTCTGTCAATGACCATTACGGTCACCATGTGGGAGATCAGCTGTTGATCCATACTGCTGACAGACTTCGTGGCGTACTGCGGCCAAGTGATGTGGTCGCACGACCCGGTGGAGACGAATTTGTCTTGCTGCTTTCGGGCTTGGATCACCCTCATGAGGTGCATCATTTGGCAGAGCAGATTTTGTCGGTGATTCAAAGCGCCATTCACATTGAGGGACATGGTTTGACGGTTTCGGCCAGTATGGGCATCACACTACACCCGACAGACGATGCAGATGCCGACACCCTGCTTCGTCATGCGGACCAAGCCATGTACATTGCCAAAGAAATGGGTAAAAACCGGTATGTGATCTTTGATCCTGTACACGATAAACAATTACAAACCCAACGTGATTTGCTTCAACGGTTGCAGCAAGCTTATGAAGCAGAAGAATTTGTCTTGTTCTATCAACCCAAGGTGGACTTATCAGATGGGCGGGTCATTGGTGCTGAGGCGCTCATTCGATGGCAACACCCCGAGCGTGGATTGTTGCCGCCAGCTGAATTTATCCATGTTCTCGAAAACAGTCCCTTAGAGCGATTGGTCGGCAATTGGGCCATTGCCAACGCCCTCGAGCAACTCAGCGAATGGCAGAGGCAAGGCGTTCGCCTGCAAATCAGCGTCAACATCGGTGCAGGGCATTTGCTGCGCGCAGACTTTGTGCCAGATGTACAAGAGCGGCTTCGCCTGCACGACAACATACAGCCTCACCAGTTGGAGATTGAGATTCTGGAAACTGCGGGCTTGTGGGACATGGATAAAGCGATCGACACACTGAAAAAATGTCAAAGCTTGGGCCTGTCGTTTGCGTTGGATGACTTTGGCACAGGCTACTCTTCGCTGGCCTACTTTCGGAAATTACCTGTACAAATGATCAAAATCGATCAAAGCTTTGTCCGCAATATGCTGAACGATCACAACGATTTTGATATTGTGGAGAGCGTTGTTCGGCTCGCGCAGGCTTTTCATCGCCCTGTCATTGCCGAAGGCGTAGAAACGTTGGCGCATGGCAAATACTTATTGGAAATGGGCTGTCATCTGGCCCAAGGGTATGGCATAGCAAAGCCCATGCCTGCCCATGCTTTTTTGGGGTGGATCGAGCACTGGACCACAGCAGCTCCGTGGCTGCAACACAAATCCGGCTGACTTCTCGCTGTGGCAGGTCAAACACCGTGGTTGCTGCCGATAAAATACGGGGTTTCCCGACGTACTTTTTGCTTCGCGTTTATTTCTTGTTTTTTCCTACTCAAGGCACTTCCCCATGTCATTGTTTTCTGCTGTCGAAATGGCCCCCCGCGACCCTATTTTGGGTCTGAACGAGCAATACGCTGCCGACACCAACTCCAACAAAGTCAACCTCGGCGTGGGTGTTTATTTCGACGACAACGGCAAACTCCCGTTGCTCAAATGCGTACAAGCGGCTGAAAAAGCCATGATGGACAAACCCACCGCACGCGGCTATTTGCCGATTGATGGGATTGCCGCTTATGACGCTGCCGTGAAAGGCTTGGTGTTCGGTGCGGATTCCGACGTCGTGAAAAGCGGTCGTGTCGCCACCGTGCAAGCCATTGGCGGTACAGGCGGCTTGAAAATTGGTGCAGATTTCCTGAAAAAAGTCACTCCCAACGCCAAAGTGCTGATTTCTGACCCCAGCTGGGAAAACCACCGTGCCCTGTTCAGCAATGCAGGCTTCACCGTAGAAACCTATCCCTACTTTGATGCCAGCGCCAACGGCGGCTTGGGTGGCATCAACTTTGAAGGGATGCTGACTGCGCTGAACGCCGCTGCTGAAGGCACGATTGTGTTGCTGCACGCCTGCTGCCACAACCCCACAGGCTATGACATCACCGCCGCACAGTGGGAGCAAGTGATTGCCGTCATCAAAGCCCGCAGCCTGACCGCTTTCCTCGACATGGCCTACCAAGGCTTTGGTTATGGCATTGCTGAAGATGGCGCGGTCATCAACAAGTTTGTCGCTGCTGGGTTGAATATTTTTGTCTCCACCTCCTTCTCCAAAAGCTTCAGTCTGTACGG
>DLPA01000229.1:7930-8061 GCA_002479815.1 bacterium UBA7470 | reverse complement strand
GAGCGCGTCGGTGCATTGAGCGTGGTGGGCAGCAGCAAAGAAGAAACCGACCGCGTGCTGTCGCAACTGAAAATTGCCATTCGTACCAACTACTCCAACCCACCCACGCATGGCGGTGCGATTGTGGCGGC
>DLPA01000229.1:0-7886 GCA_002479815.1 bacterium UBA7470 | reverse complement strand
GTGCTGAACAATCCTGAACTGCGCGCCTTATGGGAAGAAGAACTGGCCGAGATGCGTGTGCGCATCAAAGCCATGCGCCAAACCTTGGTCGATGGACTCAAAGCCGCTGGCGTGACCAAAGACATGAGCTTCATCACCACCCAAATCGGCATGTTCAGCTACTCTGGACTGTCTAAAGCGCAAATGGTGCGCTTGCGCTCTGAGTTTGGGGTGTACGGCACGGACACGGGTCGTATGTGCGTGGCCGCATTGAACAGCAAGAACATCGGCTACGTTTGCCAAGCCATCGCCAAAGTGCTGTAATCTCTTCATTAAGCACCTATTTTTGAACTGGCAGCCCAGCCCGCGTACCTCGCTGGTTGGGCTGTTTTTTAGGTGCTTTCTTGTGTGAAATGACGGCTTGTTGACAGACAAAGTGGTGTAAGCCTGTTATATTGCACTGCAACATTTTTCGCAAAGGAGTGCCCCATGCTTTATCAAATTTACGACACTCAGCGATCCCTGATCGAGCCGTTTGCTGACTTGGCGCAAACCGCGTCCAAAATTTTCAGCAATCCTTTAATGCCGTTCAGCCATTTGCCCATGGCCCAACGTATTTCTGCGGCCTACGATCTCATTTACCGTCTGGGCAAAGACTACGAAAAGCCCGAGTTTGGCATTCGCTCTGTCGATGTTGACGGCGTTGAAGTGGCCATCCACGAGCGCATTGAACTCAACAAACCCTTTTGTGAACTGCGTCGCTTCAAGCGTTTTTCGGACGATGTCGCCACGCTGGACAAACTGAAAAACCAACCTGCTGTGTTGGTGGTTGCACCTTTGTCGGGTCATTACGCCACGCTCTTGCGCGACACGGTCAAAACCATGTTGAAAGATCATAAGGTTTACATCACCGACTGGAAAAATGCCCGTCTTGTCCCCTTGTCTGATGGAGAGTTCCATTTGGACGACTACGTGAACTATGTGCAAGAGTTCATTCGCCATTTGCAAAAAGCCTACGGCAACTGCCATGTGATGAGCGTGTGCCAGCCCACCGTACCTGTGTTGGCAGCGGTGTCGTTGATGGCCAGTCGTGGGGAAACCACGCCTTGGTCCATGACCATGATGGGCGGCCCAATTGATGCTCGCAAATCGCCGACGGCGGTCAACGACTTGGCGACACAGCGCAGCATCGAGTGGTTTGAAAACAATGTGATTTATCGTGTGCCCAGCACCTTTCCTGGTGCCGGTCGCAAGGTGTATCCAGGGTTTTTGCAGCACACCGGTTTTGTGGCCATGAATCCCGACCGCCACTTGAGCAGTCACTACGACTATTTCTTGGATTTGGTCAAGGGCGATAAAGACAGCGCCGAATCCCACCGCAAGTTTTATGACGAGTACAACGCCGTGCTCGACATGGACGCAGACTACTATCTGGAAACGATCCAAACCGTATTCCGTGAGTTCAAGTTGGTCCAGGGCACTTGGGATGTCAAAAACCCACAAGGTCAAACCGAACGAGTACGGCCACAAGACATCAAAGCCACGGCATTGCTGTCGGTCGAAGGCGAACTCGATGACATCTCAGGCTCTGGTCAAACCGCAGCAGCCCACGACTTGTGTACGAGCATTCAGAAAAACCACCGTCATCACTTCGAGGTCAAAGGCGCTGGACATTACGGCATCTTCAGCGGCCGTCGTTGGCGCGAAATGGTGTATCCAGAAGTCAAGCAATTCATCCTGACTCACACACCCAAAACGGGCGCAAGTAAAACCAGCAAAGCTGAAAAAGCGGCAGAATAACCCACGCACCCAGCAGCCTTTTCCCGCCCATGCGCCACCCCTTCATTGTTGTGAAGCGGTGGCGTTTTTCGTGATTGATGCTTTTTATGTCCAGTGATTTGATTGATCGCCTTGATGCCGCTCTGCCCCAAACGCAATGCACCCGTTGCGGTTACCCCGACTGTCGCCACTATGCACAGGCCATCGCCCAAGGTGAAGCCGCGATCAATCAATGTCCCCCCGGGGGCACACAAGGCATTGCACGACTGGCACAACTGACCCAGCAAGCCGTCATTCCCCTCAACCCCGATCATGGACAAGAAAGCGCGCGTGCGGTGATGTGGATCGACGAAGCATGGTGCATCGGCTGCACCTTGTGCGTCAAAGCCTGCCCTGTCGATGCCATCGTGGGCGTGAATAAGCGCATGCACACCATCCTTGAACCTTGGTGTACGGGGTGTGAGTTGTGTTTGCCCGTCTGCCCCGTGGACTGCATCTACACCGACAACGCCAGTGGATCAGCCACTGGCTGGGCAGCATGGTCACAGAGCCAAGCCGATGTCGCAAAAAAACGCTACACCTTCAGAAGCAATCGACTGCTGATAGAAAAGCGTGAACACCAGAAAAAGCTTGAAGTCAAAGCGGAGGAAAAGCTGCGTGACCTACCCCAGCATTCTCACCACACCGACCCCGAAGTGCTGGATAAAAAACGCGCCATCATCGACGCTGCTTTGGCTCGGGCGAAGGCCAGAAACGCCAGCTTACCGGCCAAAGAATAGGCCCCTGTCTTGATCTGTGTGTTTGTCAGTCGCGCAAAATCTTCAGCACGTCCGAACGGAACTCGCGGTTATAGAGCACAGCCACGACGAACAAGGTAACCAAAATCATGGCAAGCGGTGATAAAAACCAGCCCAGCATGGCAAAAGAAAAATAGTAGGCACGCAAGCCGTCATTAAAAGTTTCCGCTGCCAAGCCCACCAAATCAGCCGCGCGTTTCACCCAAGGCTCACGCTCTTGAGGGTGCACCTCAAAATGTTCGGGTGGGGGCATGGCCCCAATCACCAAGGCCAAAAAGGTGTACTGGCGCATACTCCAAGTGAAGCGAAAAAAAGCGTACACAAAAATAGAAAGCAAAATCAGCATCTTGATTTCTAAAATTTGCACGCTGGTGACTTGGGCAAACGGCATATCTTTGACCAATTCAGCCGCTTTGTCGGTGGTGCTCAAGGCCGCCATCAAGCCCCCGATAATCAGCAAGGTGGTGGAAGAAAAAAACGAGGGGGTGTGTGACAAATTTTGCGTGATGATGCCATCCAGCATTCTGGGGTCACGGTGTGTGGATTGCACCATCCAACGTGCCCGATACAAATTGGTCGTCAGCAATAAAGAGCGTTGACGCTTGCCCCAAAACTTCGCAAACCACGCATAGCCGATCCAAAGGGCAAAAAAACACCCCAAGGCCAACCAATCTTTCCACGGCAAAATGTCGATGACTTTCACAAGCGTTTGTCCCATCCAATGTGCATCACCCTCAAGGATAAGCGAGCCTTGCTTTTCTATTCAGTGACGTCTAGGGTGAATCTTTTACTACCCACATCTGGACTTCAAAAAAAATAGTAAAAAAAGTGAGCTGCTTACGCAGTAAATACGTTGCATTCCTAGGATTTTATTTTAAAAATAGGGCTAAAAACCCAAAAAAATCTGCCTCCAGCCTGTTTTCCAGCCCCGAACAAGGGGATTTTGCTCCTTGAGAGGGTGTTTTTTATAAAAAGACACCTGTTTTATAGATTGAAATCTGCCAAAAACCACGTATTACTTGCGTGAGCAGCTCACTTTTTTTACTATTCTTTTACTGTCTCTTTCATGCTGCTTTTGGTGTGATCCAAACTTCTTAAAATGGCGATCTGCCTTATTTACCCTGCCCTTGAGCCATGAGCGACCAGCCCACTACTGCCCCGACCACCCCAGACACCCCCCCCATTCGCCCGGCGGGTGTCCCTGAAGGGGTGCATTTGCGAACCATCAAAAGCTATGTCTTGCGGGCGGGGCGCACCACCTCGGGCCAAGCCAAAGCCTTTGAAACCCTAGGCCCGCGCTACCTCGTGCCCTATCAAGCCCAGTATTTGGACACCACGGCGGCCTTTGGGGGCGTGGTCGCGCCCTTGATCTTAGAAATTGGCTTTGGCATGGGCGATGCCACGGCGCACATCGCCAAAGTGCGGCCTGACGACCATTTTTTATGCTGCGAGGTTCACGAGCCGGGGGTGGGCGCACTGCTCAAACGCATCGGCGAGCAAGACATCACCAACATTCGCATCATCCAACACGACGCGGTAGAAGTCTTGGAGCAAATGCTGGCCCCCAACAGCTTGGACGGCATCCACATCTTCTTCCCCGATCCTTGGCACAAAACCAAGCACCACAAACGCCGCTTGATCCAAGCGCCCTTGGTCGCCAAACTCGCCCAACGCCTCAAGCCCAGCGGCTATTTGCACTGCGCCACCGACTGGCAGCCCTATGCCGAGCAAATACTCGACGTCTTGAGCGCCGAACCCCTGCTCAGCAACCGCAGCACCGCGCCCGAACTGGGTGGCTACGCGCCCAAGCCCGACTACCGTCCCTTGACCAAGTTTGAAAACCGGGGCCTGAAACTGGGTCATGGCGTGTGGGATGTGGTGTTTGAGCGTCGCTGACACACGGGCATGAGCCGCCGCGCCCGCCCTCCCCACCTGCCGCTGCGCGATGGTGTCGCGCCCAGTGCGGTGGCCGTTCCGCAAGGTCGTTGGATGACGGTGCTGGAGTGTCTGAGCCAACGCCTGCCCTCCGTGTCACCCGCCATCTGGGCGCAACGGCTGCAAGACGGTCATGTCCTCAATGAAGCGGGCCACCCCTTGGGGCCGGACAGCCCCTGCCCGCCGGCGGGACAACGCCTGTACTACTACCGTCACGTCGCCCACGAAGCGCCGCGTGCGTGGGATGTACGCATCGTGCATCAAGACTCGCACTTGCTGGTGGTGGACAAACCGCATGGCCTGCCCGTCATCCCCAGCGGGCGGTTTGTGCAACACAGCTTGCTGGTGTGGCTGCGTCGGCATCTGGCCTTGAACGACCTCAGCCCCCTGCACCGCATCGACCGCGAAACGGCGGGGCTGGTGGCCTTCTCGGTGCAGCCCGAGGGTCGAGGCGCGTATCAAGCCTTGTTCCGAGACCGACAAGTCTATAAACGCTACACCGCCATTGCCGCCTGCCCGCCAGCGGAACTGACGTGGCCGCACATCAGGCGCACGCGCCTCGTGCCCGATCCCGACTATTTTTTTAGGATGACCGAAGTCTCAGGCACACCCAACAGCGATACGCGGTTGAACTGCCTAGGGCCACTCCAGCCCGATTCGCCGTGGGCGTTGTACGAGCTAGAGCCTCATACGGGGCAACGTCACCAATTGCGCGTCCACATGAACGCCTTGGGCCTGCCCTTGCGGGGCGATCTGTGGTATCCCCATGTGTTGCAAGGCCCAGAAGGTGCGCAGGGCACGGAAGACGGGGAAGATCCGGCAAACACGGACGATGCATCCTCAGAGGTGCTGCAACTCTTGGCCCAGACCCTCGCCTTGACCGACCCGTTGACGGGGCAAGCGCATCGCTTTGTCAGTACGCGGCGCCTGTCGGGGCAGCAATCGTCAGCTTGAAGTCCAACTCCAAACCCAGCACGTTTTCATGGGTGCTGTGGTAGGCAAGGCCCGCACTTCGACCGAGGTCGTCCACAATTGTCCATCGGCACGACGCAACTGCACCCGCCCCGACCACGGCAGCATATGAGACCGTAGGCTGGAGGCCAAGCCCGAGGCTGCCTCGCCCGCTGACGGGACAGCCAGCAGCACATCCAGAGAACGCTGTATCAGCGCCCCAGAAGAAAAACCAGAAGCCGATTCAAACGCCGGATTCACCCCCTGTATACGAGCCGTCTCGTCTGTCACCACCACAGGCCAGGGTAAGGCTGCAAAGACTTCCATCCCCCACGACAGCACCGGTGGTTTCACGTCAATTTGAAACGACAAATCGCGACTCATGCTGCCCACCCCTACGCGTTCGCCGCGAGGGTTGCGCAGCGGAAATTTGCGGGTTGCCAGGCGCATGGGCCGCTCGTGGACTGTCCAATGCACATCTTCCACCAAGTTCACCGACTCGCCTTGATCGAGCACCTTGTTTTCTGCCTGTTGGTGTGCAGGCATATTCGATAAAGGCCAAAGACCGACCGCTTTACGCCCCAACGCTCGCTCACGGGTCACGCCCACCAAGCCAAAAAAAGACTGATTCGCCAGCATCAGCCGACCGTGGGCATCGGTGGCGTAAATCAAGTCGTCGCTGCTGTCGAGCAAACTTTGGAACAAATATTGTTCGGACAAGCGCGCTGCATCAGGGCTGCGATCGAGCAGAACGACCAAAAATCGAGGGTCGGTATGAAAGTCTTGTGGCAAGCGCGCAATGTACAGGTCCACCAAACGCTCGCGCTGGTCAAAACCCTTTAACGACAAACCGGACAACACGCCCTTGCGCCCAGGCTCCAGCGTCACCAACAATTTGCTCAGGCGTGGCCTGTCCGTGCGGTCTATGGACTGGGTGAGGCGCAGATCGTGATGCTGGTATCTTTTGACTGGACCTAACCAGTCTTGAGACGCATCATTGTCCTCTTGCACCACTCCAAAACCATCGACCAACAACGTGGGCAAAGGCAGCAAGCCAAACAACAAGCGATAGCGGGACAAGGCCGACTCTGCACGCATTTGCGAGGACACCAATTCCTCGTTCTGCAACTCCAACTCCACTTGGTAAATGCGTAGCTCCTCCAAAAGCCGAGGCATGTCAAAAGCTGCCCACTCAGCGGGGCTGTGCTCTTGACGCAGCTGCTCTAAGGCCTGCTGCGCTTGGGTTCTCAACAGGCTGCGTCTTGAATTTTGCTCTGGATTCATAGCATAGTAGTGGATACAGAACCGAACATCATTGCAGCAGCACTTACCGTCAAACTGACAATAAGCCCGCAAAATCGCAATTTGATACAAAAATACTGCAATGCAGCATAAAAGCATCTGTTGTCACGGAATTGACTGTATTAAACAATAAAATATGCTTGTTGCAGTGCAGCATATGTATTTGTTTCTGCAGCATTCCCCATTCATGATTGACGTTGTACCGAGGTGATTTCATGCTGACTCCTGAAGACGTGGTGGCTGCGCAAAAAGCCAATGCAGACAGATTATTTGGCTTGGCACAAAGCAGTTTGGCCTATGTCGAAACGCTGACTGCGCTCAATGTTCGCAGCAGCAAAATTGCGATGACGGCTTCTTCACGCTATATGCGGGCGTTGCTGGAGCTGAAAAATGCACAAGACGGGTTGCAATTGCACGCCGGTTTGGTTCAGCCTTTGACAGAGCAAGGAAGAGCCTATGGTCAAGAAGTCCAAGCGGCCGGCACTGCCCTGATCGCAGACTATGGGCAGTGGCTGCAAACTTTGAGCGCAGAAGCTCAAAAACAGTTCCAAACCACCGTCAGTTCCAACATGGAACACACGCCCGCTGGTGGCGAAGCCGCGGTCAACGTCATGCAAAAATGGGTTGCTACCAGCATGACCACCGTCGAAGCCATGCAGAAGGCCGCACAGCAAGCCACCCAGATGGCACAAACCCACATGGAAGCATGGACGAAATCAGCCGAAGCGGCGTAATTTCAAAAATCCGCTCACCAGTGCGTGAGGCAAGGCATCTGGTGTGGTCTGCGCCAGATGCCTTTTTATTTGGCGCTGACTTCAAATGCCTCGCGCAAAGCTTGCAAGAGCACGGCTTGCGATTCACGTCGCGCTTGCGGGTGGCCCCCCACGTGTACGCCCGCGCCGGGGTTGATGCCATTGGGCACTTCGGGTCGATGTGTGATAGCAGCCTTGCTGTCAAAGCCATGATGCGCGTCGGCCCACGCATGGCGCGTGACCGCAGGCAGATGCGCCAAAGGCTCACAGGCGTTGGCCGGAGTCCAATCATCGGCCAGCCCCAACAACAAAAGCGTGGGGGCCAAAGGTTGATAGCCCCGCTTCGCTTCAGACGCACAACCCGGATAAAACGCCACCGCCAACCGCAGAT
>DLPA01000095.1:4499-16102 GCA_002479815.1 bacterium UBA7470 | reverse complement strand
GAGGGTTTCAGCGAGGCATCAGGTCAGTGGCGCATTCTGGGCGACGCGGGCCACAAGGTCATCAATCCGCAGCTTTACCGCGTGGAAGAAGCCTTGGCCTTTTACCAGCGCCTGTCCATGCCCGTGTTGGCGATAGAAGCCAACGACAACCAAATGGCCCGTTGGTGGCAAGGCCGCTACACGCTGGACGAGTACCACGAGCGTCTGAAAAGCGTCCCCCATGTCCGCATTGCAGAAGTGTCTCAGGCTGGTCATATGCTGCACCACGACCAGCCAGAAGTTGTCGCCAAGCTGCTTGAGGATTTTCTAAAACCATAGCAAAAAAAGTGAGCTGCTTACGCAATTCATACGCGGTATTTGGCTGATTTGATGCTTGGAAAATACCAAAATTCTCTAAAAAATAGCTTTTCAGGCAAGAAAAAACCCGTTCTTCAGGCTGAAAAACGGGTTTTGGGGGATGAATTTTGGGGTTTTTGGCCTGTTTTTAAAGATAAAAATGACTTTATGCCCCGTATTACTTGCGTAAGCAGCTCACATTTTTTGCTATTTATTTTTTGTGTGAATCCTCACATCCCCGCGTAATTCGGCCCGCCGCCGCCTTCGGGGGTGATCCAGACGATGTTTTGCGTCGGGTCTTTGATGTCGCAGGTTTTGCAATGGACGCAGTTTTGGGCGTTGATTTGCAAGCGGTCTGCGCCGTCGTCGGCTTTCACAAACTCATACACCCCTGCCGGACAGTAGCGGCTTTCGGGGCCTGCAAACTTGGCGAGGTTGGTTTGCACAGGCACGCTGGCGTTTTTCAGCGTCAGGTGCGCGGGTTGGTCTTCGGCGTGGTTGGTGTTGCTGATGAAGACGCTGCTCAGGCGGTCGAAGGTGAGTTTGCCGTCGGGCTTGGGGTAGTCGATTTTGGGCATCTCTGCCGCCGGACGCAGGTAGGTGTGGTCGGCGTGGGTGCGGTGCAGTGTCCACGGTGCGACTTTCATGCCCAGTTTGGGTAGGAACCATTGCTCG
The DNA here is from genome assembly GCA_002479815.1 of bacterium UBA7470. Lineage (GTDB taxonomy): Bacteria > Pseudomonadota > Gammaproteobacteria > Burkholderiales > Burkholderiaceae_C > UBA2334. The sequence continues at coordinate 15,091 of DLPA01000095.1, read as the reverse complement.
ATGCCTGTCATCAGTGCGCCGACGGTGTTGCCCTTTTTGAACCAAGTCTTGAAGTTTTTCGACGCTTGCAACTCGGTGTGCAGCCAACTTTGCTCGAAGGCTTGGGGGTAGGCGCTGAGTTCGTCGTGTTGACGGCCTGCTTGCACGGCGCTGAAGGCGGCCTCTGCTGCCAACATGCCGGTTTTGATGGCGGCGTGGCTGCCTTTGATGCGCGAGGCGTTGAGGTAGCCCGCATCGCAGCCCACCAGTGCGCCACCGGGAAAGACGGTTTTGGGCAGGCTCAAGATGCCGCCTGCGGTAATGGCGCGTGCGCCGTAGCTCAGGCGTTTGCCGCCTTCAATGTGGGCGCGGATGGCGGGGTGGGTTTTCCAACGCTGCATTTCCTCAAACGGACTCAGCCACGGGTTGGCGTAGTCCAGCCCGACGACAAAACCCAGCGTGACTTTGTTGTCTTCCAAGTGGTACAAAAAGCCGCCGCCGTAAGTGCTGTCGTCCATAGGCCAGCCAGCGGTGTGGACGACGAGGCCGGGCTTGGCTTTGTCGGCAGGGATTTCCCAGAGTTCTTTGATGCCGATGCCGTAGGCTTGGGGGTCTTTGCCCTTGTCCAGCTCGAATTGGGCGATGACTTGCTTGCCCAAGTGCCCGCGTGCGCCTTCGGCAAACAGGGTGTATTTGCCGTGCAGCTCCATGCCAAGCTGAAAGCTGTCGGTGGGTTCGCCGTCTTTGCCCACACCCAGATTGCCCGTCGCCACGCCTTTGACTGAGCCGTCGTCGTTGTACAGCACTTCTGCCGCTGCAAAGCCGGGGAAGATTTCCACGCCCAGACTTTCGGCGTGTTCGCCCAGCCATTTGGTGACTGCGCCTAGGCTGATGACGTAGTTGCCGTGGTTGTGAAAGCAGTCGGGCACTAAAAAGTCGGGCGTACGGCGTGCGCTGGTGGGGGTCAAAAACAGCACCTCATCGCCCGTCACAGGCTGGTTCAGCGGTGCGCCCAAGTCTTTCCAGTTGGGCAAGAGTTCGTTCAGCGCAATCGGATCCATCACCGCGCCCGACAAAATGTGTGCGCCCGCTTCCGAACCTTTTTCCAGTACGACCACCGACAACTCCGCCTCTTTCTCTGCCGCCAGTTGCTTCAAGCGTATCGCAGCCGACAGCCCCGCCGGGCCTGCGCCCACGATCACCACGTCGTACTCCATCGCTTCGCGTGGGCCAAATTGTTCCAGTATGTCTTCGGGGGTCATGGGTGTTTGTCTCGCTTTGAGGGGATGTGAATGGATGCTGCGGATTTTAGTAGTGCAGAAGCCTAAATAGAACGGTCGTTCGTTTTATTTGCCACTTCTTTAGGTACGTATCCCTAATGGGGGATGGGGTCGTTGGTAGGCCATTCTTCGGGGGGGGCAACAGTGACGGCAACGCTCAAACGGGGGTTGCCTCCGCCTTGAATCACGCCACGCAAGGGCGATACATCGCCAAAGTCGCGGCCCAAGGCAAGGGTGGCGTAGTCTTCTCCCGGGCGGCCCCAGCCGCTGCGGTTGTTGGTGGGGTCAAAATCGACCCATCCCACATCGGGCACATAGACTTGCACCCATGCGTGTGAAGCATCGGCCCCCATCAGTCGCGCTCGGCCCGGTGGGGGTTGGGTCAGGAGGTAGCCACTGACGTAGCGGGCGGGCAGTCCCAAGCTGCGTAAGCAGCCGATCATGATGTGGGCAAAGTCTTGACACACGCCTCGGCGTTGCGCCAGTGCATCTAAGGCGGGGGTGTAGATGCCTGTGCTGCCGCTGGCATAGGTCATTTCGGTGTGGATGCGGTTCATCAGAGCTTGTGCGGCCCACAGCAAGGGGATGCCCGGTTCAAACACGGGGTAGGCAAAATCAATCAGGATGGGGCTGCGCGGCACAAAAGGTGAAGCAAAGGTGAAGATGCTGGCCGGATCAAAGGGAGTACCGACTTGGTAGCGAAATTGCTCACGCACCTGTTCCCAAGGTGGGGAGACCAAGGCGTGAATAGAACGGGGTGGCCTGATGTCCAGCAGGCTGTCGGCACGCACGCTCAGGGCATGGTGCGGAGATTCCAGCGTGAAAAAGCACAGCACATTGCCAAACGCATCCGTGTGCTCTCGGTATTCATGAGGGAGAGGGCTGATATGCAGCCGATGCGATAGCGTGCGTTGGTCGGGCAAATCTAAAGGGCGTAAGTGAGCCAAATGTTGCGCAGTCACCACCGCTGGCGCGTAGGCATAAGAGGTGTCGTGAACAATCCTGAGCTGCATAAGAAGGAGCGGCTAAACCACCAAGCTGCGGTTATCCCGCTCGGCATGGCTGAAGTGAAGTTGGCTTAACCCATCAGATAAGGCCAAAGCTGCATCAGCACAGGTGTGCAGCAAGCGCATGAGCGGGCCATAGGTTTGCCCTGCCTCGGGGGTGCTTAGGTCGGTCAAGGACCATGTATCGGGATCGGGTAAATCGGTCAGCAGGGTATCGGCCAAGGCAGGTTGATGCTGTTCTAGCTTTTTTAAACGGGAGCGCAAGGTACTCAGCACCCACGCCACCGAACGCGGGTTGTCGCGGTTGAGCAAAAGCAAATCCAGCAGGGCGACGACATCGCGGCGTTGTTGGTAGTGGGCGTGAAAGGTGATGGTGCTGTCAAACAAGGCGACCAAGGCTTCAAACCCTGCCGCATCGTGAACGCTGCCCGTCTCAAAAGCGACGCGCATGGCATGACTCAGGGTGAACAGTCGCTCAATGTGCCGGCCCAGGCTGAGCAAACGCCACCCGTTGTCGCGCACCATCCTGTCGGTTTGAGCGCCAGTGATGCCCGCGAGAGCTTCGCTGGCTGCTTCGAGTGCATGAAGCGCTTCCTGAACGGCGCTGTCGTTGTCCGTGTCTTGGCACTGATCCAAAAACTCGCACTCTGCACGTTCGATCAAATTGCGTTGTTCTTGCGACAGCCGCTCGCGCACATTGGCGGCGGCCAAACGAATGGCGCGTAGGTTAAAACCCACGCTGTAACTGCCTTGCACATCACCCAAAGCCGCCATTAAGGCGCGTTCAAACAGACGCAGGCCTTGGGCTGGGCTGCCACGATGGACAGGTGAGGGCAGGCTGGGCACGCCTGCATTGACCAAGGATTGAGCGTAGGCCAACTGCGACATCCACGCTTGCAAGGGGTGACTGCTGGGTTCCTCCATGTGCAGATGGCGCAAGATGATTTGCGCCAAACGGACGCTTTGCTCGGCGCGTTCGGTGTAGCGTCCCATCCAAAACAAATTTTCAGCAGCACGGCTGGAGACAGGGCGCTTGGCTTGGGCCAGTGCCAAGGTGGTGGGTGCGGTGGCGAGCAGACTCGTGGTGTCCACCGCCCCTTGTGTCAACACCCAACAATCGGCACTGCTGCCGCCTTTTTGCATGGAGGCCATCAGCTGCCCGCGCGGGGCCAAGCGCACCAAACCGCCGGGCAAGACGCGCCACGACTGTGGCCCATCAGCCAAAGCATATACGCGCAGCATGGCCGAGCGGGGCGCAATCGCCTCGCCAGTCCAAGTGGGGGTTTGCGACAAGGGCAAATACGACTGCACCGTGAACTCGTCGGGCTGGTGCCGCATGCGCGCTGTCAAGCGTTCTAAATCGGGATGGTCCAAGCTTTGCCCCATCACGGGTTCAAAGCCTGCTTGCGGGTAGGTGGGTTTGATGACGCTGTGGTGCAACTGCGGCAGGGCACGCTGCAAGGCGGCTTGTTCGCCACACCACCACGTCGGCAAGGCGGGCAGGCGCAGTTCTTCGCCCAATAACTCACGGCAAATGGCTGGCAAAAATCCCAAAAGGGCACTGGACTCCAACAAGGCCGAGCCGGGTGCATTCGCCACCAAGACCCGCCCCGAGCGTATGACTTGCAACAAGCCCGGTATGCCTAGGGCGGAATCACTGCGCAGCTCCAGGGGGTCTAGCCACTCGTCATCGAGCCGTTTGATGAGGGCATCGACAGGCTCTAGGCCGGTGAGGGTTTTTAAGAAAAGACGCTGATCGCGCACCGTCAAATCATTGCCCTCCACCAGGGTCAGCCCAAGATAGCGCGCAAGATAGGCGTGCTCAAAATACGTTTCGTTGTACGGCCCCGGTGTCAGGATGGCAATGCGCGCTTGTGCCCCATTAGGCGCACTGGCTCGTATGCCCTGCATCAAGGCTTGGTAGCTGGCGGCGAGGCGCTGCACTTTCATGTGGGCAAAGGCGGTCGGGAACTGACGCGCAATAGCGATGCGGTTTTCCAGCAAGTACCCCAAGCCGGAAGGCGCTTGGGTGCGTTGCGACACCACGCGCCAGTCACCATCAGGTCCACGCGCCAAGTCAAATGCCGCAATGTGCAGCCAACAACCGCCCAACGGTTCCACGCCGTGCATGGCATATAAATGGCCGGGATGACCTTGCACCAACGCAGGAGGCAATAGTCCTTTTCGCAGCAGGTGTTGAGGGCCATACACGTCGCTCAACACACGATTGAGCAGCTTGGTGCGCTGCAACACCCCTGCCTCTATCGTGGCCCATGAGTCGGGTGTCACGATCATCGGAAATAGGTCAAGTGACCACGGCCGCTGCGTGCCGTGCGAGGCATCGGCATACACGTTGTAAGTGACGCCGTTGTCGCGCAGTTGCCGCACCAAACTCTGCGCCCGGCGGTTCAGCTCGCCCAAACCTTCCACGCCTACGTGCGCAAAAAATTGCGCCCACTGAGGACGCAGTTGTCCATCGGGCATGAACAATTCGTTCAAATGTCCGCGCGCGACCGCTTGGGCCATGTCTTGTACCCATGCTTGCAGGCTCAAAGGCTCCGCAGGCATGGGCAAAGGTACTGACTCGTTAAGAGGGAAGTTCAAATTTGGCGAATTCACAAGCGCAAAGTATGCGGGCAAGTTCGCAACCCAGGGATAACCCTGAGCCACGACGTTCTCAAACCCTCAAATCTAAGGTCATGGGGAATTCACGGTTGATTTGAACGGCCTGAGCCACCACACGTCCGGGCGTGTGTCCCATTTGGAAAAAGCGTGAAAGACGACGGCTTTCGGCTTCGTAGGCATTGACGGGGAACTGGTCGTAGCTGCGTCCACCCGGGTGAACGACGTGGTATTGGCAGCCACCCAGCGATTTTTCGTTCCATGTATCCACGATGTCGAAACTCAGTGGGCCATGGCTGTCGATGCTGGGGTGCAGTGCCGAAGGTGGATTCCATGCTTTGTAGCGTACACCCGCCACGTACTGCCCTGCAATGCCGGTGGGATGCAGTGGCAAGGTGCGCCCATTGCAGGTGATGGCATAGCGGCGGTCGTTGTAGCCACTGACATGAACTTCCAATCGCTCTAGGGAGGAGTCCACATAGCGCACCGTTGCCCCACTCGCACCCTCTTCGCCCATGACGTGCCAAGGCTCTAAGGCAGTACGCAGATCCAGCTGAATGCCACGGGCAGCGACTTGACCGATGAGGGGGAAACGGAATTCAAAATGCGGATCGAACCATGCCGCATCGAATACAAAGCCCGCGTGACGCAGATCGGTCAAGACATCCTCAAAGTCCATGCGGACGAAGGTGGGGAGCAAGAAACGGTCGTGTAATTCCGTTCCCCAGCGGCTCAAGGCTCCGCGCCACGGTTGTTCCCAAAACTGAGCGACCAAGGCACGCAGCAGCAATTGCTGCACGATGCTCATACGCGCATGGGGGGGCATTTCAAAAGCTCTCAGCTCCAATAGCCCCAAGCGTCCGGTGCTGCTGTCGGGCGAATAGAGTTTGTCGATGCAAAACTCGCTGCGGTGGGTGTTGCCGGTGACATCCACCAAGATGTTGCGCAAGGTGCGATCGACGACCCACGGGGGCATCTGCTCGCCATGCGTGACGCGGTTGCGTTCGATTTGGTTCAGGGCAATTTCTAACTCGTACAACTGATCGTTGCGGGCTTCATCGACACGAGGCGCTTGGCTGGTGGGGCCGATGAACAGGCCACTGAACAAGTAGCTCAGTGAGGGGTGGTTGTGCCAATACGCGATCAAACTGCCCAACAACTCAGGTTTGCGCAGGAAGGGGCTGTCCGCAGGCGTGGCTCCTCCCAATACAAAGTGGTTGCCGCCACCCGTGCCGGTGTGTCGCCCATCGGTCATGAACTTTTCAGCACACAAGCGGGTGTGGTGCGCCGCGTCGTACAAAAACTCGGTGTGTTCGACCAATTCTCGCCAGTGGTGAGCGGGGTGGATGTTGACTTCGATCACGCCCGGATCAGGCGTGACTTGCAGCATTTTCAGGCGGGGGTCGCGTGGAGGGGGGTAGCCTTCCAGCACGATTTTCACACCCAATTTTTCGGCGGTGGCCTCCACCGCAGCGAGCAAATCCAAATAATCTTCCAAACGCGCCATCGGTGGCATGAAGACGTAGAGATGACTGTACTTGCCCCCGTGTTGGGTTTCGGCTTTAGGGCCGTTGGCACGGTGAGGGTCGCGGGCTTCTACACATAAAGCGGTGCGCGTCAACCATGCGGCAGATTCGCCGCGTTGGGGATAACGGCTGCTGACGGCTTGGCTGGGAACGCCCATCTGTCCAGCCCCATCGGCATAGGCCATGGCGGGCGGTGCTTGTGTGGGGTCAGAAGGTTGATAGGGGCTGGCTTGCAATGACACCGTGCCGCCTTCGGCAAAACCGCCGCCGATTTGGTGCGGGGCATACTGTGCTTTTAGGGCCGTACCTTCGGGCAGAGGGTCACGCGGGGCGTGAGGGTCTTGCTCGATGTGGTAGGGGTAGTCGGTGGGCGACACCCAAGGCAGGGAATCCAAAGGCAGGCGGTAGCCCATCGGTGAATCGCCCGGGATCAAATACATGCGCTCATCACGGAAGAACCAAGGCCCCGTGCTCCAAATACTGCCCCCCAAGTACGGCAATTTGGCCTGCGTTTGATGTGCTTGCAAAGGCAAGACATACCCAACGACGGCATCCAGCCCTTGGCTGAAAATACGGCGCAGGCGCACACGCTCCAACTCGTCGGACAGTTTGGAGTCCAAAGGATCAACGTTGACGGGCAGCTTGCGTTCGCGCCACAGGTGATACCACGTATCTTCATAGCCGGGGGTGATGGTTTGCGTCGTCAAGCCCAACTTACGGGCCAGTGCCTGTGTGAAGCGGCGTGCATCATCGGCGGTGTAGTGGGCAGGGTCGCGTTCGTCGGCAAATAAGGCGGGGTTGTGCCAAGTGGCTTGACCGTCGGCACGCCAAAAAACCGACAAAGCCCAGCGAGGCAATTGCTCACCCGGATACCACTTGCCCTGGCCCAAGTGTAAAAAGCCGCCGTCGCCGTATTCGGCACGCAGGCGGTGAACCAACTCTGTGGCATAGCCGCGTTTGGTGGGGCCTAGCGCATCGGTGTTCCATTCGGCGGCATCGCGGTCGCTGGTGGCGACAAAGGTCGGCTCACCGCCCATGGTCAAGCGCACATCGCCCGCATTCAGGCGTTCATCCACTTGCGCCCCCAGTGCCAGTACTTGCTGCCATTGGTCTTCGGTGTAGGGTTTGGTGACCCGAGGCGATTCATAGACGCGGGTCACGTGCATCTCGTGACCAAACTTGACTTCACACTCATCGACCCCGCCCTCCACAGGCGCAGCACTGGAGGGCTGCGGCGTACAGGCCAAGGGAATATGTCCCTCACCCGCCAATAAGCCGGAGGTGGGGTCTAAGCCGATCCAACCCGCACCGGGCAAAAAGACTTCGCACCATGCGTGTAAATCGGTGAAGTCGGCCTCTGGCCCACTGGGGCCGTCGATGGCTTTGACATCTGGGGCGAGTTGAATCAAATAGCCCGAGACAAAACGCGCCGCCAGCCCCATATGACGCAAGAGTTGCACCAACAACCAGCCCGAGTCACGACAAGAACCACTGCCCTTGGTGAGCGTTTCTTCTGGCGTTTGTACGCCCGGCTCCATGCGGATGGTGTAAGCAATATCGCCCTGCACTTGTTGGTTCAATGCCACCAAAAAGTCGATGGTGCGCTGTTTTTTCCGATCAATGCGTTTTAAGTAGTCACTGACCAAGGGCGTGACCGCTTCGGTGACCAAATAGGGAGCCAGCTCTGCGGCTTGTGTGGCCGCGTAGCCGAAAGGGAACTGCTCGGCACTGGGTTCTAAGAAAAAGTCGAAGGGGTTATGAACCGCCATTTCAACCACCAAATCAATCGTGACCTTGAACTCGCGCGTGGCTTCGGGAAACACCAAGCGGGCTTGGTAATTGGCAAATGGGTCTTGTTGCCAATTGATGAAGTGTTCGCTAGGCTCTATGCGCTGGCTGTACGACAACACCTTGGTGCGGCTGTGCGGGGCAGGACGCAAACGGATGACCTGCGGCCCCAGTTTGACCAAACGGTCATATTGGTAGTGGGTAACATGGTGCAGAGCAACGTGGATGGCCATAAGGTGGCTTTCGCTTTCAATGGGAGAACAATGGAACAAAAACTCGACAAACAGACGAACACAGCAACACCCCGCAGGATCGTCCAGCACTGTGTCCGTTTAGAACGGGCATACAGCAAGATTCGCAAGCAAGGACTGCGCCAATGTCGCCTCCACGCTTGACCACAAGGTTCTATCTGGCATGGATTGCGGGTGTCGCTGGGGTCATGCACACCCCTGCATTGTGGACGCTGGCGGTTTACCAATCTTTCTTCGCCCTGAGCTTGGGGTTATTGGCGATGGCGGCGTTTGAAATCAAGCGTTTTTCCCGCTCTCACTGGTGTCCTCCAAGGTCAAGCTTGGTATGTCTGGGGTTGCTGGTGTTGGCCATGGCGAGCACGGGCTGGCGCGCGCACGAGCGGCGTACTCGTGTGTTGCCAGCGGCATGGGAGGGTGTCACTTTGAGCCTTGAGGGGCGTATCGATGACTTGCCCCACGCCACACCCCAAGGCTGGCGCTTGACGCTGGCGGTCATGCAAGCCGCTGCCGCACCTCTGCCCGCTGCACCTCATCCCCGCAGCCTCACCCTCCCAGCCCCCAGCGATACGCTTTTGGAAGTGCCCCAGCGCGTGGCTCTGCATTGGCCGGTGTCGCCTGAATCAAGCAGCCCCATGCCCCAAGCGGGCGAAGTGTGGCGCATGCGTGTGCGGCTGCGCCAACCGCATGGTTTGCACAATCCGGGGGGCAGCGATCCTGAGCTGTGGTGGTGGGATCAGCACATTGGTGCAACAGGCTCCATCCGCATCAACCGAGACGACCCAGCCCCCCAACGCTTGCAAGCCGCATCACCTTGGGACATGGTGGTATGGCGCGACCGAGTACGCAAGGCCATCGAAACGACCGTACCGGAAGAGCGCATCGGGGGGGTCTTGACGGCGCTGGTGGTGGGCGATCAACGTGCCATTCACAGCAGCGATTGGGGCATTTTTCGCACCACGGGCGTGGCGCATTTGATGAGCATTTCTGGCCTGCACATCACCCTATGGGCGTGGTTAGCCACGGGTTTGATGCGTCGCTTATGGCGACTGGCTCCCTTGTGTACGCCCGATTGGGGGTCTCGGCTTTTATTGGCGGTGCCCGTCCCTGTGGCGGCGGGCTGGGGGGGCTTGCTGCTGGCGGGCTTGTATGCCGCATTTTCGGGGTGGGGTGTGCCCGCACAACGCACCATTTGGATGTTGGCCTTGGTGGTGGTGCTGCGCCTGCAAGGTCGGCATTGGCCTTGGCCCACCCTGGGGGCTGCGGCCATGACGGTGGTGTTGCTCTGTGACCCTTGGGCGTGGATGCAGCCGGGCTTTTGGTTGAGTTTTTTTGCAGTGGCGATCCTCATCATGACGGACACCGCTGAACGGTCTGCCCCCGCTGTCCAAGGCCGCTGGTGGCAAGGCTTGGGGCGTGCGGTCTGGCGTTTGCTGCGTGAACAAAGCGTGATGAGCGTTGCCCTTGCGCCTTTAACGCTCTTGTGCTTTGGTCAGTTCTCCGTCGTGGGCTTGCTTGCCAACCTCATCGCCGTGCCGTGGGTGACGTTGCTGGTCACGCCCTTGGGATTTGCTGGCTTGCTGTGGCCTGTGTGCTGGTCTGCGGCGGCTTGGTGCTTGGCGCAACTGCATACGGGCTTGTCGTGGCTGGCGAGTTGGCCTTGGGCGACTTGGAGCAGTCCCCAACTGCCGTGGCCTTACGCGCTTGCGCCCGTGGTAGGGGCGGCTGTGCTGGTCATGCCCTATGGGACGTGGCGCTGGCGCTGCTGGGGCTTGCCTCTGTTGTGGCCGTTGTGGGGCTGGAACCCGTCTCGCCCTCTTGATGGGGAATTTGAACTGATGGCCGCCGATGTGGGTCAAGGCAGTGCGGTGCTGATTCGCACCGCCCACAGCAGCTTGCTGTATGACACAGGCCCGTGGTGGAGCGCAGACAGCGATGCCGGGCAGCGGGTGCTGGTGCCTTTGCTGCACAGCTTAGGCGAGCAACCCAGCCGTATCATCCTCAGTCACAGCGACAGCGATCATGTCGGGGGGGCTGCTGCGGTGTTGGGCATGGTCGAGTCATATCAAAAGCACATCAAACCAGAGGTCTTCGCCTCCTTCTCGCCATCGGCACTTGCCACGCCCTTGCCTGCATCGGCAG
>DLPA01000095.1:0-4370 GCA_002479815.1 bacterium UBA7470 | reverse complement strand
CTGCTGCATCCCACCCCGACGCTGTACGAGCGCGAGCCGCCCCTGCCCACCAATGATCTGTCTTGCGTGCTGTGGGTGCAAGGTCGTCAGGGTTCGGTCTTACTGACGGGGGATTTGAGTGCGCGGTTTGAGGCGCAGTTGGTTCGTGCCTACCCCCAGCTCCGAGCCACCGTCTTGCTCGCCCCGCACCACGGCAGCAAAACTTCCTCCAGCCTTGCGTTTTTGCAAACCGTGCAACCGCAATGGGTGTTCATCCAAGCAGGCTACCGCAATCGCTACCAGCATCCGGCTCCTGTCGTCATGGCTCGTTATGAAGCCTTGGGCTTCCAAACCAAAGCCACGGCAAGCTGTGGCGCGATACGCTGGCAAAGCACCGATGCTGCCCCCAGTTGCTACCGCGCGCAAGTGCGTCACCACTGGCACTGGCAAGCGCCTGTGGCGCCAAAAACGCCCCAAGCGGAAGAGACAGACTTCTGAGAAAAGCATCCCGTCTGGGGTGCCATTTTGCAAAAGTTGGCCCGCTCCTTGCTATGCTGTGAACGTCAGTCAACCGAAAGTGTGGCCCATGCAACTTCAAAAATTTGATGAGATGAATGCGTCCCCCGAACAAGTGCGGGCGCATTATGAAAACTACGCACGTTGGTTAGCCCAACAACCGCCCGATGTAATGCAAGCACGGCGGGAAGAAGCCGAGGTGATTTTTCGCCGCGTCGGCATCACCTTTGCGGTGTACGGCGCGAAAGACGAAGACGGATCAGGCACGGAGCGATTGATTCCGTTTGATCTGATTCCCCGCATCATTCCCGCCTCAGAGTGGCAAGAGATGCAGGCCGGCTTGGTGCAGCGCGTCACCGCCTTGAACCGCTTTATTCATGACGTGTATCACGGTCAAGACATCATCAAAGCGGGCATCATCCCTGCCGATCAAGTCTTTCAAAACGCCCAGTTCCGCCCTGAAATGGTGGGGGTGGACGTACCTGGCGGCGTGTATTCGCACATTGCTGGGGTTGACATCGTGCGCGCGCCTGATGCGCAAGGCAAAGGCGAGTACTACGTGCTGGAAGACAACTTGCGCGTGCCATCGGGCGTGAGCTATATGCTGGAAGACCGCAAGATGATGATGCGGCTCTTTCCCAGCTTGTTTGCAGAAAACCGCGTCGCCCCCGTCGCCCACTATCCCGATTTATTGCTGGAGACGCTGCGAGCCGTCTCTCCTGCCCACACCGCCGAACCCACGGTCGTGGTGCTCACCCCCGGTATGTACAACAGTGCCTACTTCGAGCACGCCTTCTTGGCCCAACAAATGGGCGTGGAACTGGTCGAAGGGCAAGACTTGTTTGTGAAGGACAACTTCGTCTATATGCGTACCACACGCGGGCCTAAGCGGGTGGATGTGATTTACCGTCGGGTGGATGACGACTTTCTTGACCCACTGGCCTTCCGTCCCACCTCCACCTTGGGCTGCGCGGGCTTGTTGGATGTCTATCGCAGCGGCAACGTCACGCTGTGCAACGCCATCGGCACGGGCGTGGCCGACGACAAATCCATCTATCCCTACGTGCCCGACATGATTGACTTCTACTTAGGCGAAAAACCCTTGCTCAACAACGTGCCCACCTACATGGGACGCAAGCCCGACGATCTGCAATACATCTTGGCGAACTTGCAAGACTTGGTGGTCAAGGAAGTGCATGGCGCGGGCGGCTATGGGATGTTGGTGGGGCCGGCCTCGACCAAGGCGGAAATTGAAGACTTCCGCAAAGCCGTCCAAGCCAACCCCACCGGCTACATTGCCCAACCCACCTTGTCGCTGTCCACCTGCCCGACCTACGTGCAAAGCGGCATTGCGCCGCGCCACATCGACTTGCGCCCCTTTGTGCTGTCCGGCAAAACCGTACAAATGGTGCCCGGCGGTCTGACGCGGGTGGCCTTGAAAGAAGGCTCGTTGGTGGTCAACTCCTCGCAAGGTGGTGGAACCAAAGACACTTGGGTGCTGGAAGCTTAAACACCGCCCTAGGATTCAAAAAACACAGAGGACTTAGCTATGCTGTCAAGAACCGCTGACCATTTATTTTGGATGTCGCGTTACACCGAACGGGCCGAAAACACCGCCCGTATGCTGGATGTCAACTATCAAACCAGCTTGCTGCCACAGTCAGCGGCGGTGGCTCAAGTGGGCTGGGAAGGGCTGCTGTCCATCAGCGAACTCATGCCGTCTTTCCGTGCGCAGTACGGGGAGGTCGTGCCGCGTGACGTGCTCAACTTCATGGTGCGCGATGAAAACAATCCCTCCAGCATCCTCAGTTGCTTGCGTGCCGCCCGAGAAAACGCCCGTGCGGTGCGTGGCGCACTGACCACCGAGCTTTGGGAAACCCAAAACACCACGTGGCTGGAGCTGCAACGCATCTTAAAAGGCAAGTCGTTTGAGGACGATCCGGCGGAGTTTTTCGAGTGGGTGAAGTTTCGCTCCCATCTTTCACGCGGGGTCGCCATCGGCACAATGCTGCAAGACGAAGCCTTCCACTTCTACCGCATGGGCACGTTTTTAGAGCGCGCCGACAACACCGCGCGCTTGCTGGACGTGAAGTTCCATGCCGTCGAAAGCGATTTTTACGGCGCTGCCAACGAAATGGATCAGGAATACGACTTCTATCACTGGAGCGCCATCTTGCGCAGCGTCAGCGCCTTTGAGATTTACCGCAAGGTGTATCGCAACGTCATCAAACCCGAACGTGTGGCTGAACTGCTGATTTTGCGTGCCGATATGCCCCGCAGCTTGCACGCCAGCATGAACGAGTTGGTGTCTAACCTAGGTGTGGTGTCCAACGACCATTCTGCCGAAACCGAGCGATTGGCCGGTAAACTCCGCGCCGATTTGCAGTACGGGCGCATTGATGAAATTCTGGCGACCGGCTTACACGCCTTTCTGACGCAATTTTTGGAGCGCGTCAACAACCTAGGCTGGCGCATCAGCCAAGACTTTTTGATGCCGACCAGCTATTAAATTATTAAGCTTTCTCTCAAGCTTATTCAGATGCAGCTGCACATCGGTCACACCACCCGTTATCACTACACCCAAGCCCTACGCCATACCGTGCAAACCCTGCACCTGTGGCCGATGGAGGGGCCATGGCAGACGGTACAGCACTGGCGCATCAGATCGGTGCTGAAACTGGCGCAACGCCGTGATGCGTGGGGCAATTGCGTGCATCACGGCAGTTGGGCCATGCCACAAGGCACGTCACAGCTCTTGCACGACTTGGACATTCTTGCTGCTGGTGCGGTTGAAACCACGGGCATCGCGCTGTGGTCTGAGTCGCTCAGTGCTCCGCATCCGGCGCTGTGCTTGCGCCCCAGTCCGATGGCCGAGCCGCATCCCCGCATGACCGCGTGGGCCAAAGACGCATTAGGATCGGCCTTGCCCATGCTGCACAGCCCCAACGAGGACGAGCTGTCCTACGCCTTATTGCTTCTGGCCCAATCTGTTTCTAAGAAAGTACGCTACCGTCAGGGGAGTACTTCGGTGGATACCTCGGCATTGGAAGCCTTCGATTGGGGCTTGGGCGTGTGCCAAGACCAAGCCCACGTCATGGTCGCCATCTGCCGCAGCCTAGGACTGCCGGCCCGCTACATCAGCGGTTATTTTTATGCTGCCGACGAACCTGATCTTGCCAGCCATGCGTGGGTGGACGTGTGCCTCAACCCCCAACGCCGCACTTGGCTGAGTGTCGATGTCACCCACGCCTGCACCACCGATGTGCGTCATGTGCGCGTCGCCACCGGCTTGGACTATTCCACCTGCGCCCCCGTCAAAGGGCTGCGCCGTGGCGGGGGCACTGAAACCCTGAGCGTGCAAATTCAAATCAAACAAGGCGAATGCCTTTCGTATGGCTTTTAAAAAAAGCGCAGCACAAACGCCTGTCATCGAACCACACTCACCACCCCCGAAAACGTCAAAAACGCGCTGGCGGTGGACACCAAAATGATGCGGGCGATGCGCCCATTGTCTGCCCCCAACCGCTCGGCCAACAGCGACACATTGCTGGCACTGGGCAGCGCCGCGACCAAGATCATCGCACTCAGGCTGAATCGGTCCAAGGGCACACCCAATTGAATCGCCGACATCCCCAACAGCGCCACCAGCAGCGGGTGCAGCAGCAGCTTCATCAAGGCGACGGGCACATAGTCGCTCAAAGGGCTGGGGTGATCCGCCGTCATCTGCGCCCGCGCCAGCACCGCGCCGATGGTGAACAAGGCCACGGGCGAGGCAGCATCGGCCAAGAGCCACGCGGTTTTCTCTAAAGGCGCGGGCAGCCGAAACTCTAGGGCCGAGGCCACGCCCCCCAACACAATCGCCCACGGCATCGGGT
>DLPA01000086.1:5185-5328 GCA_002479815.1 bacterium UBA7470 | reverse complement strand
AAGCGCGGTGTGGTCATGCGCTCGGGCGCGACATAGAGCAAGACCAACTCGCCGCGCAGCAGTTGCTTTTCGACAGCACTGGCGGCCTCGCTGCTGAGGCTGGAGTTTAAAAACGCGGCTTCTACACCGACTTCGTGCAACGC
>DLPA01000086.1:3634-5107 GCA_002479815.1 bacterium UBA7470 | reverse complement strand
AGCGCAATCAAAGGCGATACCACGATGGCGGTTCCCAGCCCTGCTTGATGGCGCACGATGGCGGGCACTTGATAGCACAGGCTTTTGCCGCCGCCCGTGGGCATGAGCACCAGCGCATCACCGCCGCCGAGCACTTGCGCGACGATCTGCGCCTGCTGCCCGCGAAAGCTGGCGTAGCCAAACACGTCTTGCAGCACATCCAGTGCCAAGGCGCTGGTGTCTAAGGAGTCAGCCGACATGGGGGGTTACATCTGTTCCCACGGCAAACCCTCGGCCCGCCAGCCGCTGAGGGTGGAGCGGTGAAAGTGTTCGTCCAACTCGCCTTCAAATCCGTGCAGCACATTCACCACATCGGTAAAGCCTGCCGCTTCTAGGGCCAAGCCCGCATCCACCGTGCGCTTGCCGCTGCGACAAATGAGCACCACGGTACGTGCTTTGTCGCCTGCTTCACGCGCCACAGCTGCTGCAAAACCCGCCGCGTCGGGGGTCAGGTCGGGGTATTCGTACCAAGGAATGTTTTCTACGCCGGGTGGACGGCCCACGTAGAGGGATTCAATTTCCATACGCACATCGACAAAGAGTGCATCAGGCTGGCGTTGGATCAATTCCCACGCTTGGGTAGGGGTTAGGTGTCTCATGGGTGGCTATTGTCGGGCATCAGATAGGGGGGCTACTCTAGAGCGGCATCGGCTTCTCACGTAGGCTTGCGCAGTTCTTACAAAAATCATGGAATCGTTGTTTGTTATGACTGGATTGCACCCTTTTACGCCCTATCCCCACTTGCTCAGTCCTTTGGACTTGGGGCACACCCTCCTGAAAAATCGCGTGCTCATGGGGTCGATGCACACCGGACTTGAAGAAGGGCGGGACTTGAGCAAACTGGCCGCCTATTTCCGCGAGCGGGCCGAGGGCGGGGTGGGCTTGATCGTCACCGGCGGCTTTGCGCCCAACATCGCAGGCTGGGCCAAGCCGTTTGCGGGCACGCTCGCCACCTCGTCTGCCGCGCAGCGCCATCGGGTGGTGACGCAAGCCGTGCATGAGGCGGGCGGCAAAATCGCGCTGCAAATTTTGCACACTGGCCGCTACGCCTATCACCCCTTGGCCGTGGCTCCCTCGCGCTTGAAGTCGCCCATTTCGCCGTTCACGCCTTGGGCTTTGTCTGCGAGTGGGGTCGAGCGCCAAATTCGCGCCTTTGTCCGTTGCGCGGTCAAAGCGCGGGAGGCGGGGTACGACGGCGTGGAGATCATGGGGTCTGAGGGCTATTTCATCAATCAATTTCTGGCCCGCCCCACCAATTTGCGCCAAGACGAGTGGGGCGGCGACTACAGCCAGCGGATGCGACTGCCCATCGAGATCGTGCAGCGCACCCGCGAGGCCGTGGGGCCGGACTTTGTGCTGATTTACCGCCTGTCCATGATCGACCTCGTGCCCGATGGCAGCACTTGGGACGAGGTGGTGCGCTTGGGCAAAGCC
>DLPA01000086.1:0-3563 GCA_002479815.1 bacterium UBA7470 | reverse complement strand
GCCAGCCTCATCAACACCGGCATAGGCTGGCACGAGGCCCGCGTGCCCACCATCGCCACCAGCGTCCCACGCGCCGCCTTTGCGTGGGTAACGCAAAAAATGAAGGCCGAGTTTGCCGCCGCCGGCATCACCACGCCCCTCATCACCAGCAACCGCATCAACACGCCCGAGGTGGCCGAGGACATTTTGGCCAACGGCATGGCCGACATGGTGTCGCTGGCCCGCCCCTTGCTGGCCGATGCCCACTTTGTCAAAAAAGCCGCCCAAGGCCAAGCCGACCAGATCAACACCTGCATTGCCTGCAATCAAGCGTGCTTGGATCATGTCTTTCAAAACAAAGTCGCCAGTTGCTTGGTCAACCCCCGCGCGTGCCGAGAAACCGAGCTGGTGTTTCGGCCCACGGTGCAGAAAAAGCGCATCGCCGTGGTGGGTGCAGGGCCAGCGGGCTTGACCGCCGCATCGCACTTGGCCGAGCGGGGCCACGCGGTCGATTTGTTCGATGCCGCCACCGAGATAGGCGGGCAACTGAACTACGCCAAACAAATCCCCGGCAAAGAAGAATTTCACGAGATGCTGCGCTACTTCCAGCGTCGGCTGGACGTGACGGGCGTGCGACTGCATTTGAACACCCGCGTCGAAGTCGAAACCGTCAGCGGTTTTGACGAGGTGGTCATCGCCACCGGCATCACGCCACGCGATCCCAAAATTCCAGGTCAAGATCACCCCAAAGTCTTGAGCTATTTGGATGTCTTGCGCGACCACCGCGACGTGGGCCAACGGGTCGCCGTCATCGGCGCGGGGGGCATCGGTTTTGATGTGGCCGAGTATTTGGTTCACAGCGGCACGTCCACCACGCTGGATGTGGCGGCATGGAAGGCCGAATGGGGCGTGAGCGACCCCGCTTTGCACCCGGGCGGCCTGAGTCCCGAGCGCCCCCACATTCCCCCTGCGGCGCGGCAAGTGACGCTCTTGCAACGCAAAGCGGGCAAGCTGGGCGCGGGCTTGGGCAAAACCACGGGCTGGATACACCGCACCAGCTTGAAACAGCGTGGGGTCGAAATGATAGGCGGCGTGAACTACGAACGCATTGCCGATGAAGGCTTGTTGCTGT
This sequence comes from bacterium UBA7470, assembly GCA_002479815.1. GTDB lineage: Bacteria > Pseudomonadota > Gammaproteobacteria > Burkholderiales > Burkholderiaceae_C > UBA2334. Next base: position 2,452 of record DLPA01000086.1, on the reverse strand, counting down.
CGTATGGCGAGCAGCGCCGCGACCCGACTTGGCTGCCCTGCGACACCGTGGTCTTGTGCGCCGGCCAAGTCCCCCAACGCAGCTTGGCCGATGCCCTCATCGCCGCCGGAAAATCCCCGCACCTCATCGGCGGGGCGCTGGAGGCGGGCGAACTGGATGCCAAACGCGCCATCGCCCAAGCCGCTGAACTGGCGGCCAAGTTATAAACGCAGTCTTTAAAAAAGATAGTAAAAAATATGAGCTGCTTACGCAAATAATACGGTGGTTGTGGCCTATTTCATTCTGAAAAACCATCTGATTTTCTGAGAAAACACGTTTTCTGAAACGAAAAACCCCGTTTTTGAGCTGCAAAAACGGGGTTGGGGCTGATTTTTTAGAGAAAATCATGTATTTTTAAGATCGAAATCTGCCAAATAGCCCGATTTACTTGCGTAAGCAGCTCACTTTTTTTGCTATTGTTTTGTGAGGCTGGTGACGTTTATGCCGTCCCGCCCACGGTCAGGCCGTCGATGCGTAAGGTGGGCTGGCCGACACCGACGGGTACGCTTTGGCCTTCTTTGCCGCATACGCCGACACCGCTGTCTAGGGCCATGTCGTTGCCGATCATGGTGACGCGGGTCAGGGCATCGGGGCCGTTGCCGATGAGGGTTGCGCCTTTGACGGGGTAGAGAATCTTGCCGTTTTCTACCCAATACGCTTGGCTGGTCGAGAACACGAATTTGCCGCTGGTGATGTCCACCTGTCCGCCGCCGAAGTTGGTGGCGTACAAGCCTTTTTTGATGCTGGCGATGATCTCTTGCGGGTCTTGGCTGCCGCCGAGCATGTAGGTGTTGGTCATGCGCGGCATGGGAACGTGGGCGTAGCTTTCGCGGCGACCATTGCCGGTGGGTTTCACGCCCATGAGTCGGGCGTTCATGCTGTCTTGGATGTAGTTTTTCAAAATGCCGTCTTCAATCAAGACGTTGCGCTGGCTGGCGTGGCCTTCGTCGTCGATGTTGAGCGAGCCTCGGCGGTCGGTGATCGTGCCGTCGTCCAACACCGTCACGCCTTTGGCGGCGACGCGCTGCCCGATGCGCCCGCTGAAGGTGCTGGAGCCTTTGCGGTTGAAGTCGCCTTCCAGCCCGTGGCCCACGGCTTCGTGCAGCAACACGCCGGGCCAGCCCGGGCCGAGCACCACGGTCATGGGGCCAGCGGGGGCGGGGCGGGCTTCCAAATTCGTCAGGGCGTTGGTGACGGCTTCATCTACATAGCGGTCGATCATGGCCTCGTCGAAATACGCCATGCCAAAACGCCCACCGCCACCCGAGGAGCCGACTTCGCGCCGCCCGCCTTGTTCGGCCACGACGGTGACGGACAGGCGCACCAAGGGCCGCACGTCTGCCGCCAGCGTGCCATCGGCCCGCGCCACCAGCACGACATCGTATTCCCCGGCCAAGCCCGCCATGACCTGCACCACTCGGGCATCGCGTGCTTTGGCTTTGCGTTCCACGGTTTCGAGTAGGGCGACTTTGGCGGTGCTGTCTAGGGTGGCAATCGGGTCTAGCCCCGCGTACAAAGAACGGGAAGGCGCTATCTTTTTCGCACCGACTTTGCGCAGGGTGGCGGGGGCCGTGGGTGTGCCGACTTTGACTTTGCGGCTTTGGCCTTGTGCGCCGATGCTGCGCACGGTGTGGGCCGCGTCTTGCAGGGCCGCCCAGCTCAAGTCGTCCGAGTAGGCAAAGGCGGTTTTTTCGCCACTGACGGCCCGCACGCCCACGCCTTGGTCGATGCTGAAGCTGCCGGATTTGACGATGCCTTCTTCCAAACTCCAGCCTTCGCTGCGGGTGTACTGAAAGTAAAGGTCGGCATCGTCCACGCCATGCGTCAGTATCTCGCCCAAGGCGCGGCGCAGGTGGCGCGGGGTGAGGTCAAAGGGGGTCAGCAGCAGGCTCTCAGCCACTGCCAAACGTTCAAGGGTAGGTTCGCGTGCAATCATGGGGAGCATTGTAGGGAGCTGATGGGCAGATGCTGAATCAGTGGGTATCGCCAGCGGCATTGACTTGTTCCGTGTAACTGTTGGCCTGTGCCGCCAGCGTTTCCAAGCGCATAGACGGTAAGCCATTGCGCCGCCATTCGGTGTAATTCAATCGCTCGCGTGACACGGCTGCTAAAAAACGCTCGGCCTCGACCAGCCCCAAAGAGGCGATGAGCGCCTGCATACCCACCATGCGAATTTCAGATTCTGTTTTCATACGTCATACCATTGTTCTATGAGGGCCAAAGCCTCAAAGGGAAAACACATTTCGAGGTAAAGGCGGATCATGTCAAGCCACGCCCCGCGCGCGGTCGTGGTGGAATTGGGTGACAAATGCGCCGAATGTGCCGGTGTCTAGGGCGGCGCGGACGTTGCTCATCAGGGTGAGGTAGTAGTGCAGGTTGTGGATGCTGGTGAGCATGGGGCCGAGCATTTCGC
>DLPA01000040.1:4895-5038 GCA_002479815.1 bacterium UBA7470 | reverse complement strand
ATGCTGGAGGGGTCGCGTTCGCCTGTCACGCCTTCGCGGGCATAGACGGCGCAGTCTCTCAGGTCGCGCCCTAGGGCTTCGGCGATGACTTCACCCATTTTCAGGGCCGTGCCCGAGGGGGCATCGACTTTGTGGCGGTGGTG
>DLPA01000040.1:800-4703 GCA_002479815.1 bacterium UBA7470 | reverse complement strand
ATGTGTTGCGCGGCTTGGGCGATGTCGGCTTTTTGCTCGTCTGTAAAGCCTGTGGTGCCGATGACCAAGGCCACGCCTTGGGCGACGCAAGCGCGTAAGTGGGCCATCGTGCCTTCGGGGCGGGTGAAGTCGATCAAGGCTTGTGCGCCTGCCAGCCCTTGCGCGAAGTCGGCGGTGATGGGCACGCCCGAGGCTTTGCCCAGCCACGCGGTCGCGTCTTGCCCCAGTGCGGGGCTGCCGGGGATGTCTAGAGCACCGCTGAGGTGGCAATCGTCGGCATTGAGGACGGCCTCAATCAGCATGTGGCCCATGCGGCCACTGGCGCCGGCAATACAAATAGCGTGGGTCATGTCGGAATACTCAAGATCAAAAAACAGGAGCAGGGAAGCAGCTTATTGAGCCGCTTCCAATGGAGGGTAGTTGGTGATGGGGGGCACAGGCTCAGGGGGGCGCTCGGCTTGGGCATTGCGCTCGGCGAAGGCTTTGAGTGCTTCAGGGGTGGCTTCCAGCACGGGGGGTTTGCCGCTGATTTTGCGACTGTCCATCGACGCCACAAACTCGGCCTCTGTGGGCAGCTCGTCAGCGTCGATGCGCTCGACCAGATCGTCTTTAAAAAAGACGGTCACCCGGCGCTGTTGTACCTCTTGCCCTTGACGACGCAAGCTGAACACGTAATCCCAACGGTCGGCATGAAAAACGCTGGTGAGCAAGGGGGAACCTAACACATCACGTACTTGTGTTTTGGGCATCCCTGCCGACACCGCCGCCAATTGCTCTTTAGAGACAAAATTGCCTTGAATGATGTCGATTTTGTAGGGGGTGATGACCCCGCCCAAATTGCTGAGGGTGGTGCTGACTTTGTCTAAGCTAGCACAAGCGGACAGCGCGCACGCCGTCACCACCGTGGCCCACCTCACGGAAGAACGCATAGAGAAAGCAGTGGTCAACACAGACATAGCAAACAACGGAAGGAGAAAATACGAAAAATCCGCAGCATTTCAGACGCTGGGACAAGAGAGCACATTGTAGCTTTCAGTGCAGCGCAGTGGCTGGGCACGCTTGCGTTGGCGCCACCGTGCGTCACCTTTTTTGAAGTTGTTTTTGTAGCGCTGCACAATGATCTTTTTCTGGGGTGGGAGTGGTACGCCAAACGGTGTCGTAGGCTTGTGATGCGTCATACCCATCCGCCGTCAGACGCACGCTGTGGCAGCGCAAGGACGTGGGCAAGTGTGCAGGAACGCCCTGCTGCTTGTGGGCGTGCTGAAGGCCACAAAGGAAGATGACGGTACGAGATGGGTTTTGTTGATGCGCGCGCACGATGCTGTCGGCCATGCGGACATCGCGGGCGATTTGGATGCGGGTCATGGCGGGCCATTGGCTTGCAGGCAGTAAATTGCAGTGGCCTTCGCGCACGGCGGTTTCTAAACTCAGTCTGACCTCGGGGGACACACGGGCATCCCATGCCGCGTCACGCATGACATCACGGTGGCGTGTGCGGGGCAGATTGCCGCCCATCACCACCACCCCCTGCGTCACCGCTGCCATCACGGCAGGCCCATACGCGGCCCAAGGCCATGCGCTGTCCGACCACGCCAATCGTGCTTGCACTTGTGCAGGGCTGGCTTGGGGCGAGAGGCCGCGCGTGTCATGCCCCGCATCGGCCATTTCCAGCACCAAGGCGCTCAAGTTTTGGGCAAGGCTCCAAGCTTGCACCACCGCCTGATGCAAGGCTTGGTGTTCTGTCGCATCGTGCTGCTCGCCTAAAAGCAAGACATCCACAGCTCCCACACCGCGCAAATGCTGCACCAAACCCGAAGACTGAAACTTAGGACTGGATAGGGCACACCCTTGAAGCGCACCGAGGCTGACGCTGCAAGCCCCTTGAAGGAGTTGACGACGATTCCACATACATCAAAAAAAAAGAAAGGGTGACAAGCACAGCAGTGGTCCCGATCGGTGGCGTGTCTCAGGTGTGGGTCTGGAGGCTCACCATGCGGTGTGATGGATTTCTCCGAAATGACCTTTCCCAAGCATGTCTGGAAAGTCCACGCCGTAGCCGATGAACACGCGCGCCCCCACGCCCTTATTCAAAAAGGCATCGCTCAGAATAGGCAGCGTCAGGGTGTTGCTGCTGGCGGTGACGCTGGTGGGCAAGCTGGGCAAATCAGGCGGCAGGGCGAACACGTTGCCGAAAAAATGCCATTGGTTTCCATCGCCGACTTTGCTCAACACACTGCCATTGGGCAAGACCAGCAGCACCCATACCTTGACCGATTTGCCGTAGTCGGTACTGGAAAAATCCATGCGTCCAGTCAGGGTCAATTTGTCGGGCACACCTGTGGTTTGCCCGACAAACCGCGCAATAGTGGGGTCTAGGGCAGGTGATGTGGGCGTGGTGGGTGAAGTGGGAGACTTGATTTTGGTGACACGCACATTGTCCAAGGCCCAGTTGGCGCCTGTGCCGCCCCCGCTGGGCGTGTTGTCCTGAAACGCCAGTGTCGATTGACCAGAGCGAGCGACAAACGTCACTTTATTTCCTGCCGCCCAGACGTTCGCACTGCTGCCAAATGGGGTGGTTGTGCCCTGAATGAAATCGGCTTGCTTAAGTTCGGCCTTGTCATACACCCACACCCCAACCACTTGGTCCAAGCCCGTGCCTTGTTGTTGACTGACGTAGTACTCCACCTCATAAGTCGCACCAGCCTCGGTGTCGAAAGTTTGGTAGACCACCCCCCCCGTCATGCCACTGTGTCCAAAACTGACGTAATACTGGCCGTCTTGTGCCTCGATGTTGTCGGTTCTGGTCGCTTGGTAAATTTGAAAACCCTCTGTGGTGGCTTGCCAACCCGTGGGAGCTGGCGTGCTGTTGGGGATTTGCAAGCGGCAGGTGGCACCACAGCCGGGGCTTTCAAAACTACCATTGCTGAACGGTGCGGCTTGGGCGCTTGGTGTGGTGACCAGGAGAGCCACCAAACCACTCAAGCCCACAGATGCTGTGCGGCGATACAGGGTGTTCCACATAAGACCTTCTCCTACAAAATCAGTGCTGAATGTCCAACATGCTCGAAGTGTAGCCAACACACGGTTCACTTCGGTCACGGTCCTGTGGTCGGACGTGCTTTGGGTTCACGCTGTGCAGCTGATGTGGGCGTTGGGCGTGGTGTCGTTTTTGCAGGTACGACAGGCGGGGGGATATAGGCCATCACCAAGGCTTCAGCCACATCTTCGCCTGCGGCACGGCGCTCGCCTTCCCACTTGCGCCCGCAGCTGTCCGTTGTAGGGCGCACCGTCCAAATCGCTGAAATGCGCTGACCGTCAGAGGATTCGTCCATCACCAGCTCGCCCTCGTCGATGTCGCCCACCAGCCACACAGCCAAGGGTGCTTGACCTTGAGTAGGCCGCAGCACGCCACGCACGCTGTCCTCATGCTCGGGATGCCGTGTCAGCTCCAACACCGCACTGGCATCGGGATGCTGAGGTTGTGTCACCCGCCATGTCCCCAGCAGGTGCTTGCTTTCTATGTCCTCAGGTAAAGGACAGGGGGGGATGATGGCGGACGCAGGTACCGCGGCATTAGGCGCTGTATTGGCAGAGGGCTTTTTAGCCAGACTCTTGGCCGAGTTTTCGGCCATGACGCTGAGGGGAAACGTCAGTGCGGCAGCGGAAGCTATGACAAAAAACAATCGAAACATCATCGAATCATCACGTAGAAGATGGAGAGGATTGTGCCTTGGCGCGTTGGGCGAACTCGGCGCGTAAGGCTTTGAGTTTTTCGCGGGGGTCTTCGCGGGCGGTTTTCTCGTCCAGCGCCATTTCTGCGATGAAGCGGCTAGGCTTGCCGTTGATGACCTCGCGGCCCTTCTTGCGGCGCTTGAGCCAGCTCACCGCCAGCGTGCGCTGCGC
>DLPA01000040.1:376-741 GCA_002479815.1 bacterium UBA7470 | reverse complement strand
ATGCCCACGTACATCAGCCGCCGTTCTTCTTCTAGGCGTTGCGCGGCTTGGTGTTGGGCATCGGGGTCGTCGGCGGCATCGGGGTCTTCGTCCAGCTTGAACGGCAGCAGCCCCTCATTCACCCCCACCTGCATGACGTGCGGCCACTCCAAGCCCTTGGCAGCGTGCAGGGTGGAGAGGGTGACGACGTTTTGATCTTGCTCCCGCTCGGACAGGGTGCTCATCAGCGCGATGGACTGCGCCACCTCCAGCAGGCTTTTGCGCTCGCTTTCTGTGACGCTGCCGCCGCTGCGGTCTTCAATACCGCCGCAGCGTTGCGCCATCCAATCGCAAAAATCTTGCACATTGCTCCAGCGGGCGGCGGC
>DLPA01000040.1:0-212 GCA_002479815.1 bacterium UBA7470 | reverse complement strand
GCATGGTCTGCGCCTGTGGTGTGACGGGCGCGGTGTTCCAGCTCGTTGATGTCGCGCCCAAACTCATGCAGCCCCCCTATCGCCCGCGCCGACAACGCCGTGTGCAGCGAATGGGCAAAGAGCGCATCGAACAGACTCAGCTTGTGGCTGCTGGCAAAGTTGCCCAAGGCTTGCAGGGTTTGCGGGCCTATGCCGCGCTTGGGTGTGGTGAT
>DLPA01000133.1:13891-21986 GCA_002479815.1 bacterium UBA7470 | reverse complement strand
TCCACGCGGTGGCACTGTGCCCATGCGCCGATGGCGGCATCTAATTCTTCCACCCGTGCCACGCGGCCTGCGTTGTGGGCCAAACTGGGGTCGTCGGCCCAATCGGGGCGACCGATGCAGTGCATCAAGCGTTTAAAGATGCTGTCGCCATTGCCCGCAATCAGCACATAGCCGCCGTCAGCGCAGCGGTAGGCATTGGTGGGGGCGATGCCGGGCATGGCGCTGCCGGCCGGGCCGCGCACCGCACCAAAGGCACTGTATTCGGGCAGCAGGCTTTCCATGCAGTTGAACACCGCCTCGTACAAAGCCACGTCGATGATTTGGCCTTGACCGCTGCGGTGGCGCTCTTGCAGGGCCAGCAAAATCCCAATCACCCCATGCAGGGCCGCCAAGGTATCGCCTATGCTCACGCCCACCCGTACAGGCACACGCCCCGGCTCACCCGTGAGGTGACGCAAGCCCCCCATCGCTTCCGCCACCACGCCAAAGCCCGGACGGTCGCGGTAGGGGCCGGTTTGCCCGTAGCCGCTGATGCGTAACACGACCAAGCGGGGATTGGCTTGCAGCAAGTCCTCCGGCCCCAAGCCCCAACCCTCTAACGCGCCCGGTCGAAAGTTTTCGATCAGCACATCGGCATTCAGTGCCAGTTCGCGCACCAAGGCTTGTGCGTTGGGGCTGCGTAAGTCCAAGGCCAGCGAGCGTTTGTTGCGCGACTGCACTTGCCACCACACCGACGTGCCGTTTTTCAGCATACGCCACTGCCGCAGCGGGTCGCCGCCTGCACCTTGGGGAGCACCTTCTTTGGCTGGCGGTTCGATTTTGATGACATCGGCCCCAAAGTCGGCCAAGGTTTTGGCAGTGAAGGGGCCAGCGATCAATTGCCCCATCTCCAACACCTTTAGCCCCACCAAGGGGCCAGAGGGGGCGGGGCCACCGCTGCTGCCGTCATCGCTGGGCCACGCCGCCGTGCTCATGCAGATGCACCTTTCTTGCTGCGCGCGGATTTTTTCGGTGAATCGGCTTGTTTTTGATGGGCTTGCTCGTGGGTGGCGAGCAAGCCATCGAGATTTTTGACGATCTCGGCTTCGATTTTGTCTTTGAATGCGCCCAGCAAAAAGCCCAGCTTCGCGTCCAGTTCAAACTGCTGGCCGCACACCTTGAGCGTGCCGTTGACCCCCGAACGGGTGAAGCTCACCACGTCCTCGCGCTCGCCTTCTTCGTAAGTGCAAGCCATACCGAACTCGTTTTCGGCTTGTTCGGCCCAAGCAAAGGCAATCTCACGGGCTTGGGCAAAGGAAAAGGGATGTGTGCGTTCGATATGAATGTGGGACATGAAGCGTCTCGTCAGTAGGGGCCGTGTGAAGTGAATGCGAATCTGCTGAAATTAGGGTGCAAAGCGTCGATGAGCGATTTCGAGTAATCCGTCAAAAATAAGACTTTCTACCAACTCCACTGGGTTGGACATACTGGGCACCATTTTCCAGCCTGCACCACCGGTCATGTAGCACACAGGTTCTTGGCCCGTGTGCTGCCTGAGGTTGTCCACCATGCGCTGTACTGCGCCAGCGATGGCAAACGTGCCCCCACTGGTGAGGGCATCGCTGGTATTGGTGGGAAAGTCGCACACATCGCCCGTAGGCACGTGCAAGCCTGCGGTGCCCATTTCCAGCGCACGCAACATGATGCCGTGACCGGGAAGAATGATGCCGCCCAAAAAACGACCTTGGGCATCAATGGCCTCCACCGTCACGGCAGTACCGACCATCACAACCACACAAGGGCGTGCCGCGCCTTGGCCCAGCATACGATGATAGGCCCCAATCACCGCCACCCAACGATCCGACCCCAAACGGGAGGGGTGATCGTAGCCATTGCTCAATCCTGCTTCATGCAGGTCAGGCACCACCCATTGGGGATAGACATCCCAGATGTCCAATTGCTGTTCCACCCGGCGACGCACCGCGTCGCCCGCAACGACACACCCCAGTACCCAGCGGGGTGGTGCGAGCTGGCTCCATTCGCCTTCAGACAGGTCTTCAATGTGCTCTAAGAACTGCACCCCATGGGCGATCAATACTGCATCGGCGCGGGGGCGGTCATAAAGCGCCCATTTCAGGCGCGTGTTGCCTACGTCTATCGTGAGAAGTGTCATAAAACCGCATTATGAAGAGTCTGGGGGATCTGTTTTGTCTGGCAAGACGCCTTTTTGCATCTTCTGGACGCAGACAATGCGGGTTTTCGGATTCACGTATGCACCTATGTTTTCTTTATCTTCTTTAAACACCGCTGCTCAACACCCGATTCAAGCGGCCATGATGGATTTGGACGGCACTTTGGTCGATACCTTAGGGGACTTTGAAGCGGCATTGAATGCGATGTTGGCAGCGTTAGGCTGTCCCTCCGTCTCCCGCGCCGAGATTGAGCAGATGGTTGGCAAAGGGTCTGAGCATTTGGTGCGCTCGGCCTTAGAGCGAGTGGCTCCAGCAAAGGCACACGCCTTGTTTCCAAGCGCCATCGCGTCGTATCAGAGCCACTACGCCCGCATCAATGGCGCACACAGTCGCGTGTACGAGGGGGTGATGGAGGGACTGGCAGCGTTGCAAGCACAGGGCTGGGTGTTGGCGTGTGTGACCAATAAGCCCACACGGTTTGCGGCAGAGCTGCTGGCGCAAAAGGGACTGGAGGCCTTTTTCAGCGTGGTGGTCGGCGGTGATGCCTATCCCCAAAAGAAACCCCATCCCATGCCCTTATGGCGAACCTGCGAGGCGTTGGGTTACGCCCCGTCGCAAACGTTGATGATTGGAGATTCCAGCAACGATGCCGAGGCTGCACGTGCCGCAGGCTGTCCCGTGGTCTTGGTCTCATACGGTTACAACCACGGCCAGCCGATTCGTCAAGTGCAGGCCCACGGCTACCTTGACAGTTTGGCGGAGATGCGGCGGTGGTTTGCTTAAGCCCGCACCTCGCCCTCGCCCAAGACCACGTATTTCAGTGAGGTCAAGCCTTCTACACCCACGGGGCCACGGGCGTGGAATTTGTCGGTGGAGATGCCGATTTCTGCGCCCAAGCCGTATTCAAAGCCATCGGCAAAGCGGGTGCTGGTGTTGACCATGACGCTGGCGGAATCGACTTCGCGCAAGAAGCGTTGCGCGTGGCGGTGGTCGTTGGTCAGGATGGCATCGGTGTGGTGGGATGAATAGCGGTTGATGTGCGCGATGGCTTCATCCACCCCTTCAACCACTTTGACGCTGATGATGGGGGCTAGGTATTCCTCGCTCCAATCGGCTTGCGTGGCTTCCTTGAGCAAGTGGGCGGGCGCGACCGAGGCCAGTAGCCGCAAGGCTTCGGGGCAGCCGCGCATTTCTACGCCTTTGGCGGCAAACACCGCGCCGATGCGAGGCAAAAATTCGCCTGCCACTTCACGCGCCACCAACAGGCTTTCGGTGGCGTTGCAAGGGCTGTATTTTTGGGTTTTGGCGTTGTCGGTGACTTTGACGGCCAAGGCCAAATCGCACGGCGCATCGACATAGGTGTGACAGTTGCCGTCCAAATGCTTGATGACGGGCACTTTCGCTTCGGCACTGATGCGTTCGATCAAGCCTTTGCCGCCGCGTGGAATGATGACATCGACAAAGGCTGGCATGGCGATGAGGTGGCCGACGGCGGCGCGGTCGGTGGTGGGCACGAGTTGCACCGCGTCGGCGGGCAAGCCCGCTTCTTCTAAGGCCGCACGCACCAGCGCAGCCAAAGCGCGGTTGGAGGCAATGGCTTCCGAGCCGCCGCGCAAGATGCAGGCATTGCCGCTTTTGATGGCAAGGCTGGCGGCTTCGATGGTGACGTTGGGGCGGCTTTCGTAAATCATGCCAAACACGCCGATGGGCACGCGCATCTGACCGACGCGGATGCCGCTGGGCAGTTGCTTCAAACCCAGCACTTCACCGATCACATCGGGCATGGCGGCGAGCTGTTCGCAGCCTTGGGCACAGGTTTCAAGCGCTTTGGGGCTGAGTTTGAGCCTGTCCACCATCGGCTCAGACAGGCCCGCTGCGCGTGCGCGGGTGAGATCTTCGGCATTGGGGGTTTGCAGGGCCTCGGTGTGCTCGCGCAGCAAACGTGCCAGTGCGACGAGAGCTTTGTTTTTGATAGCTGCTGGCGCTTTAGCAATCAGCGTTGATGCTTGTTTGGCGTGCAAACCCAGCGTTTGCATCAGATCGGCGGTAGGGAGTTCGGTCAGAGCGTTCATGCCCAAATTGTCGCACCGCAGCGCCCCCCATCAAACGCGCGTTCAAAAACCACCGCCACACCGCCCAGGCGATGTCATTTAGTAGCGCCCAGTGAGCAGCACGTGGACTTTGTAGTCGCCTGATTGTGGGGCGCTGCTGTTGAGGCTGGTTGGCGTTCGGCTGCTTTTGACAATCCGTCCCGCATCCAAAGCCAAACTCCAAGGCCCTTGCATATACCGCACCCCCAAGCCTATGCTGGCGGCAGCGTCACTGACGGGTAAGGGGGATGAAGATTCTCGATAGCTGCGCAGCCAACCCGCATCCCAAAAACCGACCCAGCGCACGCCACTGACTGAAGGCGTGGTGATTTCTAAGGTGCTCAAAAAGCCTGTATCGCCTGAGAGCGCACGCTCCGCCGCGCCACGCAAACTGCCCATCCCGCCCAACCCGATTTGCTCGCCTGAAATCAAGGCGCTTGAAGTCCATTGGGCTTGTGTGCGCCAACTCAGCAGCCAGTCTTTGCCTAGGGTTTGGACATAGCTGCTTTGTGTGCGCAAAGCGGTCCAATTCTGGCGTGTGACGGCGGGGGATTCGCTTTGATACGCCGTCAAGGTATTGCCCAGTCCGCCAGATAAGTTGGCGGCAATGCTGGTGCTCCAGTCCAATTGGCTGGTATCGCCCAACATTTTCAGCCCATGACTGAGACTTAAAGGACGTGTACGGCGCGTTTGCTGGCCGGGCAGCACCAAGCCGTTGATTTCTGTCGGATCAAAGACTTTGTCTTCAAGATGAAGACCCAACCGATGTGAAGCAGCGTCTTTTTCTGTCGGGATGTGCCATGTGTAGAGTGCCCCCCATGTGCGTCCCGCGCCACTGCTGCTGAACGTGCCAAAGTTGCCAATGACGTTAGAGCTGGTGTGCGACACATCCAAAGTCGAGGACAAGGCATACAAAGGGACACGGTAATTGAAACCCAACTGACGCACATCCCCCAGACGAGCCAAGGAGGTGGTGTAGCTGGCCTGTGCCTGATGATCCCAACCCCACAAATTGGTGTGTGTCGCTGACAGGGTAAAACGATCTCGCCCCGATGAAGCCGCCCCTGAATTGGTCAACGTGCCCGTCAAAGAAAATGGGGACGATTCTTGCACTTTGACCGTGACATCAATCTGATCGGGGTGTTGCCCCTCACGCAAAGACAGTTGAATTTGCTTGGACGGATGCTGGTTGGCAAAAGCCGTCTGAGACGTCAACGTGGGCAAGCTTGGTGTGTTGTTTTCCTGCAATTCCGGTAGGCTACGGCGGATGTTATCGCTTGAAAATGCCTGAGCGCCTTCAATCGACACCTTGCCTATGGTGAATTTGGCAAGCTCCAACACGATGGTGTCGCCCACTTCTTGGGGGGGCAGCAGCACGCGATACAGACCATAGCCCCTGCGTTCTAGCAAGGCCTCGACAGCGACCGTAGCGGCTTGTAAGTTGTCCAGCGTGGCTGGTTTTCGCAGAAATGGGGCGAGTGCCAAGGTGATTTCTGCATCCGACAGCGGGTTGCTTCCATTGACGGAAAAGCCTCTGATCCGCAGTTCAGCTCCAGGCTCTAGGACTTCTGTGGTGGAGACAGAGATTCCCTTGTCGGTGCGTTGTGCCTGAGCTTGTGCTGGGGCAGCAGTCTGTCCCAGCGTTGCCGTACCCAAGCCAGAGCCGAGCCACACCAAGGCGGTCGTACACAGAAAGAAACGTCGAAATGGGGTTTGAGCCGGGCGCATGGGAATGATTATCTCAGGGTGTGCCAGCAGACACCATTGTTTTACGGTGCTGCATTGTCATGTCAAAGAACTGTTTGGGATCAACGACAAATGTTGTTGGGCTGGACACCGGCCTCATTCAACACGGTGGACAACAGGGGGTTGGGGTGGTTGGGCAGCGGTGTACGGTCTTGCTCGATGAAGCGTGGCATCAGCAAGGGGCGCAGTGCAACGCCATCTGTCGTTGCCAGCCCCACTTCACCACGACCTAACTGCAATAGGCCTTGGCTGGTCACCACCTCCAAGTGCCCCTCTCGCACAAAGACGTACAGGCCTTCTTGACTTTCGTTGACTGGGGTTGAGGTGAACAAAGGCCCCATGTCCACAGGAACTCCATCTGGACGGGGCAGCGTGGCGGGCACGGGGTTGGTTTGAATGGGGGTGATGCCTGCGGGGGTCACAATGAGGCCTTGACCCGCTTGCAAGACTTGCAAGGCGCTTTGTCCTTCAGGGGTGACGGTGATGGAGCCTAGCCAGTTGAAAATGGTGCAGTTTGTATCTGCGATGCAGGCTATATCTAAGCCTGTGCCACGAATGCCGATGGTAGCGGTGGGTGTTTTAAAGCCTACGTTTTGTGGCTGGGCTTTACCGATCAAACCCGTTAAGGCGCGTGCCGTGCCCTTGAACAAAGAGACGAGAAAGCGACCTTCTTGAGGGTTTTTGGCGTCGTAGGTGAAATCATCGACCCGAAATTGTGTGCTTGCGCCCAGGGTCAGCTTGCTCTCATCCCGAAAGGCCAGCACGGTATGGGCGCGCGTGCCGGTTTCTACCGTGTCACCCGGGTAGATGCTGCCACCGGCGACCAAGCGGCGTTTCTCTCCATTGTTGGCAAGGACGTGGATCTCCCCATCTGTCAACACCGCTTTGGCACTGGCACGCAGGTTGGTGGCACGCGGGGGTGTATCGCCACCCGCTTTGATCTCAGAAATGCAATCTTTTGTCTGACAGAGACGGGCATCAAAATCAGTGCCACGAATACCAATGGTGGCCGTTGCGGTTTTGACACGCGCTGCTTGATCGTTTTGCTTGTTCACCAAGCCTGTGATGGCGCGAAACCCGCCTTTTAGCAGTTGCCACACCATCGTGTTGTCTTGTGGCGCCGACTCTTTATAGCGGTACTGCTCTAGCAGCAGCTCGCTTTGCGGGCGCACGGTCATGCGCGTGCCGTCTTTCATCAACAAAATCGCCGTGCCAGAAGCCGCCGTGCTCAGGCGATCCCCTTCTTTGAGCGCCATACCCGCGCCCAAGGTGCGAGGATGTTGCCCCGGGCTTTGTGCAAACCCCACGCCTTTGGAAAACGTCACTTCGCCGACAACGGTCGTCTCTGAGGCAGTTTGGGCATGGGCAATGCTGCACGCCAACAGCAGGCCCCAAAGCCACTTGCGTTGGGACAGATCAAAAGAAAGGGAATACATGACGACCTCCGGCGGGGAGAATGAACAACAATACCGACATCTCAAGCGAACAACTCACTCATCCCGCCATTGTCGCCCTGTTGGGTTGCGCTGTCTCAAGGTTTGTGCCATCTGGGCCGCATCCCTCCGTAAAATTTCACGCTATGACCTCACACTCCTTCATTCCATCGTTACAACGTGCGGCTGTGCAGAACCAAAGTTTGCTGTGCGTGGGCTTAGACCCTGAGCCGCGTCGCTTTCCCAGTCCCTTTGGTGCTGATTCCAAACGGATTTTTGATTTTTGTGCCGCCATTGTCGATGCCACCGCTGATATGGCGATGGCATTTAAGCCACAAATCGCCTACTTTGCGGCCCACAGAGCCGAAGATCAGTTGGAGCGCCTCATCGCTCACATTCGTCAAGCCGCACCCCATGTGCCCGTGATTTTGGATGCCAAGCGTGGCGACATCGGCTCCACCGCCGAGCAATACGCCTGTGAAGCCTTTGAACGCTACGGCGCTGATGCCGTCACCTTGTCCCCCTTCATGGGCTTTGACTCGATAGAGCCTTATTTGCGTTACCGCGACAAGGGCGTGTTTTTATTGTGCCGAACCTCCAATCCGGGGGGTGACGACTTGCAGGCGCAACGCTTGGCGAGTGTGGAGGGGCAGCC
>DLPA01000133.1:7005-13762 GCA_002479815.1 bacterium UBA7470 | reverse complement strand
CCGGCAGAAATTGCCCGCGTGCGCGAGCTGGCCCCCACCTTGCCGCTGCTGATTCCCGGTGTCGGGGCGCAGGGCGGCGATGCCCATGCCACCGTGCAAGCGGGGTTGACCGCGCAGGGCTTGATTGCAGTGAACTCGTCTCGCGCCATTTTGTACGCCAGCGCAGGGGCCGACTTTGCGCAAGCCGCACGCCGTGAAGCCTGGGCGACCCGCGAGCGCCTGAACACAGCACGCCCATAAAAGCATAGCAAAAAAAGTGAGCTGCTTACGCAAGTAATACCTAGGTTTTGGCTATTTTCATTCTTAAAAAATTGCTTAAAATCATCGAAAATGACCTATTGACCCGTTTTTCGAGCCTAAAAAATCGGTTTTTTGCGGTTTGAAGCGTATTTTTTAGATAAAAAGGGCTGATTTTTAGATTTAAATAGGCTAAAGTGCCGGTATTACTTGCGTAAGCAGCTCATATTTTTTACTATTATTTTTGATAGCCATTGCACCGCCACCACCCCGTCAGGCTGCGCCTGCCACCCCTCCACAGGAGGGGAATTGGGCGGTTTCACTCGTTGCAACGATGCGGTTGGGCATGGGGGGCGCATATTCAGAGTCGGGCCTGTGTTTGGCGGTAGGCTTGGGTGTGTCCGCCATAGCCCCAGTCGGTGGCCGGGTGTTCGTGGATCGTGACGTAGCTGGCAAGGGCCAAGCCTTGCTCTTGGCCTAGCACCCACTCCAGCTCGGCGTAGGCTTGGGCAATGAACGCGGCTTTTTCCTCGGGGGTGTTGGTGCCAGCGGTGATGGCGATGCTCAAACACGCAGTGGGCTGCGTGGCCGCCTGCCCGCCGATCGACCAGCGGGCGGCTGGCAGGTCATGAATCATCACCACCGTGACTTCACGCCGTTTGTGCAACACCCGTGCGGTCAACTCAGTCAGGCGGGTACACAAGGCTTGATAGTGCTCTGGATTTTGAAGTGGGCTGACTTGCAGTTGTAAGGTAGGCATCTTGTTTCTCTTTCAATTGATCAGTCGTTCAGTCGTTAAGAGGCGTTTTGATTGCGAGCGCGTTGCTTTTGGTGGGCTTGCCAACGCGCTTGCAAGCGTTGGGCACGGCGAGTTAGGGACTGTTCGCTGTGGAGGCGAGTGCGTTCCCACAAGGCATTGCCGCCTCGCCACATATCCCCTAGGTCATCCAAGAGGGTGGAGCCGAACTCTTGAACTGCCAGACGGCGCAGACGCTGGGCTTCTGTTTTGGCAGCGGCGATCAAGTCTTGATCGGTTTTGAGTGGGTGAGGGAACTGGGAATGAGACATAAGGGACTCCATGAGGTGTGAGGGCCAAAGTGGTGGACGTGGTTTGACTGTATTGATTTAAGCGATGCTCGGAAACCGTAGAAAATGCACACTGGTTTTGCGTTTTTTGCAAAATCAAAGGATGACTTGTGGATCACGTACCTCATTGCGCTGGAGAAACACCCCAATGAACTTTGAACTGGACGACGCGGCCTTGGTGCTGCGGGTGTTGGAATTGGGCACGCTCTCTGCTGCCGCCCGCGAGCGGGACGTGCCCGTGAGTCAGATTTCTCGCAATCTGGCAAGGTTGGAGGCCGCTTGTGGCGTGCGCCTGCTGCGGCGCACCACGCATGGGCTGTCCCTGACCGATGCGGGCGATGTTTTTGTCGCCCATGCTCGCCAACTGCTGCAAACCCGTGAGGTGTTGGAGGCCGATTTAGGCCGGCAACGGGATGGCCCGCATGGATGGGTGCGCGTGGCCGTCAGTCCCGCCTTGGCCTCTGCCTTGATTGCGCCCAGTCTGCCCGGCTTGTACGCCAAGCATCCAGGGCTGAACGTGGACTTATGTGCGGATGATCGCATGGTCGATATGGCCCGCGAAGGCATCGACATTGCGATACGGACAGGCACTTTACGGGGAGACTCTTTGGTGGCGCTGCAAATTGGGGCCTATGGTCGCACACTGTGCGCCAGTCCGGACTATTTGGCGCGGTATGGTCAACCAAAGACGGTGGCCGACTTATCGCAGCATCGTTTGATTGCCAGCAGTGTGAGCACGTCGCTCAACCGTTGGCCCTTGGTGAAAGAAATGGGCGCACGCAGCCACAACGACCACAGCAAAGACCATTGGCAGGTGCAAGGCCATACGCGCAGCGACAGCAGCGGGACCACACTGGCCTTGGTGCTCAACGGGGTAGGAATGGCGCGGCTGAGTGATTTGGTGGCACGCCCCCATGTGCACACGGGAGCTTTGCGTCCTGTGCTGACCACGAGCTTCGACCCTGAACCTGTGCCTATCTACGCCGTCATGCTGCAAGAACGTCACCGACTGCCCAAATTGCGGGCCTGTATTGATTGGTGGCGCGATTGGTTGGCGCACAATCCACCTGATGCAAGCACCCACTCCTGAACTTCTCGAAGCTGGCCCCGATCAAGTCTATCGCCCCGTCTCTGACACCCCCTCAGCGGCGGGTGCAAGCGCGGTGTCGATGGGCACACGTCGGCCCAACTTGGCGTTTATGGCCCGTCATCCCGCCCATGCCATTGCGCTGGGCTTTGGCGCTGGTTTGGCTCGATATGCCCCCGGCACGGTGGGTACGTTATGGGCGTGGGCGAGTTTTTTGGTGTTGCAGCCTTGGCTGAACGATGTGGCATGGGCGGTGGTCATCGGTATCAGTTTCTTACTGGGGATTTGGGCGTGTGCCCTCACGGCCAAGCACATGGGCGAGCCGGATTCCAGTCACATGGTGTGGGACGAGGTGGTGGCGTTTTGGCTGATTTTGTGGATGATTCAACCCACAGGCTTTTGGGGACAAGTCGGCGCGTTTGTACTGTTTCGCCTACTGGATGCCGTCAAGCTGGGCCCGATGGCGTGGGCCGATGAACGCTTCAAAGGCCATGGACTGCGCGGTGGCTTTGGGGTCATGTTGGATGACGGCGTCGCCGCTTTTTGCGTGCTGCTGTTCATGGCGTGGTGGCGTTATTGAGCCAACCAATGACGCACCGTAAAACAACTTGATAGGTGAACGTATGAACCACACAGACGACTCCATCCCACACGTGCTGATGTCTTTGGCCGCCGAATTAAAGGCGCGGGGATGGATGCTGGCGACGGCGGAAAGCTGCACCGGCGGCTTGATTGCAGCGGCCTGCACCGAAATGGCCGGATCGAGCGAATGGTTCGAGCGGGGATTTGTGACCTATTCCAACGCCGCCAAAACCGAGCTGCTGGGCGTATCCGCCGACTTGATTGCGACGGAAGGCGCGGTCAGCGAGGCCGTGGTGCGGGGCATGGCCCAAGGCGCAGCCGCACGCGCACACACGCAGGTAAGTGTCGCCGTTACAGGCGTTGCCGGCCCCACCGGCGGATCACCCAGCAAGCCTGTGGGCACGGTTTGGTTGGGATGGTGGGTGGCGGGCACTTTGACTGCAGAATGCCACCACTTTGAGGGCGACCGCGCCGCCGTGCGGCGAGCCACGGTCAGATGTGCGCTTCAAGGACTACATCAACGAGTCCTTGATCAGGCGGTATAGCCCTTATTTCCACCCTTTGGAGGCCAAGGCGGTCAAGACCACATCAGCCACCAACTGGTTGGTGCGTGGCGTGCCGTGGAAATTGTCCGAGAACACATAGGTTTTCCACCAATCGGCCCCACCACTGACACCGGCTGGAGGTGCGGCAGACAGCCCATCAGCGGTACAAGTGGCAATCGTGTACGCGGGCAACCCATTCTCATCCCGACCAGTAACGGGACAGGCGGGCGTGGTGGTATTGGTCAAACCATACGCTGCTGGAGACGCGAGCCACTTGTTCAACTCAGAGTAGAAATCGACCATCACGACCTTGGGGTTGTTGGCAAAGCGCGTGCTCAACTGCCCATTGAACGCTTTGACCCAGCCATCCGCCATGGCGGCCACCTGAGCCGCAGCGGTTTGGCCAACTGTGCCGCCACCGCTGGCCAAGGCAACCCCCGCCAACACGGCTTGGAAGCGCGGTGTTTTGGTCACATCAGGTGCAGTGACTACTGCTACTCGCTGGGCGCCATTGTTCAAGGCATGGGTGTTGAGGGCATCGGCAAAAGAATTGGCCAAGGCGACCATGTACAACCCCCCCGCTTGAGCCAAGCCAGCTTGCCCGCCAGCGGCTGCGGTTTGAATTTGTGTGGGCGACAACAACTCAGCCAGCAGTGCCGTGTACGACGCGCCCCCGTCTCTGCTGGCGGCTAAAAATGCACCGACCAAATCGGCAGCGTCATTCCCACCGCCATTGGCCAAGAGCACATCCCGGTCACCAAACTTACCACTGGCCGCCAAGTCTTTGAGCTGCTGCACAACAGAGATAGGCGTCGCGTCGGCTGCAGTCCCGATGGGGTTGATGCGACCGCCACCAACCCCGTAGCTGGTGCAAGAGGTGGCCGCAGGATTCAGCACGGGTTGTCGGGCGCTGTTAACGGTATAACGGGCACACAATGCAGGCGCATCTAAAGCACCGGCCACGCGGTCTGTCCAGATCGTGGTAGGGTTGCTGGCATTGCCTTGCACGGTGAACTTGATGCCAAACGTACCGCTATCTGCCAAGCTGTCGCCCACGACTTTGACTGCGGACGTATCGCTGCCACCACCGCAAGCAGCCAGCAGTACAGCGGCAGTCATGGTGGTGAGTGTGAGTTTGATTTTCATAGCAACTGCCTTGAGATGTGAAGAAAGATGAAAGAAAAAAGAACGATCGTTCTTTTTATCAAAACATCTTACGCCGACGTCTATTCAGCTGTGCAGAGGGTTTACACCAAGTCGGCCCGTGGAGCACCGCTGTCAGCGGTAACGCAGCTTCATGACGAGGATGGATGCCGCCAGAACGAGCGTAATGGCGTTGGCCGCCACAATTGGCCATGCGCTGAGCATCAAACCATATGCCAACCACAAGGCAATACCCGCCGTGAAGACACTGTACATCCCTAAAGAGATCCCACGCACGTCTTTGGTTTTAAACGTGTGCAGAGCTTGGGGCACAAAGCTAAATGTGGTCAGTGAAGCGGCAAGATAGCCGATCAAGTCTGTGAGAGTCATTGTGAATCGTTTTAAGCAGATCAAGACGGGCATGATAAGTCTGACAGCGCCACAACGCAATCGTTTGCATTGTGATTCACGCAAGAAAAACAGTGCCCTCAGACACCAGAAACTCAGGGCGTGCGGCCAGCGCGTGTCGCCGCCCATTCCAGCACCGCATCCAAAACTGGGCGTGCTTGCGGCGCGTTGGGGTGGTTGATGATGGCGACCACGATGAGGGGCTGGTTTTGCCGGTTTTGCACATAGCCTGCAATCGCCACCACGTCACGCAGCGTACCGGTTTTGATGCGGGCATTGCCCAGTGCGAATTTGAGAATGCCTCTGTCGGCCATGCGGCTGGCTGTGCCGTCCACCCCCGCAATGGGCAGGGAGTCGATCAAACTCGCGGCGTTCGGGTGACGAAGATTGGCCCGCAGCAAGGCCAACAATCCTTGTGCGGTGATGCGCTCTTGGCGCGATAAGCCTGAGCCGTTGTCCATGACGGGTACAGGGGGCTGGGAACCAAATCGACGTTGCCACCATTGCGTCAGCAATTGGCGTGAGCGTTCAAACGTGGCGACAGGGCCGTTGATGGCGTGCGATCCGCCCATATGGGCATGGTCGATGGCCTCAGACGACAGTCGTCCTAGGGTCAAAAACACTTGCTGCGCCATGACGTTGTTGCTGAATTTATTGATGTCCGAGACGATGTCGTTCAGGGGAAGCGAGGCTTGCTCCAGCAGCAGACCCGCCTGTGCTGGGGTCACGCCGTATCGTACTTGGCCCGTCATGAGTCCCCCGCCAGCCCGCCACAGTCCTTCGATGGCCCGTGAGCCGTAACTGCCGGGGTCTACATAGGCCACGGGCCATGTTTTTTCTCCGCAACGGCTGGCATAGCTGCCGCTGAAACGCACGCCATTGGGATCGTCTAAGTGAGCGCGCAGGGCCGATCGCCAATCGCCACAGGCAACTTTGCTCAGCGGGACGCTGGGGCTGACGCTCATGAAGGCCAAAGGTGGCTCGTAGCTGACTCGTGCGACGCCGGCGGCTTCGTCCGGTGTGAATTTCAAGATCAGGGATTTAAAGTTCACCAACAAGCCGTCAGGGGCCACGTTGTAGGGTCTTAATTTTTCGCCATCGAAACTGTTGGGGTCTGTGTTTGGCAGATCAAATGCTTTGTCGTCCAGCACGATGTCGCCGTGTACGACGGTCACACCCGCCTCTCGCACAGCAGCAAAGGCAGCTTCGATGCGTTCCATGACCCATTTGGGGTCGCCGCTGCCGCGTATGTACAAATTGCCGCGCAGCAAGCCCGCATGAACGGGACCATCCACCCAAAATTGATTGCGCCAAGTGAACTGCGGGCCAAGCAAATCAACTGCCGCATACGTGGTGACCAACTTCATGACCGATGCGGGATTCATGGCCTGTTGATCGTTCCAGCGCACATAGGCTGGAGTGGGCGCGTCGGCCGCGGCCACGGTCAGCGCCAAGGCTTGAGGAGGAATGGCATATTTTTTAAGCGCCGCTTGGATGTCTTCAGGCAAGCCCTCGGCCCAAGTGGAAGAGGCGCTTTTGCGGGCCACAGCGGCTGGGCGGTCTTTGGCCTGAGCGAAAGACAAGGCTCCCCCTATGCCCATCCCGACGCTGACACCGAGGATCAAGCCACTGAAACGAAAGAACAGACGCACAGCAAACTCCAGAGAAA
>DLPA01000133.1:0-6899 GCA_002479815.1 bacterium UBA7470 | reverse complement strand
ACCGACTGCCATGCGTCGAAGGAAACCAATCGCCATCAATAGCGGGCTATTCATGCGCGTGGACGGCGATTTTGTGGTTATCAATAGATGGGACTTATCTTGCGATTTTTAGCATTGGAAACCAGTACGCAACACATGAGTGTCGGTCTGAGGGTCAACACCGCAGGCCACACACAAGGGCAGTGGCTGCATGAGGCAGCGGGGGGCGCGCAAGCCTCGCATACGCTCTTGCCGACCCTTCAACACCTGTTACAACAGGCGGCTCTTTCTTTGGATGAATTGGATGCGTTGGTGCTTGGACACGGGCCAGGTGCCTTTACAGGCTTGCGTACTGCGTGTGCTGTGGCGCAAGGATTGGCCTATGGGGTACGCAGCGCAGCACACCCTCAGGGTTTGCCCGTGTTGGCGGTGGACACCTTGTTGGCGGTGGCTGAAGAAGCGCGTTATGAGTGGCTCAAAACGAAAAATAGCCAAGGCGAGCGTTTGTGGATCACGGCCGTGTTGGACGCACGCATGGGGGAGGTGTATGTGGCGAGTTATCGCTTTGATCATGCGGCAGTGGCTCAAGCGGTGTGTGTCGCCGGACCGGCTTTGTGTACGCCGACTCACTTGGTCGACGCACGGCCCACCGTGCCCCTTGAAGACACGCATCTGTGGGCCGGAAATGTCTGGGCCGATCTGACGCTGATGGCGGGTATCGGGGAACGCATCAAGGCCACCCACTGCCTTCAGGCATGGCCGACTGCTGCGGCCTTGCTGCGCTTGGCTCCCGCGTTGTGGCATTCAGGGCAAGCGGTGAGCGCCGCAGAAGTACAGCCCCTGTACGTTCGCAACAAAGTCGCCCAAACCACCGCAGAGCGGGCGGCTGTCGTGGCAGGGGGCTGAGAATGACACACCAAGGTCGCAAGCTGCATTTAGAACCCTTGACAGAGGCAGATTTGGAGTTGGTGTGGGAGGCCGAAAAACGTGCTTACAGTCACCCATGGTCTTTAGGTAATTTCCGTGATGCCTTGAAAGCCAACTATCCCTCTTATCTGCTGGTGGCACAGCCCCAGCCTAGTGATACCAGCAGACGCACAAGCACAGGGCATATTTTGTTGGGCTATTGGATCGCCATGCTTGGCGTAGAAGAGGCGCACCTGCTCAATATCGCGGTATTGCCTGAACATCGCCGCCAAGGGTGGGCGGTGTGGATGTTAGAGTCGTTGGCTGCATGGGCTGGCGCACAACAAGCGCAATGGATTTGGCTAGAGGTGCGCGCCAGCAATCAGGCGGCGCAGCAGTTATATCGGCAATTTGGATTTGCCCCTGTGGGAAACCGCAAAGCCTACTATCCTGCGGGACAAGGCCACCGAGAGGATGCCGTGGTGATGAGTTTGAACCTCAAGCTTCGGGCCGTGCAGTGCCAACAGCCCATAGGGGTGGCGAATGAGAGAACCGAGCATGAGAGCACCAAATGAGCACTTCCGCCGTCCATTCCAGTTTGCAGCTTGACGAGCGCCGTTTGGGGATGCTGGAGCTGATGGGGGTTGCTTATAGATGGCCCGCCACAAGCACCCCGTCGGCATCGCCGCCTGAGGTCGTATCGCCCGCAGCACCCACCGCAGTTGCTGTGGCTGCCCCTGTTGCGTCCCACTTACCACCAACACCTTTGCCCAAAGTGACGGTGACAGCCGCGATTCCCACGCCCACCTTTGAAGCCCACCCACGACCTGAAGTCGCCACATTGGGATGGGAAGAACTGGAAAGCGCAGTACAGTCTTGCCGCGCCTGTGGACTGTGCACACACCGTCGTCAGGCGGTCTTAGGCATGGGGCCACGACGAGCCAAATGGATGATCGTCGGCGAAGGCCCTGGGGAACAAGAGGACAAGCAAGGCTTGCCTTTTGTCGGACCCGCTGGGCAATTATTAGACGCAATGCTGGCGGCGATGGGCTTGAGCCGTGACACCGATGTGTACATCACCAATGCTGTCAAGTGCCGCCCCCCCAGCAATCGCAACCCAGAGCCTCAGGAGTGGATGCAGTGTCAGCCCTATTTAATGCGGCAGATTGAGCTGGTGCAACCCGACTTGATTTTGTCTTTAGGGCGCTATGCCTCACACACCTTGCTCGATCACACCATGCCTGAGGCTGCGAAGCTCCCCTTAGGGCGCTTGCGAGGGCAAGTCCATCAGTGGCATCAAATACCCGTCATCGTCAGTTATCACCCCGCTTACTTGCTGCGAAATCCGGCAGAAAAAGCCAAGGTTTGGCAAGATTTGTGTTCAGCTATGTCGCAGATCAACCACAATCCACTTTCCAATTTGGTCAAAAAAGACATTTAAGACAACGTATTAGGTGGTGGTGTGATTTATTGCTGAGTCCTTGGCGTTTTTGTGCTAATCCTCTTCGCTGTGGTGTGACAAGAGAAGGTTAAAGTCACACCCCAACGAATTGTCATGGGCGCGACGGATGTTGTATGGTTGCGCTTCTCTCTGTCTTAACTTATGAAGGGGTGCTTATGAACCACCCATCTGCTCGGCCGATTGAGGCTCGTGCCTCCTCTCGTTTGCGCCGCTTACGCACGTCCGCCTCTCCAGCCCCCCATCCTTTGCTGGGCGCAGTGGCACATTCGCCTGCTGCACAGGGGCATCCTTTGCGGGCCTTGGTGTGGGCATTAGCCACTGCATTTATGAGCTTGCCTGCAACCACGGCAGCGCAGCCTAGTGGTGCGCAGGCAGTGGCAGGACAAGTGTCGGTGCAACAGCAAGGGCAAAATTTACTCATTCATACGCAGAATGCCCCCGGCACCAAGCATTCCACCATCAACTGGCAAAGTTTCAGCGTGCCTGCTGGCTCTAGCACATGGGTGCAACAGCCGGATGCGGTCAGCACCAGCATCAACCGCGTCGTCACCTCCAACCCTTCGCAGATCATGGGGACATTGGGGTCGAACGGGCACATCGTGCTGGTCAACCCCAGCGGTATCACGGTCGGGAAAAATGCGGTGGTGGATACCGCACGCTTCACCGCTGCGGCCATGCAAATGACAGAGGCCGATGCCAAGGCCGCTCGCCTGCGCTTCGAGGGCGGCAGCCACCTCAACGTCGAGGGCCAAATCAAGGCCGGGCTGGGCGATGTGGTCTTGTTGGCCCCGCAAGCGGCTGTCGATGCTGGCGCGATTGTCCAAGCCCCCAATGGCGCGGTTTTATTGGCCGCTGGGCAGAAAGTCGAGTTGGTTGCGCCCGGGTTGAGTGGCCTGCGTTTCGAAGTACAAGCCCCCAGTGACCGTGCGGTGAATCTGGGCTTGCTGCAAGGCAGTGCGGTGGGAATGTTTGCCGCCCACCTGCGCCACAGTGGTCAAATTGAAGTGCAAGCCGTGCGAGAAGCCGATGGACGTGTGGTGCTCAAGGCCAAAGATCAAGCCGACATCGACGGCACGGCACGCGCGCAACGCCTGAACCGCTTAGGGGGTTTGTTCCACGCCACCGCCCAAACGGTGAACGTCGGCGGGACGGCAAAAGTGGATGCCTCTGGCGCAGCGGGGGGTGGGGAAGTCTTGATCGGTGGCGGCTGGCAAGGCAAGGATGCACGTTTGAGCAATGCGCAAACCACGACCATTGCGCGTGGGGCAGTGCTAGATGCCAGTGCCACACAACAGGGTCAGGGTGGTACGGTGGTGGCATGGGCTGATGGTAGCACCACGTTCCACGGTCAAATTCTGGCGCGTGGCGGAACGCAAGGTGGGGATGGCGGGCAAGTCGAAACCTCGGGCAAAGACACCTTGGATGCTCGCGGCGGACGCGTCGATACACGTGCCCCCCAGGGCAAAACAGGGCGCTGGCTGTTGGACCCCAGTGCCATCACAATCGAAGGTGGCTGTGCGCCTGGGCCAACTCCCTGTCCGCCTGCTGGGGGACCTGCACCGGCGCCAGCAGCCACCGTCTATGAAGCGGATTTAGAAGTCGCAACCACCGATGTGACATTGCAAGCCGACCAACACATCGCTGTCAACGGCACGTTCAGCGGTAACAAAATCGCATTGCCTGCCCACATCAGCATCACCTTAGAAACCACAGGAACAGGCGGTCCAGGCATCAACCTGTTGAGTGGCGGCATACAGCCCATCGGCATCGAAACCAGCGGCACGGGCAGCATCATGCTGCGTACCCTCGACAGCAACGGCGACATCATGCTGGGGTATGTCAGTGCGCCTGGGGCTTCACCAGCGTTGGTGGCTTCAGGCTCAGGGGGAATTACGCTGGACGCCCAAAAAGGGGCCATCGCTATTGCAAAGGCCGGCATCCAAACTGCGGGTGGCAACATCTCCATTCGAGCCGGGAATGTCGCTGCCTCTGGCACCACAGGGATTGAAATGAACGCTTCGTCGGTGAACGCAGGCACAGGGACGGCGACGATCGAAGGCTTCAGCACAGGCGGCCATGGCGTCCAATTCATCGGCAACAACACCTTGTCGTCCAGCAACACCACCCTCAAAGGTGAAACCAGCGGCAGCGCCACGCATGGGGTAGCAGTCATCGGTGCAAGCACGGTGGTCTCTGGAGCGGGGCCACTGAGCGTGACAGGGAAAAACACCAGCGCCGGTGCAGGCATTCAAGTGTCGGGGGCTGGCGCACAAATCCAGCGCACCGATGCCCTGACCTTGGACGGGACGGGCTACGGGGGCTATGGGGTACAAATCGTGGACGGTGGAGTTGTCACCTCCAATACAGCCAATGTAACGATCACCGGCAGCAGCGACAGTACGATCGGCGTCAAAATCGCCAGCACGCCACCAGCCCCCGTTTCTTCCGTCACAGGCGGTCACGTCACTGTCCATGGCATCACCAATGCAAGCACCAGCAGCGGCGTGTACTTGGGACGAGGGCACATCAATGGCACTGGAACAATTCTGATAGATGCGAGCACGGGCAAATCCATCCTCATTGATACAGGGAGCAGTGTCGCGAAAACAGGTGCAGGCGACTTGGCACTGGTGGCGGATCAAATTGAAATCAACGGGACAGTCAATGCAGCAGCAACGAACGCCCGCGTGGTCTTGCGTCCCCTGACCCACACACAGCTCATTCAGTTGGGTCAGCCAGACTCGCCATCCAGTCTAGGTTTGGAGGATGCCGAATTGAAGCGCATCACCACGCCCACGATCGTGGTGGGGTGGGGGACGCACACGGGCGGCATCTCGGTTGAAAGTGCGATTGCACCGACCAATGCGCCTGATCTGAGCCTGATTACAAACGCACCGATCACCCAAACCGCATCAGGGCAAATCACTGCAACAGGCTTGAATGCAGACGGTACGCTTGTGGCCCTCAACCATCCTTCAGCGACCCATTCTGTTTCTAAGCTGGCCGGCCACTCGCGCAGTGGTCAGTTCTCGTTCAAAAATGGCGCTGATCTTGAGATTGGGCAAGTCGATGGTCAAAATGGGATTGATGCCTATGGGAACAATGTCAGCATCACCAATGCAGGGGGCATCACCCAAACCCAACTGGTGAAAAACACCCAGCAGTGGTCGTCCACCTCGAATGGGGGCTTGAACTTGGGCCAGGCGGGTAACCAAATTGGTGAGTTTTTAAGCGTCACGAATGTCAGTTCTGGCCTTGTCGCGCTCCACACCACTGGCCCAACGGTGTACACCTCGGTACAAAACTCAGGCGGAGGGGATGTGGTGATTCAAACGGGCACTGGAAACAGCGCCGATTTGGTCTCTGTGAACAGCGGATCAGGGCGCATACAGGTGACCTCTGGAGGTGCGGCCTCCATTACTTCCTTGCAGTCCTCTGCCACCGTTGAGGGCGGCACAGCAAGCACGGCTTCTGTGGCGGTCTCAGCCCAAGGTGCCATCACCCATGTCACGTCCCCAGCACCGGCATCTATACAAACGAACGGCTCTGTGGTGTTAAACACAGCATCAGGGGCGATTGGAAGCAGCTCCACCAACCGTGTGATGATTAGCTCGACCAAAGGCGTGATCGCTCAAGCAGGCGGTGCAGGCTCACCCATCAACCTTGGTTTTGGTGGCAACGCGACGGTAGATAAGGCCATTGCCGAGGGCAGCATCGACATCGCCGCCACAGCGGGTCAATTGCAAGTGCGCGATACCGTGGCCTCTTCTAATGGCAATGTGAGGCTGACGGCCCTGAATGGCATTCAAGTGTCACCGTCAGGCGCGTTTGAGGCCAAGGTCACCGCCTCCAAGGCCGTGCATCTGAGCAACACGGGTTCGGGTGATATTGCCGTGCTTGCCACCTCAGGCGGTGGTGCGCGCATAGAAGGCGGTGCAGCCGATGCCGCAGGCTGCTCGACCACGGATGCGGTTTGCCTCTCCAACCCCAGTGGAGGGATCACGGCAACGGCAACTGGCACGCAGCATGCGGTGATTCGCGCCACGGCCAACAACATCGCCTTGAATGCAACGGCCATGACCCTGACGGGCGGCACGACAAGCGATGCCGTGCTGCTCGCCAGCGCCACAGGCAACATCACGGGCGTGCCGGGGTCTTGCACAGGTTGCAATCCATTGCCCCATGGCGTGAACTCGTTGGTCAACACGACCCCCCAAACCGGCTTGTTGGCTGGAAACTATTACCGCAGCAAGGTCGTCACCACGCCTGACAGTGTGGTTGTGCCTGACACTGGGGGCAGCATCAACATCCTCAGCAACGACAACATCGAAGGTGCAAACAGCAGCACACCTGTCTTGATCCCAGCAACCACTGCCACCTTAACGACCATATTGGTTTCTCCGCCCACAGGGGTGACGGAGTCTGGTGGCGTCGTCAGCATCGCAAATACAGCGCCCAGTGGCTCGTACAACGTCACCTACACCGCTTGTTCTGTCCTTGACCCCAATAACTGCACCAACGGCACCCTTGCGATCACAAAGAACGCACCTCC
>DLPA01000135.1 GCA_002479815.1 bacterium UBA7470 | reverse complement strand
CGTGACGTGCGCCGCGAGCCGCTGCGGGTGGCGGTGGCGGGCTTGAATCCGCACGCGGGCGAGGGCGGCTTGCTCGGGCGTGAGGAGTTGGACATCATCGCCCCCGCCATCGCGCAGGCGCAAGCCTTGGGGTGGGCGGTGTACGGCCCCATCGCTCCCGATACGGTGTTCATGCGTGCTCGCACGGGGGAGTTTGATGTGGTGCTGGCGATGTACCACGACCAAGGGCTGATTCCAGTGAAGTATTTGGGGGTCGATCACGGCGTGAACGCCACGCTGGGCCTGCCCTTCATCCGCAGCAGCCCCGATCACGGCACGGCTTTTGACGTGGCAGGACAAGGCATTGCCAAGCCTGACAGTTTACTGGCTGCGATCGCATGGGCCAAGCAAGCGGCGGCGTTGCTACCCACCTCCCCACCTCCCTCCGCTGGGAGGAGGAGTTGAACGGCCCTTCCTCCGACAGCAGTGTCTTTACTCCCTCCACCAGCGGGGGAGGGTTGGGGTGCGGGGAAAATGCGACAACGCGTGATCTTTTTTAAAAATCCATCTACACAGGTGACTGACTTGTGTAAGTAGCTCACTTTTTTGCTATTAAATTTGATGGTTTATTGGTGCTAATCCGAGCGATGACAATCGCCAGTAGTCGGTGAGTCGAGGGTCTTTTCTCAGCAGGCCTTTTATTTTTTCGTGCGGCGTATGTATGGTTGCCAGACATGAAAGACACTCATCATCAGCATGAGCAACAAAAAAATGGGGAGGTCAAAGGCCGCCCAGTGGGCATAGACGCTGGCGGTGCTTGCATACGGCCTGACTTTGAGTTGCGCAGCGTGGGCTCCAGCCGCTTCGGTGACGACGACGTTGCCATGCGCGTCTATGTGCAGCAGCGGGCCCGCTAAGGTAGCGACCAGAACGGGTCTGCCTAGGCTCACCGCCAACAAGCGGCGGGCGGCATGGTGGGCGTTGCTGGCTAAGGCATGAGGTGTCCACGCATCTGATGCGGATACAAGGGCCACGGCGGGGCGATTGGCATGGCGAGCTGGCCAAGGAAGCACGGTGGTGCGAACGCCTTCAAAACACATGAAGGGCAAGGCCACGACTTCAGGCCAGATCGACCATACTGCATAGGGATCATCGCTGCGTCCGGCACTGACATGGCGTGCGCTCAAGGCTTGTTGCCAACTGTGGGGCAGCCATGCAAAGTCGCTTGCGTTACGCCAACCGTCTTCAATCATGGGGACAACACCGATTTTGCTGCGTCTATCGCCCACCGCTCCTTCTGCGCTCAACCAGCCTTGTGTCGGGATGAGTTGTCCGTCTTGCCGAAATGGCCCCATATCGCCGCTGACAGGCCCGGCCAAATGGGTACGCCAAACGGCATCTGTGCTGGCATCTTCTCCAGGTTGAGGGAAGACCCAATTGAGTTCCGGCCACAGCACCAACGCTCCCGGAAACTCGGCGGAGACAGCAATCGCCTGCTGTTGCAGGGCTTGACTGCGCACTTGTGCGGGTGGGCTGGCGAATGATGCGGACGCTGGGCGTATCAAAACGGCTTCGACAGGCACACCAGCTTTGGGCGTGTTCAGCCATATGTAGCCCGAGCACAGCCAAATGCCAACGACACCTGCACCCAGCCATCGTATCTGGGCTTTAGGAGCAGTCAAGCACACACCCGACCACAGGGCCAGCACACTCGCACCCGCTGGCCCTAGCCCGGCGACGGCACTGGTGAACAGGGGCATATCGCCCAAGACCACCGCAGGGAAGACGGGCAATGCCGTGGGCAAGACCACAGACAGCCCTATGGCCCACAGCGGAAATGTCCAAACGCCAGCTTGGGATCGAACCCACCCCCCCGCCAAGGCCCAAGGCAATGCAGCCACCAGCGTTTGGCCTATCCAGAATGCGTACAACAAAGATTCTGGCAAGCGCAAGCCCGATGCGGACGCGGGCAGCCAATACGTGCCCACGCCACAAAACCCGAGCATGAAAAGGGCCGTGACCCCGCTGCGTTGCAGCGCAGGCAATGCGGGCAAGCGCCACAACGCATACCCTAACGCGGGCCAGATCAAGAGTGCCCCCCAGTGGGGGACAAGGCCCAGCATCCACTCGCCCGCCAGCAAACCCGCCAACGCAGCCAGAGTTGCCGCAGCCCAAAAGCTCATGTGGTCTTTACGTGTGCTGAAGACGGCTTAGGAAGGCACTATCTGCGTAAGCGGTGCTGACCGTACCGCAGTCTCAGCGTGAGCGCATCAGAAGCTCACGTTGTAGATGTCCGCTTTCATGGGTTTGCATCCCCGATTGCTCCCGAACTCGCTGGTGGAGACATTGATCGTTGCCGACGGCCCTGTCCCCACACGGGGCACACTGAACTGTTCGTTGCGACCGATAGGGACTTTGGGGGTGCAAGAAAACGATCCCGCGACTTCGTTGTTGCGGGGGTCATCAAGGTGAATGCTGAACTTGTACTGCCTAGCGCCCACACAAATGATGACGCTTTCTACATTGTCTGCATTCATGCCCCCTTGACTGAAGTGCACATACGCGGTGTCGGTGCGACCGAGTTGGGGACAGTCAATTTGAGAAGCCGTGCCTGCACATCTGGGGAAAAAGTCCACCTCTTGTTTGTTGTCGGCACGCACCATCCAGACCTTCAAAGAGATGATGGTGTTGCCAAAGCCTATGGGGGTGATTTGAAGACTGCTGCCCGGGCAGTTGCTGTTTTGTTGTGCGGCCGCAATAAGCCCCATTGTTGATGCAGGGGAGCAGGCGAAGGCCATCAGCAAAGAAGCCGCGAGTCGGAATGTAGTGCCTTGAGAGAGAAAGCGAGTCATGGCGATGTCCTAAAAGATTTTGCTGCACTCATAGTTGGCATGAATCGGTTCACCAGTGCCAGTGCTGGTTTTGACACCCAAAGTGATGCCGCCTTCAATGGTGACGCGTTGTGTGCGATTGGACTTGTAAGCAATGAACGACACTTTTTGCCCTGCCGATGTAGTGCCGTTGTAGGTGAACACATTGTCGCTGTCGCGTGTCACCGACCCTAGGCCGTAGCCGAAGAAGTTGTTTCCCGAACGGCTGATTTCGGCTTGCAAAAAGACCGTCATGCCGTCTTTCTTGCCGTTGATGGAGACATAGGTTTTGATGATGGGGGGAAACGGCAGACTCACATCGCATTCATACACCCCGTCAATGGGGCCTTTGTTGTCAATGGCGACAGCGGCATCGCCCTTCAAATCGTCATTAGGGTCGCTGTCTAAATCGACAGCATCAGCGTCTTCAACAAAGGGATTGGCTGAAGCGTCTTGAGGAACATTGTTGGGGTCTTGTGTGCTGACATCATCAATTTCCAACACACCATCACCATCTGGATCGGTTGGATCAACAGGGGTCGTGGTTTCGTTGTTCTTCGGTCTCACACGAGAAACAGAACGCGGTTTTTCTGGGGTTGGAATTGGGGTGATGGTCAGCGCGCGTCCTGCGCTCACTGCATTAAGTACGCAACCCAAATCATTGGCCTTACACACCACAGGCGCAGCAACTGCGGCATAAGCACCCGTCATGGCCGAGCACACTAAACTGGCAAACACTCGTTTCATGGGGTTCTCCTAGAAGATGCCTCTGCAATCAAGATGGACGTTAAAAGCGACATTGCGGGCGTTGACCACGCCCATCGTGCCTTTGAGTTGTACCGCATCGGTGGTGCGATCGCTATTGGCATCAAGGGGAGTGATGTCGAAACTGAACTGTTTGCCAAACGATGTATTCCCTGTAAATTTTTTGCCAGATACCGAACCAATACCGTAGCCAAACAAATCGCCTTCGGTGGCATTCTCAGCACCCACAATGAACACCGTTTGCCCGCTGCCCTTGCCATTGACAGAAATGTAGGCCCCCAGTTTTTTCCCCAGCAAGTCCGCTTGGCATTGGTAAATACCATCAATAGCGCCTTGGTCGGGGGACAAGGTTTCCACAGGTTCTATGGCATCTTCGGCGGCGACCACATGGGACGCAAGCGCCAATCCCAATGCAAGAACATGAACAAAATGATGTGTTTTCATGGCGACGAATGAAAGAGTTGACAGCAAGTATCGCTGCTTCATTCTATATTTAGAAACTGTTAAAAGTCAAAATCGCAGTGCGCTGCTCAATTGAATTTTTCCGATGATGCGGCTGTTTCTAACGCGCTTATAAGACCGTGTTTTATCAGATTTCGTTTTTCAGAAAGTGTCGTTTTATGCTTGCTTTAGTACAGCGCGTAGCGCAAGCGCAGGTCAAGGTCGAGGGTGAAACCGTCGGGGACATCAGGCAAGGTTTGCTGGTGTTGGTGTGTGCCGAGCGCGGCGATGCAGAAGCACAAGCCGATAAGTTGCTGGGCAAGCTCTTGAAGCTGCGGATTTTTGCGGACGAGGCTGGAAAAATGAATCGCAGCGTGCAAGACGTGGGCGGTGGCTTGCTGATCGTCAGTCAATTCACCTTGGCGGCAGACACCAGTGGGGGCAACCGCCCCAGTTTTACACAGGCCGCCGCGCCCGAAGAGGGCCGCCGTTTGTATGACTACCTCGTCCATCAAGCCCAAGCGATGCACCCCGTGGTGGCCACCGGTCAATTTGCCGCCGATATGCAGGTGCATTTGGTGAACGACGGGCCGGTGACCATACCCATGCGGGTGCGGCCCTAGACACGCAGCACGCCTGTGCTCATCCGGCTTTACGCCGAGCTTGTTCGTAAAGTTTGAGTACCTTGGGGACGTTGGCCTCTAAGGACTCAATGCGGTCGGGGCCGGTCGGGTGGGTAGAAAGAAAGCCCATGCCACCGCCTCCTGAGGCTTTGGTCATTTTTTGCCACAAGGTGACACTGGCTTGCGGTGCGTAAGCGGCGCGGGCAGCCAGCTCCAAGCCCACCAAATCGGCCTCGGTTTCATCGTCACGGCTGAATTTCAGCGTCAGCAATTGCCCACCCAAATTGGCGGCGATGTGACCCAAATCGCCCAGCCCCAGCAGTTGAGCACCAATGGAGATGCCGATGCTGGTGGCCTGTGTTTTGGCGACTCGCTCGCGGGCGTGCTCACGCAAGGCGTGCGCCATTTCGTGCCCCATAATCATGGCGGCCTCGTCGGTGCTGAGCTTCAAATCGTCCAAGATGCCGGTGTAAAACGCAATTTTGCCGCCGGGCATACAAAAAGCGTTGATTTGCTTGCTGGCAATCAGGTTCACTTCCCAACGCCAGCTTTTGGCACGCTCGTTCCAAGGCAAGGCATAAGGAATCAAGCGTTGCGCGATGGAGCGCAGGGCTTGCAATTGGGGGTGGTTATCGGGAGCCAAGGCATTTTTGGCGGCGGCTTGTTGCAACATCTGACGATATTGCTGTGCCGCCGCCTCTTCTAGTTGTCCGGCGGGAATGAGCTTGCGTAGGGTGGACGCACTGCCCACATCCACCTGCGCTGGTGCCACGCTGGGCAAGGCAGCCAAGGCCAAGCCGGTCGCTGTGGCGCTGGTGGCCTGTAAAAAGCCACGTCGTCGCAAGGTGGCTGCCAGAGGCCGCCCCTGCGTCCCATCAGCACGAGGATCAGCACCAGGGGCGGGTAATACATCAGAATTGCGCACATTGGCCAGGCGCTTGGCATCACACATCCAACACATACATCAATAATAGACAAATATCCACTTCGCGTCTGTTTTTCTGTATGTGCGGGTCTTGCCTTGCTGTATTGAAGTGCGAGGTTTTTGTTTTTTGCTCTTTTTTGTCGTGAAAACCCCATGAACCATCCGACACCGACTTCTCCTCCTGATCCGTCCCCTCCTGTGGCTTCTGGCTGGCTAGACAGTCTGCGGGTGTACCTGGAACCCACCAGCTTGCGCATGCTGGGCTTGGGCTTTGCGGCGGGTTTGCCCTTGCTGTTGGTGCTGGGGACGTTGAGTTTTCGCTTGCGCGAGGCAGGCATCGACCGCACCACCATCGGCTACTTGTCTTGGGTGGGGCTGGCCTATGGCTTCAAATGGTGTTGGGCACCCTTGGTGGACCGCTTACCCCTTCCGATCTTGACTCCAAAATTAGGACGGCGGCGCAGCTGGCTTTTGCTGTCGCAACTCCTCATCATGGTCGGACTGATGGGCATGGCGTGGGCCGATCCCAGAGACACCCTTGGCCCTGTCGTGTGGTGTGCCTTGTTGGTGGCGTTTGCATCGGCCACGCAGGACATTGCCTTGGATGCCTACCGCATCGAGTCGGCACAAGTGCGTTTGCAAGGTGTCTTGGCGGCCAGCTACCAAACAGGGTATCGGCTCGCCATGATTTGGGCCGGGGCGGGTGTGCTGTGGATTGCAGCGGGGGTGGAGTCTGGCGAATCCAACGGTGGGTATCAGCAGCACGCTTGGCAAGTGGCGTATTTGGCGATGGCCGCCTCCATGCTGGTGGGCATGCTCATGGTCTTGATCTCGCCAGAACCCAGTCGGGTCGAATGGCCGCCCGCTCGTGATGCGCAAACATGGTTGAGATCGACCTTGATCGAGCCATTTGCCGATTTCTTGCGTCGTCACCGCTGGGAAGCGGTGTTGATTTTGGCCTTGATCGGCACGTATCGCATCAGCGATGTCGTCATGGGCATCATGGCCAACCCGTTTTATGTCGATATGGGCTACACCAAGACAGAAGTGGCGAATGTGACCAAGGTGTATGGGGTCATCATGACACTGGTGGGGGCATTCGTCGGCGGCAGCATGACGCTGCGCTGGGGCGTGTATCGGGTGATGATGCTGGGTGCTGTCTTGTCCGCTGCCACCAATCTTTTGTTTGCATGGCTGGCCGGGCATGGGCACGATGTGACGGCCTTGATTGCAGTGGTGTCGGCAGATAACTTCAGCAGTGGCATCGCCTCTGCCGCCTTCATTGCTTATTTGTCAAGTCTGACCAATGTTCAATATTCGGCCACCCAATATGCGCTGTTCAGCTCCATGATGTTATTGGCACCGAAGTGGCTGGCTGGGTTTTCAGGCGTGGCGGTCGATCAAGTGGGATACGCCACTTTCTTTGTGGGCACGGCGGCCTTGGGCTTGCCTGTGTTGTTGCTGGTGTACTTGGCCCGAAAAACGCAGACCTGAGTGCTTTTCGTCGTGTGGGTGTTTTTGGTGTTTTTGCAAATCTTTACGCGCGAGACATACGTGATCGACGCACCCTCTGCACACTGTGCCTCTTATGAATCCTAAGTTGTTGATGATCGAAGACGACGACCGTCTGGCCGGCATGGTGGCCGAGTATTTGGGTCGTTCTGGTTACACCGTCAGCCATGCGCCTGATGCAGCTGCTGGATTGGCTGCGTTGCAACACCAGCCCAAGCCCGATCTGGTGATTTTGGACTTGATGCTGCCCGACATGGACGGCTTGGAAGTCTGTCGCCGCATACGCGCCTTGGGCAGTGAGCTTTGCCAAGTGCCTTTGCTGATGTTGACGGCCAAGGGTGACCCCATGGATCGCATCATTGGCCTAGAAATGGGCGCAGATGACTACCTGCCCAAGCCTTTTGAGCCGCGTGAGCTGTTGGCTCGCATTCGTGCGGTGTTGCGTCGCCAGCATGAGGGGAGTCCTTCCTTGGCTGCACCTCAACAAATGCCACTGCGCTTTGGTTCTTTAGAGATCGACCGTGATGCACGGATCGTAAAAGTGCTGGGACGAGCCTGCGATCTCACCTCGTATCAGTTTGATTTGCTGGTGGCCTTGGCCGAGCGTGCGGGGCGCGTCTTGACCCGAGAGCAAATCATGGATGTCGTGCGTGGTCGTGAGCTGGAGGCTTTTGATCGCTCGATTGATGTGCACATTGGGCGCATACGCCAAGCCATCGAAACCGATTTAAAAAGCCCGCGCCGCATTTTGACGGTACGCGGTGTGGGCTATGTGTTTGCAAAACAACAAGATTGAGCGGCTGAAATAGCCTGAAGGTCATTTTTTATGTCGCTCTGGCGCACGGTGTCTCGACACTTGTATTTGAGGATTTGGTTGGCCGTCGTATCGGCCTTGGTGGTGTTGACCCTGTTGTTTGGTTGGCTATGGCAATTGGATCGTGAACGTGAGCGGGTGGAGCGTTCAGCCGGACGCGAACTCATCATCTCGAATGCACAGGGCGAGATTGTGGGGCAAGCCCCCGCGCGACCTGTTCGACTGGGCACCAACGTCTTGGAGTTCAAAGTCGTCACCAAAACGGGGGAAACCTTGATGGTGCAATTGCCTCGTCCACGCCGCCCACCTCATGCCAACGAGATGAGCTGGCGTTTGTTGCAATCCACCGGCTTTGGTATTTGGTTGAGCATCATGGCGCTGGCGGTGGCTTTGGGCGCGTTCCCTGTCGTGCGTTGGTTGACTCAAAAGTTAGAAGATTTACAGCACGGTGTCGAGCGTTGGGGCAATGGCGACTTATCGGCACGTGTTGCGGTGCAAGGGCATGATGAGGTGGCTTTTTTGGCGGCGCGGTTCAACCATGCGGCAGAACGTGTCCAAGCCTTGGTCAACTCCCATAAGGCGTTGTTGGCCCACGCCTCGCACGAATTGCGCTCACCACTGGCCCGCATTCGCATGGGCTTGGCGTTGATGGAGGGGGCAACGGCGGCGGACATCGCCAAGCAACACGCCGAGATAGCACGCAACATTGCCGAGTTGGATCAACTCATTGATGAAATTTTGCTCGCCAGTCGGCTGGACTCGGCGCAAGAAGTGTCCTTGCAGTACGAAGAAATTGATCTCACTGGTTTGGCCGCCGAAGAGTGCGCGCGCATAGGGGCGAGTCTGACCATTCAAGCACAGCCGGTGATGAATGCCGACCCACGCCTCATGCGTCGCTTGTTGCGAAATTTGTTAGAAAACGCACGCCGCTATGGTTTGCCTGCGGGACACGACAGCAGCGAGATTGAACTGACCCTCAGCACCACTGAGGGAAGAAATGGACAGATGCAGATTTGCCTCACGGTGGACGACTGTGGCGCAGGCATCCCCGAGTCGCAACGAGAGCGGATTTTTGAACCCTTTTATCGCCTGCCCGGTCACAGCGAAAAAGAAGGTGGTGTAGGCTTGGGACTGTCTTTGGTACGACGCATTGCCCAACAGCATGGCGGCGACGTGATCTGTACCCACAGTCCCACAGGCGGCGCACGCTTTCAGGTTGAATTACCGCTGCTGAGTTCATGAAAACTGTAGAAAAACGTGACTTTTTTTGCTAAATACAGGCGCTATATCTGAATAACTCATGCTCAAAATCAGAATACATGGCGAGAATCGCAGCTTGTTGCTGTCACAACACTCCGCCTCGCAAAGTTACAACATGGTGGGTGATACAAATTCATCACTTTCCCACCCCCATTTCTCCCCTTCACAAGGTCCAGCAATGGGCACTTAAAGCCACCCCCTGCGGTGGCTTTTTTTTCGTTGTATTTTTCTCTACCTTCTCCACCCTCAGATGCTTTCTTTTTGGCTGCACCATGAAACCCATCCAACTGTTTGATCCCGCGTCCAGCACCTACACCTACATCTTGTTCGACCCTGACAGCCGCGAAGCCCTGCTCATTGACCCCGTGGACGAGCAATTGCAACGCGACTTAGCCACCCTGCGCCAGTTGGGACTGAAACTCTTGTGGACGGCTGAAACCCATGCCCACGCCGACCACATCACCAGCGCCGCGCAATTGGCCGAGCACACCGGCGCGCGCACCGCCGCCCCTGCGGGCTGTGGCATCGGCAGCGCCGCTGTGCAATTACAAGACGGCGACACCCTCCGCTTAGGGCAGCAAACCGTGCGCATCTTGCACACGCCAGGCCACACCGCTGGCAGCGTGAGCTATGTCTGGGAATGTGAAGGCGAGCGCCATGTGTTCACAGGCGACACGCTGCTCATCAACGGCTGCGGACGCACCGACTTTCAGTCTGGCAGTGCCGAGGCCATGTACCACAGCCTGACTCAAGTCCTGTTTGCCTTGCCCGACGACACCACCGTTTGGCCGGGTCACGACTACCAAGGCCGTACCCACAGCAGCATCGCGCACGAGAAAGCCCACAACGCGCGGGTAGCGGGCAAGAGCTTGGCCGAGTTCGTCACCCTCATGCACAACTTGCAATTACCTCGCCCCAAGCGCATGGACGAAGCCGTGCCTGTCAACCTCAATTCTGGCGTGCGGCACGATGTCGATGGCGCGGCCTTGGCCCATCCCCGTCCCGCCACGGGCTACGCGGGCGATGTGTCGCCTCAGCTCGCATGGGCGTGGGTACAAGTGGGGCAGGCGGTGATGGTCGATGTGCGCACCGATGCCGAACGCGAATGGGTGGGCTTCGTGCCTGGTGCCGTACCACTGGCGTGGAAGCAATGGCCGGGCATGGTCATGAACCCCCAGTTTGACGAGGGCTTGCGCCAAGCCGCCGCCCAAGGTCTGCCGATGGTCTTGCTGTGCCGCAGTGGGGTGCGCTCCATCGCCGCCGCCAAACGCGCCACCGAACTCGGCCTAGAGGCCTACAACATCCTAGAAGGCTTTGAAGGCGACCCCGACCCGCACGCCCAACGCGGACGCAAAGGCGGCTGGCGCTTCCACGGTCTGCCTTGGCGACAAGGCTAACGCAAGGGGATCGCCTCCATCACTTTCCCCCCGTCCCAACCTCCCCCGCTGGGGGGGAGGAGCTGAAAACCACGTTCGCCGACAGCAGTGTCTTCACTCCCTCCACCAACGGTGGGAGGGTAGAGGTGGGGGTAAGTCTTATCCCAAAAACGAAACATTTTTTAGCACTTGGCGCTTTACACTGCGGCAGTGTTTGTTCTGCCACGACTGGATTGCCTGCCATGCACTGCCCCCCCACCAATGCCCGCTCTTCCTTGTATTACCGCTACCGCGTGTTCGAGGCGTGGTTGCCATCACAACACCCCGATCCGGCCTTGCGCCATGCTCCCGTCGTGGTGGTCGGGGCCGGGCCGATGGGTTTGGTGACGGCCTTGGCCCTGGCCCAGCAGGGCGTGCGCTGTGTGTTGTTGGCGGCAGAGCAGCAAGTGTCGGAAGGCAGTCGGGCGATTGTGTTCACCCGTCGCTCGATGGAAATTTTGCAGCAAGTCGGTGTCGCCGAGCGCATGGTCAGGCACGGGCTGGCGTGGCGGTTTGGCAACTCGTTTTATCGCGGTCAGCGTGTGTTTCGCATGGAAGCCCCACACGATCCCCACGACCGTTTCTTCCCCATGACCAATCTGCAACAGCAGTATCTGGAGGAATATCTGGTCGATGCGGCGATG
>DLPA01000108.1:342-10567 GCA_002479815.1 bacterium UBA7470 | reverse complement strand
CGCAGTCACAAAGATGCGCTGGGTCAAGCGCAAAGCGATGTACAGCGTGTGGTCAGCACGACAGAGGCAGATTTAAATCGAAACTTCGTCGCCATTGATGCCTTGTTGGTGGAGGTGTCCCACTGGGTGGCTTCTGGCCGGCTGAACAGCAGCGACGTTGCACATCACACCGCCACGCAGCGTTTGCTACGGGCCACCTTGAACCAGACCCTTATGTTGCGTGATGTCCTGGTGGTGGATGCACAAGGCGGCGTGCGGGTCAGTGGTCGCAATGACGTCAGGGCTGCCCATGTGGACCCGCACTTCTTAGCGCAAATTGTTCAACAAAGTTACCCTGCTTTGGTATTTGGACAGCCCAAAACCCACGTGTTGTCAACCGAGCAGATTTTGCACCTTGGGCGCTCGGCCAAGTCGGCCGATGGACGCACCGTGGCTGTGGTGGCCGAACTCAAAATCGCGTTGCTGTCGGCGCAGCTCGACCCCAGAGACAGAGACGGGCGCATTCAGGTCACCCTGGAACACACGGCAGGCACCTTGTTGGCCGCTTATCCTCCTCAACATCTGGTGGAGGGCACACGCATCCTGCCGCCCTCTTTGGCTGAGCTGACTGAGCCACGCATTTGGGATCTTCCTCACCGGCTCAACCCCACGCTCGCCAGTTGGGTGGCGGTACGGCCTTTGTTGTACCCCGATATTTGGGTGTCGGCCAGCATTGGGCAAGAGGTGGCCTTGGCCGAGTGGCGTGACGATGCGCGAGCCATCACGGGCGTGGCTTTGGCTTTGGCTTTGTTGATCCTCAGTTTGTGGTGGGGAGGCGTGCGCTACGCGCATCGTATTGCCACCGCCCAACTGCAAATTGCGCAAGCGCACAAAGATTTGTTGGACAGCCATCAGGCCCAAGGACGCTCCAACGCCATGCTCAAAGCCACGCTTGAGGCCACTGCAGATGCGGTGTTGGTGGTCGATCATCACGGGGTGGTCACCCAATTCAACTCGCGCTATGTGGACGTGTTGAACCTCACGCCTGAGCGCCTGGCGGGCGCTACGGTGCAAGAGTTGCGTGCGTTGCTCAATCCTCTGTTGAACAATGCCGCCGATGTCACCGCCGTGGCGCTGCGTGCTTACGATGAGCCGGACTCTGAAACCTTAGACGAATTGCGTTTTCATGATGGGCGTGTCTTCTTGCGCCACTCTCTGCCGCAAATTGTGGAAGGCGTGCCTGTGGGTCGCGTTTGGAGCTATCAGGAAATCACTGCATTTCGGCAAATTGAAAAACGCTTGCGTCAACGCGAGTACGCACTCAATCAAGCCCGCGATGAACTGGCCGCTACTTTAGAGGCGTTGCCCGATTTGTTGTTTGAGTTGAACGAGGATGGCTTGTATTTGGACGCCCGCATGAGCGAGAGTGAGCGACGCTTGTTTCCCCTCCAGTCGTTTTTGGGCAAGCGTGTGTGTGACGTCCACCCCGCCGCGACAGCCGCACAAGTCATGGCCTGTTTGGCCCAAGCCAAGCAACAAGGCAGTGCCTATGGCGTACAAATCAAGTTGACCACACCCAAACGGGTGCGTTGGTTTGAGCTTTCTGCCGCGCGCAAACCCACTCCCTCAGATGAGCTGGCGCGTTTTGTCGTGATTGCGCGCGACATCACCGACCGCAAAGAAAGCGAGGCCCTCATTTGGGAGCAGGCGCATTTTGATGCCCTGACGGGGCTGCCCAATCGCAATATGTTCCGAGAAGGCTTGGCGCGACACTTGCACCCTTACCTCAGGGGGTGTTCAGCCCCCTCGGACACGCGACTCGCGTTGTTCTTCATCGACTTGGACCGCTTCAAAGAAATCAACGACACCCACGGGCACGACATGGGGGACTTGCTGCTGCAACAAGCCGCCCAACGCATTCGCAGCTGTGTGCGCGAGGAAGACTTGGTGGCTCGTTTAGGGGGGGACGAATTCACCTTGGTCGTCCCTGATGTGCAGCAAACCGAGTCCATCGAACGACTTGCCCGCGAACTGCTCGATCGCCTGAACGAGCCTTTTGACCTGGGCGGTGAACGCGAATACATCTCGGCCAGCATCGGCGTGACCCTGTGTCCTGACGATGGCGTGGACAGCGACACCCTCGTCCGCCACGCCGATCAGGCAATGTATGCTGCCAAGCACGGGGGGCGCAATCGCTGGGAGCGTTTCACCACTGCGCTGGAAGAGGCCGCCACCGTCAAAGCACGCACTGCGCGTGACCTGCGCACCGCCTTGAACGACCAACAGTTTGAGGTGTACTACCAGCCCATCGTCCACCTGAGCACCCAACGCGTCCTCAAAGCCGAAGCCTTGCTGCGTTGGAAGCACCCGCTGTGGGGCGACATCAGCCCTGCTCAGTTTGTGCCGGTCGCTGAAGAAACCGGACAAATACAAGAAATCGGTCATTGGGTGCTGGAGCAAGTCACGACACAAGTGCAGCAGTGGCGCACGCACCTAGACCCCGATTTTCAAATCAGCGTCAACCAGTCGGCGGTGCAATTCCGACAAGGTCGCCAAGAAAACGGCACCCGCCGTTGGACAGCGCGTTTGGCGGAGCTGGGGCTGCCCGGCGACAGCATTGCCTTGGAAATCACCGAAACCGTGCTCATGGATGCCAGCGAGAGCACCCGATTGCAGCTCGACCAACTGCACAAAGCGGGCATCAAATTGGCACTTGATGACTTCGGTACGGGCTACTCGGCCCTGTCGTACTTGCACCGATACGACTTGGACTGGCTCAAAATCGACCAGGCCTTTGTACGTCACTTGGACACCTCGCACAAAGACTTGGCGCTGTGCAAGGCCACCATCGCCATGGCCCACGCCTTGGGCCTGCAAGTGGTCGCCGAGGGCATCGAAACGCAAATACAGTGCCAACTGTTGACGCAGTTGGGCTGTGACGCTGGGCAGGGCTTTTTGTTCGCGCGCCCTATGCCTGCCGCCGCATTTGAGCAGTGGTTCTTGCGCCGCTCATCGGGATACGATCCTTCCACTTGAAGCAGCGTCAGCCTCTGATGTACGGCCTCGTGCTTCCCATTTAGACTTCGCCTTTTTGTAAAGGCATTTCCATGACCCACGACGTTTATACGCAGTTGCAGGCTCTGCACATCAGCCTGCCTCCAGTGGCTGTTCCCGCCGCTGCCTATGTGCCCTTTGTGCAGACCGGTTCCTTGGTCTTTTTAAGTGGGCACATTGCCAAGCAAGACGGCAAAGCTTGGGTTGGCCAAGTGGGCCGCGACATGACCACCGCACAAGCAGCCACCGCTGCCCGCGCAGTGGCCGTTGATTTACTGGGCACGCTGCACGCCGCGTGTCAGGCCGCTGGCACCGACTTGAACGGGGTCAAGCGCATCGTCAAAGTCATGAGCTTGGTCAATTCCACTGCCGATTACACCGAGCAGCACTTGGTCACCAATGGATGCAGCGAGTTGCTGGGGCAGGTCTTTGCCCCCGGGGTGGGTGCGCACGCCCGCAGCGCCTTCGGTGTGGCCCAACTGCCCCTGGGTGCGTGTGTCGAAATCGAACTTATCGCCGAGCTGGCCTCAACCGCCGCCGACAGCTTGTAAAAAATCATAGTAAAAAAAGTGAGCTGCTTACGCAATTAATACCTAGCTTTTAGCTGATTTTATTCTTGAAAATAAGCTAAAAATCAAAAAAATAGCCTTTGATCCACCTGAATTCGGCTGTTTTGCCCTCGGAGAAGGCGTGGTAAAGGCATTTTTTGCAATTTTAAGGCTATTTTCGTATGCGAAAATAGCCGTGCTGGCCGTATTTGTTGCGTAAGCAGCTCATATTTTTTACTATTATTTTTGATTTAATCTTTCGCCCCCAAGGTCTGTGCTGCTGCCACCCGCGCCTGTACGTCAGCGGGTGATTCTGCGGTGCGGGTGGGCCAGCCTTGCAAATGCTGTTCGGCCAAGTCGGCCAAGGCTTGAATGCCCGCCGGTGCGTCGTTCAGGCAGGGGATGTAGCCCAAAGTCTGCCCGCCGGCGTGCAAAAAAGCCTCGCGGGCCTCTTGCTGAATTTCTTCCAGGGTTTCCAAGCAATCCGTCAAAAACCCCGGGCAGATCACGTCCACACGGCACACGCCGGACTGCGCCAGCGCGACCAAGCTCGGCTCGGTGTACGGCTCTAGCCATTTCGCCTTGCCAAAGCGCGATTGAAACGTCACCAGATAGCGGTCTTTGCTCAAACCCAAGGCCTGCGCCAGCAAGCGCCCTGTTTTTTGACATTCGCAATGGTAGGGATCGCCCAAATGCAGGGTGCGCTCAGGCACGCCATGAAAGCTCATCACCAAACGCTCAGGCTCGCCGTGCGTTTGCCAATGCTGGCGCACTTGCTGCGCCAAGGCCGCAATGTAGGCGGGCTGGTCATGAAAGTGGTTGATGAAGCGCCATTCGGGCAAGCGTCGTGCCTTCAAACTCCAGCGATAACATTGGTCAAACAAGGCCGCCGTCGTGGTGGCGCTGTATTGGGGATAGGCGGGCAGCACCAAAATGCGCGTCACGCCTTGGGCCTGCAAGCGGTCGAGCAACTCGGGCAAGGCTGGTTGACCATAGGTCATGGCCAAATGCACGCTCACCTGATGCCCTCGGGCCTCAAGCGCCTGCGCTAAGCCCTCGCGCTGGGCCAAAGACCCCACCATCAGTGGCGAGCCTTGATCCGTCCAGATGGACGCATATTTTTGGGCCGATTTGGCGGGGCGGACACGCA
The DNA here is from genome assembly GCA_002479815.1 of bacterium UBA7470. GTDB lineage: Bacteria > Pseudomonadota > Gammaproteobacteria > Burkholderiales > Burkholderiaceae_C > UBA2334. The sequence goes on along the minus strand of DLPA01000108.1, from coordinate 5,836 downwards.
AAATAATGCCGTGCAAGATCAACCACCACAAGGGTTTAGGAATCTCCACGACGCGTGCATCGCCTAAAAACTGAGCCAAATACCGTCGGACCGCGCTTGCTGTGGGCGCTTCGGGTGTGCCCAAGTTACCCAACACGACGGCGATTTTGGCGACTTGACTGTGCGAATAAACCAATGAATGAGAGGTGTGCATGCGCTATTCTCTGTCACCATGCTCGACATTGCACGCATCCGCGCTATTTCCCTCGATTTAGACGACACCTTATGGCCCATTTGGCCCTGTATCGAACGGGCCGAACAAGCCCTCAACGACTGGTTGTCGTTGCACGCCCCCATGACGGCGGCCTTGTTTGCCAATCCGCACGCCCGGCACGACGTGCGCGAGCACATCATGCGAACGCGCCCAGACTTGCGCCACGACTTGAGCGCCATCCGCCGCGAGGCCATCCGCCTGGCCCTGTACCGTGCGGGTGAAGATCCGCTGCTGGCAGATGCGGCATTTCAGGTCTTTTTTCAGGAGCGCAACCGCGTCGAGCTGTACGAAGATGCCATTCCCAGCCTCCAATGGTTGTCGGCCCGTTATCCCTTGTTGGCGGTCTCCAATGGCAATGCCGATTTGTCGCGTGTCGGCTTAAGTGCATACTTCAACGGCAGCGTACACGCCGCACAGCTGGGCATTGCCAAACCCGACCCTAGAATCTTCTTGGCAGCGGCACAAACATTGGGCGTGTCGCCCGATCAAGTGCTGCACATTGGCGACGATGCCAGTCTGGATGTCCTGGGGGCGATAGGCGCAGGGATGCAGGCCATTTGGCTCAATCGCAACGAAAACTTATGGACGTTTGAGGTCCAACCCCACGATACTGTCACTCAACTCAATGAAGTGTGTGATTTATTAACCACAACGTGACCTGATTTATGTCTCTCACCATTTACGGTACTTCCGCATCGCGTGCCTCGCGCCCATTGTGGGCCGCTCACGAGCTGGGCGTGACCTACCAGCACGAGCCTATCCATTACAAAGACGCAGGAGTCAAAACGCCCGATTTCCTGGCGCTCAACCCCAATGGCCGCATCCCCGCCCTAAGAGACGCAAGGCCCGACGGCGAGGTCATCGTCTGGGAAAGCATGGCGTGTGTGTTGTATTTGGCGCGGCTGTACGGCCAACCCGATGGGCAGGGCATCACCCCATCGACCCCCGCCGAAGAAGCCGATGCCCTGCGCTGGGCGTTCTGGGTGGTGACGGCGGTTGAAAAAGAGGCGTTGTCCGTGTTGTTCCAGCGCATGGTGCTGCCGGCCGAACAACGCAACGCCGAGGTACTCGCGGTTGCTGTGCAGCGACTGCAAGCCCCCATGTCAATCCTTGAGCAGCATTTGCAACAGCAGCAGACCAAAGGCTGTGCCTATGTGGCTGCCACACGGTTTACGGTGGCCGATTTGATCTTGGCATCGGTGGTGGCATGGGCCAAGCCTGCCACCGCCTTGTTTGAGCAGCGCCCCCTGCTGGCGGCGTGGCTAGAGAACTGTCTGGCGCGTCCTGCCCAACAAACGGTGCGGGCGTTGGCCCGACAAGGACGCTGATCGGCGCTGCCTTGACGCATTCAGATACACCCAGGGATGATGCACCATACAAACCCTGAGACAATCGCACCGCCTGATTGGTCTGTGCGATTGTGAAATGGCGTTTTATGTTGTTTGAGAAGTCCCCTCCCCCACTGACAGCCCCCGAGCTTGGTGCCCCTTTGGCCGACTGGCTCGCCTACTGTGAGCGCCTGCATCCTGCCCAAATTGAGCTGGGCCTGGACCGGGTGCGCGTGGTTGCCCAACGCATGGGCTTGGATCAGGGCTTGGGCTGTCCCGTCATTACGGTGGCAGGCACGAATGGCAAAGGCTCGACCTGCGCCATGTTGGAAGCCATTTTCCATGCTGCCAGCTACCGCGTGGGCTTGTACACCTCGCCGCATTTGGTTCACTTTGAGGAGCGTTGCCGCTTAGACAGTCAAGCCATAGACGCGGCCACCTTGGTTGCTGCGTTGGCGGCGACAGAACGCGCGCGTTGTGCGCTTGATGCACAGCACACGCAGCCTGTGTCCTTGACTTATTTCGAGTTCACCACCTTGGCGATCTTGCAGGTCTTTGCCCAAGCGGGGTTGGATGTGGTCATCTTAGAAGTGGGCTTGGGCGGTCGGCTGGATGCCACCAATCTCATCGACACCGATTGCGCCATCATCACCAGCATTGACCTCGATCATCAAGCCTTTTTGGGCGACACCCGCGAGGCCATAGGCCGTGAAAAGGCCGGCATCATGCGCACCGAAAAACCCGTGGTGGTCAGCGACCCAATGCCACCAGCCTCGGTGGTCGATTACGCCTCGCAAATCGGTGCCGATTTGTGGCGTGTGGGCACAGACTTTCACTTTTTCGGCGATCAACAGCAATGGGGTTGGGCCACCAGTGGGCGGCGCGACGCGCGTCGGTACAGCGGCTTGGCCTATCCTGCATTGCGAGGCGCGAACCAGTTGGTGAACGCTGCTGGCGTATTGGCCGCCTTAGAAGCCCTCAGACCCGTATTGCCCGTCAACGCCCAAGCCATACGCCAAGGATTGGCGCTGGTGGAGTTGCCCGGTCGCTTTCAGATCATTCCGGGCCAACCCACCTTGGTGCTGGATGTGGCTCACAACCCGCACTCGGTGGCAGCACTCACCGCCAATCTGGATGCCCAAGGCTATTTTCCATGCACCCATGCTGTTGTCGGTGCGATGGTGGATAAAGATGTAGAAGCCATGTTGACGCGGGTGGGGCCTTTGGTAGATCGGTGGTACTTCACCGACTTGCCTACGCCCAGAGCCGCCACTGCACAACAATTGCGCCACCAGCGTGAGACCCTGGGCGATGCAGCAGGTAAGGGAGCGGTGGCGGGGACCTATGCCTCACCCGAGCAGGCGCTACAAGCCGCCACTGCAGTGGCCAACCCCACTGATAGAATTGTCGTTTTTGGGTCTTTTTACACAGTGGGTGGTGTGTTGCTTCAAGGCCCTCCCCGCTTACATGCCCAGCATCTGCCGCATTCTTAAAAGCAGGGTTTACCCCTGCATCGTGCAGCACATGGTTTTTGACTTCTCACCCACAGGTTCGGCAAGTTCAATATGTTGAAGAACAGCGCCACACAACAGACACGCCCCTCTGCCCGTCCGCAGTCGATCGATGACGTTCGACGGCGTGCCAAACATCGGCTCATGGGGGCCACCGTATTGGTCATTGCTGGGGTCGTGATTTTTCCTTGGCTGTTCGACAGCCAGCCACGTCCGATCCCGGTGGACATTCCTGTCAGCATTCCCTCACGCAGTACAAGCACTCCTTTACAAGTGACATCCCCTGCGGAGTCTGAGGCCCCTGTGGTGGCAAAAGCGGTTGAAAAACCTGCTGCACCAACAGCCGCCACTCCCCCTGACTTGCCCCCGCCAACCACCAACCCAATCAAGCCCAAACCAGCAGAAAAGCCGCCTGAAAAGCCAACTCCAGTGGAGAAGCCTAAGCCAGCAGAAAAGCCTGCTGAAAAGCCAATTCCAGTTGAGAAGCCCAAGCCAGTAGAAAAAACACCTGAAAAGCCTGCGGAGAAGCCTGTTGTGGCCAAACCCCCTGCACCTCCAGATGATGCCATTCGTGCCTTGGCGATTCTCAACGATCAATCTCGCCCTGCCAGTGCTGCTGCACCGACAAAGAATGAAGACAAAAAGCCCGCCCCCGCAGCGGCAAGCTCACATGAAAAAGGGCGTTTCATCGTTCAAGTCGGTGCATTTGCCGACAGTGACAAAGCCCAGCAAGTACGCCAAAAACTAGAGCGTGCGGGTCTGAAAACATACACCCATGTCGCAGAAACAGCCGAAGGCACACGCATTCGTGTTCGTCTGGGCCCGTTTTCTACCAAAGGCGATGCAGATGAGGCTGCAACCAAAGCCAAGGCCCAAGGGCTACCGGCTGCTATTTTGAGTTTGTGATGGATGGCTTGAATCCTGTTGATGTGGCATTTGCATTGGCGTTATTGGCCTCGGCAGCCATAGGCGCTTGGCGAGGCTTGCTGTATGAAGTGCTGTCCCTCGTGTCTTGGGTGGCTGCATTTTTTGCAGCCCAAGCATGGGGCACAGAGATGGCCGCTGTCTTACCCTTGTTGCAAGTGGGTGAGCCTTGGCAAACGATGGCTGGCTTCTCAGCCGTCTTTGTTGCGGTGGCATTTTTAGGCGGCTTTTTGGCATGGCTGGTTCAAAAAATGGCTCAGCAAATGGGATTAAGACCCGTTGATCGCACCTTAGGCGCGATCTTCGGCATTGCGCGCGGCTTGTTATTGGTCAGCATTGTGGTGCTCGTCGTGGGGTTTACGCCTTGGGTCAGCCATCAGGTGTGGACTTCAGCGCATAGCGTTCAAAGCTTATCCGGCTGGGTGCAGCAATTGAAAGTCTGGCTGCCAGAAGGCTTGAACAAGATTTAATGAAAGTGATCTCGTCATGTGTGGAATCGTCGGCGTTGTCAGCAACGCTCCTGTCAACCAACTGATTTACGATGCCCTGTTGCTGTTGCAACATCGCGGGCAGGATGCAGCGGGAATCGTGACCCAAGAGGGGCATAAATTCTTCATGCACAAGGCCAAGGGCATGGTCAAAGACGTGTTTCGCACCCGCAATATGCGCGCCCTGCCCGGCAACGCAGGCCTAGGACAAGTGCGCTATCCCACCGCAGGCAATGCCGCCAGCGAAGAAGAAGCGCAACCCTTTTACGTCAACGCTCCCTTCGGCATCGTCATGGCCCACAACGGCAACCTGACGAATGCCCACGCCTTGAAAGCCGAATTGGTCAGCTCGGACCATCGGCACATCAACACCGAAAGCGACTCCGAGGTCTTGCTGAACATTCTGGCGCACGAGCTGGAAAAAACCACGCGCGGCCTGCCTTTAACGCCTGCCGATGTATTTGCTGCGGTGCGTGGGGTACACCAGCGCATCAAAGGCTCTTATGCCGTCGTTGCTTTGATTGCAGGGCATGGCCTGCTCGCGTTTCGTGACCCCTTTGGCATTCGCCCCTTGTGCATGGGGCGTGGTGACGATTTGGTGGCTGTGGCGAGCGAGTCGGTGGCATTGGAAGGTCTGGGACTGAGTTTTGAACGTGACATCCGCCCGGGCGAAGCCGTCTTTATTGACATGCAGCGTCGTGTCCACGCCGAGCAATGCGTGCCTCAAGCCAAGTTATCGCCGTGTATTTTTGAATTTGTGTATTTGGCCCGACCTGATTCGGTGTTGGATGGTATTTCCGTCTATCAAGCTCGTTTGAACATGGGCGAAACCTTGGCGAAACGGGTAATCTCCACCGTCCCACCCGATCAGATTGATGTGGTCATTCCCATCCCAGAATCTTCCCGCCCCAGTGCCATGCAATTGGCGCACTTGTTAGGGTTGCCCTACCGTGAGGGTTTCGTCAAAAACCGCTACGTGGGCCGCACCTT
>DLPA01000108.1:0-287 GCA_002479815.1 bacterium UBA7470 | reverse complement strand
CGCACCTTCATCATGCCGGGCCAAGCGGTACGAAAAAAGTCGGTGCGCCAAAAACTCAACGTCATTGCCAGCGAGTTCAAAGGGCGCAATGTGTTGTTGGTCGATGATTCGATTGTGCGCGGCACGACCAGCCGTGAGATTGTGCAAATGGCGCGTGATGCGGGCGCAAGAAAAGTCTATATGGCGAGTGCCGCCCCGCCTGTGCGCTATCCCAACGTCTATGGTATCGATATGCCAACTGCCAATGAATTGGTCGCGCATGGCCGTTCTGTCGATGAAGTGCGCGA
>DLPA01000007.1:5289-5948 GCA_002479815.1 bacterium UBA7470 | reverse complement strand
TACCCTCGTGTCGCCATTGTGGGTGCGGGGGCGATTGGGGGGTGGATCGGTGCGCGGTTGGCTGCGCAAGGGGCACATCTCAGCGTGCTGGCTCGTGGGGCGACCTTGGCTGCTTTGCGCCGCGAGGGGCTGCGCTTGTCGTCTCAGGCCGGGCATGAGCTGCTTGCACAAACGGTACTCGCCTCCGATCAAGCGGCTGAGTTGGGGCCGCAAGACTTGGTGGTGATCGCCGTCAAAGCCCCCGCCTTGGCACAAGTCGCCTCACAAATGGCCCCTCTGTTGGGGCCAGACACGGTGATTTTGACGGCGATGAACGGCGTGCCTTGGTGGTTTTTAGAGGGTGGCCCGTGGGCAGGCCAACGACTGGAATCGGTCGATCCGGGCGGACACATCGCCCATGCCTTACCTACCGATCAAGTGTTGGGCTGCGTCGTTCATGCCAGTTGTGCCGTGACTGCGCCCGCGCACATTCACCATCACTTTGGCAATGGCTTGATCGTGGGGGAAACGAAGGGCGGCGCGTCTGACCGTGCCTGTGCCTTGGTGCAACAACTGTGCGCTGCCGGATTTCAGGCGACTGTGTCCGAACGAATCCAGCAAGACATTTGGTACAAGCTGTGGGGCAATATGACGGTCAACCCCATCAGCGCCCTGACCGG
>DLPA01000007.1:0-5092 GCA_002479815.1 bacterium UBA7470 | reverse complement strand
TGGGCGCATTCCGCACCTCCATGCTGCAAGACGTGGAGGCTGGCAAACCCATAGAACTGGATGCTTTGGTGACGGCAGTACGCGAGTTGGGCCAAACAACCCACATCCCCACCCCCTACACCGATGCCCTGCTGGGACTGGCCCGTCTGCACGCGCGGGAGCGGGGTTTGTACCCCTTCTAAAATGCTGCCCTTTTCAGCACAGGCTCATCATCCACAAGAGGCTCAAATGGCATTTGCAGACAACGTGAAACAACTGCCCTCGGTGGCGCATTTGGCGCAATTGGAATTGCGCAATGCGGCGGGAGAGGTCGTGGCGTGCATTCCCAATCAACCCGGCAAGGCCGGTTCCTTGGCGGTGTATGCGGCTTTGGCGGCGAAATATGGGCGCATTGATGCGGCAGCGGCTGAGGAAGGGCTGGCGCTTTTTGCCGAACACACCGACGCCGCCCGCGCTCATCCGGGCAGCCATCCCAACATCGACCGTTTGTTTCACCTCATCCGCAGCGGCGAGGCTTTGGAGGTGAAACTCACATCCATCACATAAAAATAGCCTTTATCGCTTTAAATACAAGCGCAAGCAGCTATTGATTTAATGCAGGTGCTTGATACACCAACACCTTCAAGGCGCGTTCGGGTTGAGCATCCGCAAAACTTTGGGGGTTGCTGATTCGCTCCAAAAAGCGCAGCGAGGGAGCGATTTGCTGCATTTGATCGTGTAGGAATGCCGTCTCCAACTCGGGGGCGTTCAGGCAAAGCAAGGCCAACCCTTCGGGGGCCAATAAATCGGGCAGGCGGCGCATGAGCTTGGCATAGTCTTTGGTGGCGACAAAGCTGCCTTTTTGATAGCTGGGAGGATCGACAATCACCACGTCATAGGGGCCATGACGGTTGATTTTTCCCCACGAGCTGAAAATGTCGTGCGCGAAAAAACTCGCCCCACCAAGCACGCCATTGAGTTGGTGGTTGTGTTGGCCTGTGGTCAACGCGCCTTGGCTCATATCGACATTGACGACCTGCTTGGCCCCCGCCAAACGCGCCACCACAGAAAACGCACAGGTATAAGCAAACAGATTCAACACTTGAGCCGCAGGCCGCGTGCGGCACACTTGCCGCAGCCATTGCCTGCCGTGGGCCATGTCCAAAAAAAGACCGTGGTTTTGCCCTTTGAGGACATGGACCAAAAAGCGCACGCCCGCCTCGGTGACGATGTGCGGCTCGGGCACTTGTCCGCTCATCAAGCGCGTTTCGGCTCGCCCCGCCACCCGCGATTGAAACACCCACGTCAGCACCTGCTCAGGCGCAAGCACTTGCCAACGCGCCGCCAGTGCCGCGCCTACGGCCTCCAATTCGTCTGGTGTGACCGGGGCGAAGCTGGTCAACACCCACACGGGTGGGTAGGCATCCAAGACCCAATGCTCGCAACCCGGATACAGGCCTCCACGTCCATGAAACACCCGCTGGGCATCGGTGGGCAAAGGCAAAGTGGCAATGGTGTCAAGTAAAGCTTGCATGACAAAAATAGACCTGTATCAAAACGAAACCCCCAGCAGCTGACAAGCTTGCTGGGGGTGAAGGTGGGTGAATGCGAACTCAACTGCAGTTTACAACCGCTGGAGCTTCGTTTTAAGCATCACTCAGCCACAGGGTCTAAGTAGTTGGCAAATGGAGCGCAATGGCCTTCCAAGCTTCCCTCAAAAGAGTCTGCAATGATGGTGCCGTTGATGTGACCGTTGTTGGCAATCACCTTCGCTTTCGGCGCAACGATCGTGCCTTCAACAGCGACACCGGATAAGTTGATGGTTTTGATGTCGTCATCAAACATCCACATGGTGTTGGCAGTACGGCTGGCAAAGTCCTGCATGCCCATTTGCGACAAGGTGACGGACGTTTGACCATTGGCTTTCACACGGATCAAAGTCCAAGTCGAATCAGGCCGACCACTGTTGTTCAAAGACTGACCAATTCTCAGCAGCGAATCGTCTGTGGCAGGGGCGTTTTTCAAACCCACATAACGGGCATCCGACAGGTCTGCTGCATTCACATCAAAAATATATACCGTGCGCATCGCACCGGGCTTGTTGGGGTTGAGCGTACCGTCTGGACGCATATTGCCTGGCATGTCTTTCAATGTCAGGTTACGGCCATTCAAAACGATGTTTTTACCCCCGCCATGGGTTTCGACCTCAGTCAAACCGTTGGCTGCTTGCACGCGCGCCTTGCTGGTCATGTAACCAAAATAATGGTCAAAGGCACTCTTGAACGCCATTGGCAATGAATCAATCTGGATGCCACCACTGGTGACGGTCACATTTTTGAAATTATTTGGCCCAAAGGTCTGATTGACGGTGTTACCTGCATAACCAATCCACATCTCTGGGTCTAAGGCAAGCATGGCCACATTCGGCGTGATGACATTGACTTGGTAAGGGGCAGGGATGGTGACTGGTGCATCAGCAGCGATGCTGACATTAGCGCCTTGACCCAAAAAGACATCGCCATTGATCGTGCCGCTGGCGTTGTTCCACGTCAAACTCTTACCCACGATCAAACCCAGGGGGCGCTTGGAGGGATCGTTGTCCGCGTGCAGTCTTGCTGAGCCAATAGAGTAGCCTCCAGTCAAGTTGACATGGCCGCCAGCCGCAAAACCACACACCTGATCCGAGTGCTGCGCAGTAAAGTCACCAGCGGTGACGATGTTGAATCGACCAAAAATACCCACGCTTAAAAAAGTGTGTGCACCGACAGTAAATGCGTGTGTGCAAGTCGCACTCGCGCCCAACGCTGCAACCAATAAGGCTTTTTTAAAGGAAGAACGGGGTGTTGCAGAAATAAATGAAGGTGTGGTCATGACGACAACTTTCTGTAAAAGTGGCTAAAACTACGATTGGCTGAAGTGTGCGTGACAGCTGTTGGCGCTGATATGCGCGATAAGCGAGACAACTATCACCAATACGGGTATTGCACCTATTCAAAAAGAAATATGTGCGCTTTTTCACAAACTAAAAAAGGACGATCTATGCCCCTTTCTGCAACAAACGCCTCTTGCGCCACGGGGTACCCCCGCGTGGTCGATCTGCGCAGCGATACCGTGACGCAACCCACGTCCGCCATGAAAGCAGCCATGCTGCAAGCGCCTTTGGGCGATGATGTCTTTGGCGATGACCCTACGGTCAACGCCTTGCAAGCGCACATCGCCGCCCTCACCGGCAAAGAGGCGGCCTTGTTCATGCCCTCGGGCACACAAAGCAATCTGTGCGGCATCCTTGCACACTGTCAGCGGGGCGACGAATACATCGTCGGGCAACTGGCGCACACCTATCGCTACGAAGGCGGCGGTGCGGCGGTTTTTGGCAGCGTGCAGCCCCAACCCCTGACGCAAGATGCCCAAGGCCGCATGGCCTTGGCCGATATAGAGGCCGCCATCAAGCCCGACGATCCCCACTTTGCCCGTACCCGCTTGCTCTGCCTAGAAAACACCTGGAACGGCCATGTCATGCCCGACGACTATTTGCGCCAAGCCACGCAATTGGCGCGTGCTCGAGGCTTGTTCACCCACTTGGACGGCGCACGCATTTTCAACGCCGCCGTCGCCTCTGCCGCCGCTGGTCAACCCGTCGCACACCGTCTGCGGGAGATTGCCGATTTGTTCGACAGCCTATCGGTGTGCTTCAGTAAAGGACTGGGTGCGCCTGTAGGCTCGGCTCTGTGTGGATCGGCAGACTTCATTGCCCGCGCCCGTCGCCTCCGCAAAATGGCCGGCGGTGGCCTGCGACAAGCCGGACTGCTGGCGGCTGGCGCACGGTACGCCCTAGACCATCATGTGGATCGCTTGGCCGACGACCACGCCAATGCCCGTCGACTGGCCCAAGGCTTGGCAGGCATTGCAGGGCTGACAGTGCGCTCGGCCCAAACCAATATCGTCTTTGTCGATGTGGCAGACGGACGCGGCCCCGCCCTACTGAGCTATTTAAAAGACCACAGCGTTTGGGCTACAGGCTTGATCGGTCTGCGCTTTGTCACCCACCTGAACGTGGACAGCACAGACATCGACCACGCCATCACCACCGTGCGCCAGTTTTTTGCCGACACGCCCACCGAAACCACCGCTGTCGCACCCAAAGGCCCTTACTGAACCCCATCAGGACTGGGGCCAATCGGCCCAGTCCAACTCTGTGACTTCTAGTCCGATGCAGCTTGGCCTCTCTAAAGGCGTAGGCGCTGCCACCCCCTGCCCTTCCGCTTCCTGACAAGCGCCAAACATCAGCGCCAGCAGTTGCCGACTCAAATCGGCAGGCGTATCGGCCAAGACCCCCTCCTCAGCCGACCATTGCGGCGACTCCGCCCCCCAAGGCAAAGGCACCACCCGCCAAGCCTGCCGCCCCACCTCCGCCACCCGCAACGTCTCCCGCGTCGCCTCGGTACGCTTGAACACGGGCAACTGCGACAGCATCGTTGCTGACCACCACGCAGACGATTGATTTGCGGTGTGAATGAGGGGTTTGGGGGGAGTGGACGGCGTGCCCATAGCGTTTTGCAATAGTACGTACAGGGTTCAATTTTGAAACAAAAAGTCTTTTAGTTTGTGATTGAAACGCAAACGCTCATCCCGCTCGTGATGTAACGAACCTAAAATACATCAAAGTAATAGCAAAAAAAGTGAGCTGCTTACGCAAGTAATTCCACATATTTGGCAGATTTTTGACTCAAAAATAGCGGTTTTTATTGAAAAAATGCCCTTCAAACAGCAAAAAACACGTCTCTCAGGCTTCAAAATCCGTTGGCAAAGGCATTTTTTACATTTTTTGGCCTCATTTATAGTGTCAAAACGGCTGTATGCCACGTATTAACTGCGTAAACAGCTCACTTTTTTTGCTATAAGAATTTTTCTGCACGAGTGATGCGTATTGAACGCGCACACAAAAAGGTGCAATGTGGATGATCGTCTATTAGACCAAGGTCACACCGTGTCGCTAGAAGAGCGAGTCAGGCGACATGGGAGTGTTTGCAACTTGGAAGAAACCTGCAACTAGAAGCCCAACGCCATGCCGCCCAACAGCACCGCATCGAGCCTGAAGACACAGCCTATGAAT
>DLPA01000037.1:12076-13633 GCA_002479815.1 bacterium UBA7470 | reverse complement strand
ATCCCGCAGCGCGACGGCGGCACGCACTTAACGGGCTTACGCGCCGCCATGACCCGCGTCATTGGCAAGTACATCGAGCAACACGAGTTCGCCAAAAAAGCCAAAGTCGAAGTCAGTGGCGACGACATGCGCGAAGGCTTGTGCTGCGTGCTCTCGGTCAAAGTGCCCGAACCCAAGTTCAGCAGCCAAACCAAAGACAAGCTGGTGTCCAGCGAAGTCCGCGCCCCTGTCGAAGACATCGTGGCGAAAACGCTTACCGAGTACCTCGAAGAGCGCCCCAACGATGCCAAAATTTTGTGCGGCAAAATCGTCGAAGCCGCTCGCGCCCGTGAAGCCGCTCGCAAAGCGCGGGAAATGACGCGCCGCAAAGGCGTGCTCGACGGCATGGGCTTGCCCGGCAAGCTGGCCGATTGCCAAGAAAAAGACCCCGCGCTGTGCGAGATTTACATCGTAGAGGGCGACTCTGCGGGTGGCTCGGCCAAGCAAGGCCGCGACCGTAAATTCCAAGCCATTTTGCCCTTGCGCGGCAAAATCTTGAACGTCGAGAAAGCCCGTTACGACAAACTGCTCTCCAGCAACGAAATCATCACCCTCATCACCGCCCTAGGCACGGGCATCGGCAAAGCCAGTGCGGAAAGCGGCAAAAGCGGCGCGGACGACTTCAACATCGACAAACTGCGCTACCACCGCGTCATCATCATGACCGATGCCGACGTGGATGGCGCACACATCCGCACCTTGCTCTTGACGTTCTTCTATCGGCAAATGCCCGAGTTGGTGGAACGTGGGCACATCTACATCGCTCAGCCGCCGCTGTACAAGGTGAAGTACGGAAAAGAGGAGCAATATCTTAAAGACGCACAGGCGCTGGAATCGTTTTTGATGCGCATTGCGCTCAAAGATGCCAGCCTCAGCACAGGCGGCGATCAGCCGCAAACCTTGTCGGGCGAGACCTTGGCGGAGTTGGCGCGTCAGCACCAAATCGCCGAAGCGGTGATTGCGCGGCTGTCCAACTTCATGGACGGCGAAGCCTTGCGTGCCATGGCCGATGGCGTGCATTTGAATCTGGACACCCTCGACGAGGCCCAAGCCTGCGCCCCGCTGCTGCAAGCCAAGTTGCGGGAACTCAACACCACGGGCGTACCTGCCGAAGTCCACGCCGAGTTTGACATTCGCACCGACAAGCCCCTGCTGCGCATCAGCCGCCACCACCACGGCAACACCAAAAGCAGCGTCATCACCCAAGACTTTGCCCACGGTGCGGATTACGCGACGCTGGCCGATGCCGCCAATACGTTCCGCAGTTTGCTGGCAGACGGCGCGATGGTGATGCGCGGCGAAAGCGAACGCCAAAAGCAAGAAAAAGTCAGCGATTTCCGCCAAGCGATGAAATGGCTGCTGGCCGAGGCCGAGCGCACCACCAGCCGCCAACGCTACAAAGGCTTGGGCGAGATGAACCCCGAGCAGTTGTGGGAAACCACGATGGACCCCAACGTGCGCCGCTTGCTGCGCGTGCAAATCGAAGATGCCATCGAAGCCGACCGCGTGTTCACCATG
>DLPA01000037.1:7386-12014 GCA_002479815.1 bacterium UBA7470 | reverse complement strand
TTCACCATGCTGATGGGCGACGACGTGGAACCCCGCCGCGACTTCATCGAAACCAACGCGCTGCGGGCGGGTAATATCGACATCTAAAAGTAGAGTAAAAAAAGTGAGCTTGTTACGCAATTAATACAGGCATTTTGGCCTATTTCGACGATAAAAAAAGCTCTTTTTTCTCAAAAAATAGCCCTCAAATCGCAAAAAACCTGCTTTTCAGATCCCCGTCACAAATTTGAAGGCTATTTTTAGCATTTTTTGACTATTTTTTAACCATGAAAACAGTCGAACACCTTGTATTACTTGCGTGAGCAGCTCACAAAAAATACTATTCTTTTTTAACCTTGAGCGTTTGCAACCGATGGATACTCAAACTTGGTGGGCTTATTTCGCAGCGGCGTGGCTGATCGCCTTATCGCCTGGTTCTGGTGCCGTGCTGTCTGTCACGCACGGCTTGCGCTACGGCGTGCGTCAGGCGAGTGTGACGATTGCAGGCTTGCAAGTGGGTTTGGTCGGTATCACGTTGGTGGCTGGGGTCGGTGTTGGCGCTGTGCTGATTGCATCGGCGATGGCTTTTACGGTCATTAAGGTGCTGGGCGCTGGGTATTTGATGTGGCTGGGGTGGCAACAGTGGCACGCACCGGTGCACGAAGGGCATGGTCTTTTAGACCAAGCCACCCAACCCACGGCCCCTTCCAGTCACACCAGACACATGAGCGCCTCACAACGCTTCCTGGCGGGCCTGCTGACGAACCTGACCAATCCCAAAGGCATTGTGTTCATGGTGGCGGTGCTGCCCCAATTCATCCATCCAGAACGGCCTTTGCTGGGACAACTGCTGATTTTGATGCTGACGATGGGCGCTGTCGATACCCTGGTGATGCACGGCTACGCCTTCACAGGCGCAAGGCTGGCACGCTGGTTGCGCGGTGAACGCGCCCAAAGGTTGCAAAATCGTGTCTTTGGTGGGGTTCTGATGGGCATGGGCGCCAGCCTTTTGTTGGTGCGCCGCGCCACCACCTCTTAAGCTCTTGTTCATCTTTTTTGATGCCCTTTACTGTATGTGGGACGATTTCAGCTCTCTGCCCGAAGGGGTACGCCGTGTGGCCGCCAAGTTGCAACAGTTGCAGCACCCACATCTGCCCATCATGTTGCCCGACGCGGCACGAACCGCCCAACAAGCGGCCGACGGTTTAGGGGTGGCGCTGGGGCAAATTGCCAAAAGTATCATTTTTAGACGCAAGCCCGACGGCACCGCAGTGCTGGTCATTACCTCGGGTGATCGCCGTGTCGATGAAACTCGTGTGGAGCCGCTGGTATGCGCAGCGGGTCATCGACTGGGCCGCGCCAATGCCGAGTTTGTCAAAGCCCACACCGGTTTCTCGATTGGCGGGGTATCTCCAGTGGCACACGCCAACCCACCTGTGGTGTTGATCGATCAGGACTTGTTCCGGTTTGAGCACATTTGGGCTGCGGCAGGACATCCCCATGCCGTCTTTTCTCTGACACCACAGGATTTGATCCGGTGGACGCAAGCACCTGTGGTGGATGTGGTGATCCCGTTGACTTAAGACGCCACAGACCCGCCATACACCGATGATCGCGCGTTTTTCAGTTCAGCATTCCTCTTACTCCTTCAATATGACCTCTTCTTCCTCTGTGTCGGGCACCGTTCCACTCCCCCATCCTTGGCGCAGCTTGGCACAAGCCCATCGCGTGGCCAAGCCCGGCACGACTGTCCCATCCCCTTGTGTCGGCGTTTGCAAGATGGACCTGGCCCCTGCATGGTGCGCCGGCTGTCACCGCAGCATCGAAGAAATCAGATCGTGGGGTCGCATGAGCGATGCAGACAAAGAGGCTCTGTGGCTTGTGTTAGAACAACGCCACGCCTTGCTGCACCCTCCATCACACAGGCCCACCCCCGTTTCTGATTGTTGAGTCCTGACCATGAACCTCCCCCGCATTCACCTGTACTACGATCCCATTTCGCCATACGCATGGCTGGCATTTGCTCGCACCTCTCAGGCGTTGATGGGCATCAGTCATGAGCTGGTCTGTAAGCCCGTATTGTTTGCGGCGATGCTGAAAGAGCATGGACAACTGGGTCCAGCAGAAATTCCCTCCAAGCGCGATTGGACGTATAGGCAGGTCTTGTGGCTGGGACAACATCTGGGCATTGACCTGCGCTTGCCCACCCAGCATCCTTTCAACCCCTTGCCGATTTTGCGTTTGGCGCTCGCCACTGCCATCTCAGGCCCAGAGGCCGGCAGTACCAACCGCTATGTCACAGAAACAGTGCTGCGCCATGTGTGGGCCGACGGGGGAGATCCTTTACAGCCAGAGCGCCTGGCAGCCTTGTCGGCCAAGTTGACGGCCCACATGGAGCAGCGTGGACAAACGCTGGGTGATGTCAACGGGGACGAAGTACGACAGCTTCTCAGGACCAATACCGCCGAAGCGTTGCAAGCAGGCGTCTTTGGTGTCCCAAGCTTTAGGGTCCACGATCGCTTGTTTTGGGGTCTGGATAGCCTGCCCATGCTGCGCGCGCATCTGGAGGGCGACGCGTGGTTTACAGGGCCAGACTGGGACAGCCCTGCACAGACGCGCGTCGGCATCAGACGACAAAGCTGAGCGAGACAGGCTTAATGCCTGTCTTTCTCTGATGTCGATGGTTCGGGGGTGATGGGCTGAAGAAGCAGCCCATCACCCATCACCCATCGCACCACGACTTACTCGACGGCGGTGTCTTCGCTGCTGGTCAAGCGGGCTTGATCGGCAGCAAGTTGTGCCGCATCTGCCTCGGCAATCGCACGGCGCTCGTCGTCGTCCATGCGCTCTTTGACCTTGCGTGCCTCGTGATAAGCCAAGCCTGAACCCGCAGGAATCAAACGTCCCACAATCACGTTTTCTTTCAGTCCGCGCAACTCGTCGCGCTTGCCCATGATGGCAGCCTCGGTGAGCACGCGCGTTGTTTCTTGGAACGAGGCCGCAGAAATGAAAGAGTCGGTGGAAAGCGATGCCTTCGTAATCCCCAACAAGATATTGCTGTACGTGGCAGGCACTTTGCCCTGACCGCGCAAGTCGTCGTTGGTGTTGAGAATCTCAGAACGTTCGACTTGCTCACCAGCGATGTAAGTGGAGTCGCCAGAATTTTCAACGACCACACGGCGCAGCATCTGACGCACGATCACTTCGATGTGCTTGTCGTTGATTTTCACGCCTTGCAAGCGATACACGTCCTGCACTTCATCGACGATGTAACGCGCCAATTCTTCCATGCCCAATAAGCGCAGGATGTCTTGCGGATCGGCCGGGCCATCCACAATGCTTTCGCCTTTGTTGACCACCTGGCCTTCGTGAACCAAGATGCTCTTTTCTTTAGGAATCAGCTCTTCCCAGACCTTGCCGTCGGGATCGGTGATTTGCAGGCGTATCTTGCCCTTGGTTTCTTTGCCGAAGGAGATGATGCCGGTTGTCTCTGCCAACACCCCTTTGTCTTTGGGTGAACGGGCTTCAAACAACTCGGCCACACGAGGCAGACCCCCAGTAATGTCACGGGTTTTCTGGCCTTCGATAGGAATACGTGCCAGCACTTCACCAGGGCCGACGTCTTGGCCGTCACGCACTTGCAGCAGCGCACCCACGGGGAAGCCAATGGTCACAGCGTGATCCGTGCCGGGAATCTTTACCTCGTTGCCGCTGGCATCCAACAACTTGACTTGAGGGCGCACAACTTTGGTTGCACCACGGTGTTTGGGGTCAATGACCACCATGGTGGACAAGCCCGTCACTTCGTCGGTTTGCTTGGCAACAGTCAAGCCTTCTTCGACGTTCTCGAACCTCACACGGCCCGCAAACTCGGTCACGATAGGACGGGTCAGTGGGTCCCAATTCGCCAAAATAGTACCGGCTTTGATGTGCTGATCGGGTTTGATGGTCAACGTCGCCCCATAAGGCACTTTATGGCGCTCACGCTCACGGCCCAAGTCGTCGTAAATCACGACTTCACCCGAGCGAGCAATCACCACCAACTCACCTTTGTGATTCGATACATAGCGCATCGTGGCGTTGAAGCCAATCGCACCGCTGGACTTGGCCTCTACGCTAGAGGCCACCGCCGCACGCGATGCCGCACCCCCGATGTGGAAGGTACGCATGGTCAACTGCGTGCCAGGCTCACCAATGGATTGAGCCGCAATCACACCGACGGCTTCACCGATGTTGACCAAACCGCCACGGCCCAAATCGCGACCATAGCATTTCGCACAAATACCAAAACGGGTTTCGCAGGTCAGCGCGGTGCGGACTTTCACCTCATCCACACCAGCGGCTTCCAACTCCTCAATGGCATCTTCGTCCAACATACTGCCCGCAGGAATCAGGACACCGCGCGTTTCAGGATGCAGCACGTCTTCTGCCGTGGTACGTCCCAAAATCCGATCACGCAAGGATTCGATGATTTCACCGCCTTCGACAATCGCGCGCATCAACGTGCCATTGGTCGTACCGCAGTCGTCCTCGTTCACCACCAAGTCTTGGGTGACATCGACCAAACGACGTGTCAAATAGCCGGAGTTGGCTGTTTTCAACGCCGTATCCGCCAAGCCCTTACGCGCACCGTGCGTGGAGATGAAGTA
>DLPA01000037.1:7151-7296 GCA_002479815.1 bacterium UBA7470 | reverse complement strand
ACGTTCAGGCCTTCACGGAAGTTGGCCGTGATGGGCGTTTCGATGATGGAGCCATCAGGCTTGGCCATCAGACCACGCATACCGGCCAACTGACGAATCTGTGCCGCAGAGCCACGCGCACCAGAGTCGGCCATCATGTAGATGG
>DLPA01000037.1:0-7102 GCA_002479815.1 bacterium UBA7470 | reverse complement strand
TAGATGGAGTTGAAGGATTCTTGATCGACTTCTTTACCTGAGCGGTCTATGGTTTTCTCTTTCCGCAAGTGATCCATCATCACTTTAGAAATTTCATCGCCAGCCTTGCCCCAAATGTCCACCACTTTGTTGTAGCGTTCACCTGCCGTGACCAAGCCAGAGGCGAACTGCTGAGAAATTTCTCGCACCTCTTTCTCTGCGCGCTCGATGATGCCGTGCTTTTCTTTAGGCACTAACATATCGTCTACAGCGATCGAAATACCAGCACGAGTCGCCAAGCGGAAACCATTTTGCAGCAACTTGTCAGCAAACACCACGGTTTCCTTCAATCCGCACTTGCGGAAAGAGGCATTGATGAGTTTGCTGATTTCTTTTTTCTTCAGCGCCTTGTTGATGTTGGAAAAAGCCAAGCCCTTGGGCAGGATTTCAGACAACAACGCGCGGCCTGCGGTGGTATCGACCAGTTTGGTTTCTGGGTGGAAGTCACCTGTGACTTTGTCCTTGACGTACTCGGTCAAACGAACACTGATCTTGGCGGTCAGCTCTACCGTACCAGCATCTAAGGCACGCTGAATTTCAGCGATGTCGGCAAAGATCATGCCTTCGCCTTTGCCATTGATACGCTCGCGGGTGGTGTAGTACAAGCCCAGCACCACGTCCTGCGAAGGCACGATCGAAGGTTCACCAGATGCAGGGAAAAGCACGTTATTGGAGGCCAGCATCAAGGTGCGTGCCTCCATTTGTGCTTCTACGGACAAGGGCACGTGAACGGCCATTTGGTCGCCGTCAAAGTCCGCGTTGAACGCAGAACACACCAGCGGGTGCAACTGAATGGCCTTGCCTTCAATCAAGATCGGCTCAAACGCTTGGATGCCTAAACGGTGCAGCGTGGGAGCGCGGTTCAACAAAATGGGGTGCTCTTTAATCACCTCTTCCAAGATGTCCCACACCACGGGTGTGCCTTGTTCGACTTCTTTTTTCGCCGCCTTGATCGTGGTAGCAACCCCACGAACCTCCAACTGGGCAAAAATGAAGGGTTTGAACAGTTCTAGCGCCATCAACTTAGGCAAACCGCACTGATGCAGTTTCAGGGTAGGGCCAACCGTAATCACGGAACGACCTGAGTAATCCACCCGCTTACCCAACAAGTTTTGACGGAAGCGACCGCTTTTGCCTTTAATCATGTCTGCCAAGGACTTCAAGGCACGCTTATTCGCCCCAGTCATGGCTTTGCCGCGACGACCGTTGTCCAGCAAGCTGTCCACCGCCTCTTGCAACATCCGCTTCTCGTTGCGGGCAATGATTTCTGGTGCTTTCAACTCCAGCAATCGACGCAACCGGCTGTTGCGGTTGATGACGCGACGATAAAGATCGTTCAAGTCAGAAGTCGCAAAACGACCACCATCCAAGGGCACAAGGGGACGCAGATCGGGCGGCAGCACGGGCAAGACATCAAGCACCATCCACTCAGGCTTGATACCGGATTTTTTGAATGCCTCGATGACTTTAAGCCGTTTGGCGTTCTTTTTAATTTTGAGTTCGGAACCTGTCAGGTCATTGCGCAGCTTTTCAATCTCGGTATCGAGATCAATGCTTTGCAGCAACTCCTTGATGCCTTCTGCCCCCATTTTGGCAATGAACTCGTCATAGCCATATTCCTTGCTCTTCGCATCGTAGTCGTCTTCAGACATGATGCTGAACTTCTTCAGCGGTGTCATGCCGGGGTCCACCACCACGTAGGCTTCAAAGTACAACACGCGCTCAATATCGCGCAGCGTCATATCCAGCACGAGGCCGAGGCGTGAAGGCAGAGATTTCAAATTCCAGATGTGGGCGCAAGGTGCAGCCAGATCGATATGCCCCATACGCTCGCGGCGCACTTTGGCTTGCGTGACTTCCACGCCGCACTTCTCACAAATCACGCCACGGTGCTTCAGGCGCTTGTATTTGCCGCACAGGCACTCATAGTCTTTGATAGGGCCAAAAATCTTGGCGCAGAACAGACCGTCACGCTNNATGCGCTCGCGACGCACTTTGGTTTGGGTGACTTCAACGCCACACTTTTCACAAATCACACCGCGATGCTTGAGTCGTTTGTATTTGCCACACAAGCATTCATAGTCTTTGATGGGGCCAAAGATTTTGGCGCAAAACAAACCATCCCGCTCAGGTTTAAAAGTGCGATAGTTGATGGTTTCTGGCTTTTTGACTTCACCGAAAGACCACGAACGGATTTTTTCTGGGGAAGCCAAGCCGATGCGAATCGCATCAAAATGCTCGTCGGGCGTGAACTGCTTGAACAGGTCGAGTAGGGATCTCATGATGGGTCTGTCCTTGATCTTGAATTAAGAGCGTTCCAATTCGATGTCGATACCCAAGGAACGAATTTCCTTGACCAACACGTTAAAGGACTCGGGCATACCTGCCGTAATGGCGTGTTCACCCTTCACAATGCTTTCATACACTTTGGTACGACCTTGTACGTCGTCTGATTTGACCGTGAGCATTTCTTGCAAGGTATAAGAGGCACCGTAGGCCTCCAGCGCCCACACTTCCATCTCCCCGAAACGCTGACCACCAAACTGAGCCTTACCACCCAGCGGTTGTTGCGTCACCAAAGAATAAGGCCCTGTAGAGCGAGCGTGCATCTTGTCGTCCACCAAATGGTGCAGCTTCAAGTAGTGCATATAACCGACGGTGGTCTTGCGTTCAAACGCATCGCCTGTTCGACCATCGTACAACTGCGCTTGAGTGCGCGTTGCTGTGAGGCCTTTGGCCTTTGCAATCTCGTCTGGATAAGCCAATTTCAGCATCTCCATGATCTCTTGCTCAGATGCCCCATCGAACACGGGAGAAGCAAAAGGCACACCCTTCACCAACTCGGCAGACATGGCAAGCACTTCCTGATCGGAAAGCGTAGAGAAATCTTCCTTGCGACCCGCACGGTTGTAAATCTCTTCCAAGAACGTCCGCAGCTCTCTCGCAGAGGCTTCGCGTTGCAACATATCACCAATGCGCTGCCCCAGCCCTTTGGCGGCCCAGCCCAAGTGAACTTCTAACACCTGTCCGACGTTCATCCGAGAAGGCACCCCCAGCGGATTCAACACAATGTCACAAGGTGTGCCATCTGCCATGTAGGGCATATCTTCCACGGGTACGATTTTCGACACCACGCCCTTGTTCCCATGCCGGCCCGCCATCTTGTCGCCAGGCTGTAAACGACGCTTCACGGCCAAGTACACCTTGACCATTTTGAGTACGCCCGCTGGCAGCTCGTCGCCTTGGGTGAGTTTTTTACGCTTTTCCTCGAAAGCGAGGTCGAACCGGTGCCGTGTTTGCTCCATCGAGTTTTTGATGGACTCCAGCTGCACAGCCACCTCATCTTCCGCAGGACGAATGTCAAACCAGTGATACTTCTCCACGTCGGTCAAATACGCTTTGTCAATGACCGTACCTTTGGTCAGCCGCTTAGGTCCTCCATTAGCGACTTTGCCCAAAAGCAACTTTTCAATCCGGTCAAAGGCATCTGCTTCCACGATCCGCAACTGATCGTTCAAATCCAAACGGAAACGTTTGAGTTCGTCGTCAATGATTTGCTGCGCACGCTTGTCACGCTGAATGCCTTCGCGCGTGAAGACTTGCACGTCAATCACGGTTCCTGAGCTGCCTTGATCCACGCGCAATGATGTGTCTTTCACATCACTGGCTTTTTCGCCAAAAATGGCACGTAACAATTTTTCTTCAGGGGTCAGCGTGGTTTCACCTTTGGGTGTTACTTTTCCGACAAGCACATCGCCAGGTTGAACCTCGGCACCCACATAAATGATGCCTGAGTCATCTAAGCGAGCCAATTGCTGCTCTGCCAAGTTGGGAATGTCACGCGTGATCTCTTCCGCACCTAACTTGGTATCACGGGCCATCACCACCAATTCTTCAATATGAATCGAGGTGTATCGATCTTCTGCAACCACACGCTCAGAAATCAAAATCGAGTCTTCGAAGTTGTACCCGTTCCAAGGCATGAAAGCGATCAGCATATTTTGACCAATCGAGATTTCCCCCAGATCGGTCGATGCGCCATCAGCAATCACATCTCCTTTGGCCAGCACATCCCCTTTTTTCACAATAGGGCGCTGATGGATATTGGTGTTCTGGTTCGAGCGTTGGTATTTGATGAGGTTATAGATGTCAACGCCAACCTCACCGGCCACAGCTTCCGCGTCGTTCACGCGAATCACAATCCGTGTTGCATCGACATAATCAATGACACCCCCACGTCGAGCCGTCACAACAGTTCCCGAATCCACAGCAGCAACGCGTTCAATTCCTGTGCCAACTAAGGGTTTTTCTGGACGTAAGGTGGGCACCGCTTGGCGAGACATGTTTGCACCCATCAACGCACGGTTGGCATCGTCGTGCTCCAAGAAAGGTACCAAGGATGCTGCGACGGACACAATCTGAGCAGGAGACACATCCATATACTGCACTGTATCCGCAGACACCAATACAGACTCACCTTTTTCACGCGCCGATACCAAATCACCTGTCAACCGACCATCCGCGTCCAACACTGCGTTCGCCTGCGCGATCACGTATTTACCTTCTTCAATCGCAGACAAATAGTCAATCTGGTTGGACACTTTTCCATCAACCACTCGTCGATAGGGTGTTTCGATAAACCCATACTCGTTCAACTGAGCATATAACGCCAGGGAGTTGATCAGACCGATGTTAGGTCCTTCAGGCGTTTCAATGGGGCATACACGACCATAGTGCGTGACGTGAACATCTCGAACCTCAAAACCAGCACGCTCGCGGGTCAAGCCACCTGGGCCGAGCGCTGATACGCGCCGTTTGTGCGTAATTTCAGCCAAAGGATTGGTCTGATCCATGAATTGGGACAATTGGGATGCCCCAAAGAACTCTTTGAGCGCCGCAGAAATCGGCTTAGAGTTGATCAAATCATGCGGCATCAAAGGCTCTTGTTCCGCCTGGCCCAAACGCTCTTTGACCGCCTTTTCAATGCGCGCCAAACCTGTACGGAATTGATTCTCAGCCAACTCACCAACGCAACGCACACGACGGTTGCCCAAATGGTCAATGTCGTCCACCTCGCCTTTACCGTTGCGCAAATCGACCAAAATCTTTACCACAGCCAAGATGTCATCATTTGACAACACCATTGCACCAGTAGACTCGTCCCGTCCGACACGCGCGTTGAACTTCATCCGCCCCACACGAGATAGGTCATATGTATCAGGGTTGTAGAACAGACGCTGGAAGAGTGCTTGCACCGCATCCTCTGTAGGAGGCTCGCCAGGGCGCATCATGCGATAGATGGCCACACGCGCCGCAAATTCATCGACGGTTTCGTCTATTCTCAACGTTTGAGAAATGTAAGGGCCTTGGTTGAGTTCATTGATGTACAGGCACTGTAACTCTTGTACACCTGAACTGCGCAGTTTTTTCAAGATGCCTTCCGTCAACTCATCGTTTGCACGAGCGACGATCTCGCCAGTGTCATTGTCAATGATGTTGCGAGACACCATACGTCCAAGCAAAAAGTCTTCGGGGACACTGATATACGCTGTACCAGACTGCTCTAAGTCACGAACATGGCGCGCCGTGATGCGTTTGTCTTTGCCAACAACGACCTTGCCCGTCTTGTCCGTAATGTCAAACCGCGCCACTTCGCCTTTAAGCCGCTCGGGAACAAACGCCATTTGAGCGCCACTGTCCATCAAACGGAAATGGTCATTTACAAAAAAATGCGCCAAGATGGACTCTGAATTCAGACCAATCGCTTTAAGCAGGATCGTCACAGGCATTTTGCGCCGACGGTCTACGCGGAAATACAAGATGTCTTTCGGATCAAACTCAAAATCCAACCAAGAACCACGATACGGAATGATGCGAGCAGAGAATAACAATTTACCCGAGCTGTGTGTCTTGCCTTTGTCATGCTCAAAAAATACACCTGGCGAGCGGTGCAACTGAGAGACGATGACACGCTCAGTTCCGTTGATAATAAAAGAACCTTTGTCTGTCATCAAAGGTACTTCACCCATGTAGACTTCCTGCTCTTTGACTTCTTTGATTTGCTTAGACTGACCACTGACAGTCTCTCGATCGTAAATAATGAGTTGAACGCGCGCACGGACAGCAGAAGCGAATGTCAGGCCGCGAGTTTGGCATTCGCGCACATCAAACGCAGGCGATGCTAACGTGTATTCAACAAACTTCATCTCCACAAAACCGTTGTGAGACACGATAGGAAACGCAGACTCGAAAGCCGATTGCAATCCTTCTGAGGCCCTTTTTCTAGGGTGAACGTCAGCTTGTAAAAATGCGGTGTAAGCATCCTTCTGCATTTGCAGCAAGTAAGGAATAGCGAGAACATTTTCGCGGCTGCCAAAACTTTTGCGGAGGCGCTTACGCTCAGTAAAGGAATAGGCCATGGATTCTCCAAACGGTAACGGGCTGGGTGACGTAGCAAATAAGCTAGAGATAGCTGATCCTGCAACCGGGTGGCTGGCCTCTACCAGCCTTCGGCAGACGATGCCACATTGCGTGACACCCGAACCGGTTGTATTGGCGTTTTAGTCAACAAGGTAGGTGACAAAAAGCACTCTAAAACTCATACCTATAAAGCTTTAGAGTGATTTCTTTTTTAAGTACAAAAAGGCTGGAAAACCAGCAGGGTTTCCAGCCTTTCAACAAGAACAAATTTACTTGAGTTCGGCCTTTGCGCCGGCATCTTCCAATTTCTTCTTCGCAGCTTCAGCGTCCGCCTTGGGCAAGGCTTCTTTGACTACTTTAGGTGCGCCGTCAACCAAATCTTTGGCTTCTTTCAGGCCCAAACCAGTGATTTCGCGAACTGCTTTAATCACGGATACTTTGTTCGCACCAGCCTCAAGCAACACCACGTTGAAGTCTGTTTTTTCTTCAACGGCAGGTGCAGCAGCACCACCACCAGCAGCAGGAGCAGCCATAGCAGCAGCGCTCACACCAAACTTCTCTTCGATGGCTTTCACCAAATCGTTGAGTTCCATGACCGTCATGCTGTCTAAAGCGGCCAAAAATGCGTCTTTATCGAATGCCA
>DLPA01000155.1:2325-3390 GCA_002479815.1 bacterium UBA7470 | reverse complement strand
AAGTCGGCCACCAAGCGGTGGGTGTTGGGGCTGTCGCGGCCCGTGTACCAGCCCGCGCCGTGCAAACGCCGCTCGGTGTCGCCCGTCAGTTCAGCCAAAGTCGCCATCGCTTGCGCCATGTGGTCGCGCTCGATGGCCTCGTCCAAATGCTGATAGTGAATCCACTTCCAGCCATGACAGGCGATTTCGTGGCCCAGTTCGGCAAAAGCGGCGGTCAGTTCGGGACAGCGTGCCAAGGCCGAGCTGACCCCGAACACGGTGAGCGGCAGTTGGCGACGCTCAAACTCGCGCAAGATGCGCCACACCCCCGCCCGCGAGCCGTACTCGTAAATCCCCTCCATGCTCATGTGCCGCGCGGGAAAGGCCGCCGGGTTGAACATTTCGGACAAAAAGGTTTCGCTGGCGGCATCGCCATGCAGCACGCAGTTCTCGCCGCCTTCTTCGTGGTTGAGCACAAACTGCACCGCAATGCGTGCGCCATTCGGCCATTGCGCGTGGGGCGGATTGCGCCCATACCCCGCCAGATCACGCGGGTAGGGTAGTGTTGTATCGTAAATGGAGTCCATCGCTTTATATTCCAAATTTATTTGCTATAAAAATAAATCAACCCGCCAAGGCCATTGCAATATCGCTGCTGGGCAGTTTTTTGTCGAATTGCAAGCCTTGTTCAACGTGCAACAAATGCTCGTTCATCAAGCGCACCGCCAAGGCTTCGTCTTTTTGGGCCAGTGCGTTGACGATGTTGGCGTGTTCTTCCGACGAGTGTTCGGCGGCGCTGGTGCTTTGGTACATCAGGGTGATGAGGGCGCAGCGTGAAATCAACTCGTCCAACAACTGGGCCAAGACTTCATTGCCCATCAACTCCGCCATGCGAACGTGAAAATCGCCCAGCAGCTCAGTGCGTCCGGTCACGTCTTGGTTCGCCACGGCTTGCTTTTCTTGCACCACATGGGCCTTCAGTGCTTTGATTTGAGCGGGGGTGACTTGTTTGACGAACTCGCGCGTCATCTCTGCTTCCAACATGCGCCGCACGGCAAAGACTTGACGCGCTTCATCAGCCGAGGG
>DLPA01000155.1:1899-2180 GCA_002479815.1 bacterium UBA7470 | reverse complement strand
CCAAAGTGATCGGCCAGCTTTTGCTCGGCCAGCTTCGTGCCCGGCAGCAAGCGATGTTCGACAATGGCCCGCGTCAGCGAATCGACGATGCGGGCCGTGCTGGAGGCGTTGCGAGCCGCCGTTGCGTCTTGTGCAGCGGCATCGGCATCAGGAGAGGGGAAGGGCGTGGACATGGGGAATGCAATCAAATGAAGCAAGCATGGGAGCAAACATGCACATTGTCACCAAAAATTGTATACACTTTTGGTTGCCTAAATCTTAGAGCTTACCCCGATGTATGT
>DLPA01000155.1:269-1774 GCA_002479815.1 bacterium UBA7470 | reverse complement strand
GTCTGCATTGCGAAGGAGAACTGTCATGGGCTTGAGTACCCACGTTTTAGACACCATGCACGGCTGCCCGGCGGCGGGTATGGCGGTGGCTTTATGGGCCACGTCTGGCCCTGCGCCGCAGTTGTTGCAGCAATTGGTGCTGAACCACGATGGCCGCAACCCCAACGGCCCGCTGCTGGACAACACCACGTTGCAAGTGGGCACGTATCGCCTCGTTTTTGATGTGAAGGGCTATTTCGCCGCCCGTGGCGTGGCCTTGCCGGAGCCACCGTTTTTGGATCAAGTGAGTTTGGATTTTGGCGTGGCCGACACCACTCAGCACTACCACGTCCCGCTGCTGGTCAGCCCGTGGAGCTATTCCACCTATCGCGGGTCTTGAGGCGCATCGGTAATTGGTATATCGTTTTTGATATGGAGGTCATACAGGATTAAAAATAAAATCGGGGTTTCTGTGGCCCATTTTTGATCTGACCTCCCATGACCCAAGTCACCAATACCGTGCGTTTTGTGCTCGATGGCCGCATCGTTGAAGCGCAAGGCAAACGCCGTACCACCACTGTTTTGGACTATCTGCGCGAAGAGCTGCACCGCACCGGCACGAAAGAAGGTTGTGCCGAGGGCGATTGCGGGGCGTGTGTGGTGCTGGTGGGCGAGTTGAACGCCGCTGGCACGGCGATTGACTATGTGCCCGTCAATGCCTGCATTCAGTTGTTGCCGACGCTGGATGGCAAATCGGTCAAAACCGTCGAGAGCCTGAAAAAGGCCGATGGCAGCTTGCACCCCGTCCAACAAGCTTTGGTGCAAAGCCACGGCAGCCAATGCGGTTTTTGCACGCCGGGCATCGCCATGAGCTTGGCGCACGTCGTTCAAGTCGTCCCCCGCACCCAACAGGCCTTGAGCCGTCAGCAAATCACCGATGCCTTGAGCGGCAACCTCTGCCGCTGCACGGGCTACAAGCCCATCATCGACGCGACGCAACAGGCTTGCGCCACGGCACTCGCCACCGATCCATCCAGCCTGAAGCTGGAAGACAGCGCCGATGTGCCGCTGCTGAAAGAGATCAAACGCGCCACCCACCCCACGTACAGCTTGGACGGCGACATCGTGGTGCAGCCCGTGGTGCGCACGCGCAAGGGCAGCGAGTTTGTCAGCCCCTCTACCGTGGCCGAAGTCGCGCACTACCTGATGCAGCATCCCGAGGCCACGCTGGTGGCGGGCAGCTCAGAAATCGGCTTGCAAGTCAACAAGCAATTTGCACGTCCCAGCCACATTTGCTATTTGGGCAATGTGAGTGAATTGAAAACCGTGACCAGTACCGCTGAAGAATGGCGCATTGGTGCGATGGTGTCGCTGGAGCAAGTGCTGGCGCTGGTCAAGTCCGCCTATCCCGACTTTGCCGAGGTGCTGCGCCGCTTTGGCTCGCCGCCCATACGTGCCACGGCCACGCTGGCGGGCAACATTGCCAACGGCTCACCGATTGGCGACTCCATGCCGCTGCTGATTGC
>DLPA01000155.1:0-194 GCA_002479815.1 bacterium UBA7470 | reverse complement strand
AAAGGGCAAAAAACCCGCACCGTGTTGCTGGAGCAGTTTTACACCGGACAAAAGCAAACCGTGCTGCAAGTCAGCGAGTTCATCGAAGCGATTGTGTTGCCCCAACCCGTGGCGGGCCAAGTGTTCCGCGCTCACAAAATCAGCAAACGCTTTGAGCAAGACATTTCTGCTACCTGCTGCGCCCTGAGCTACCG
>DLPA01000140.1:12724-16468 GCA_002479815.1 bacterium UBA7470 | reverse complement strand
GTGTGCGCCAGCAGCACACTGGCGCTTCCCTGAGACTGGCTGGTTTGACTGTGCAACTCAATGAGGCGCGGCGCATGGATGACCCCCACCACATCGTCCAAACTGCCTCGGCACACGGGATACCACGAATGCCCAATGCGCCATGCTTTGTCCAGCACGGCTTGCAGGCTGTCGTTCACATCCAGCCAGTCGATGTCGGCACGCGGAACCATGATGGAACCCAGTTGCCTGTCGTCCAGCAAAAACACATTGCGCACCATTTGGTGTTCGTGCTGCTCAATGATGCCCGCGCCCACGCCTTCTTGCAGGCTGGCCTGTATGTCCTCCTCCGTCACCAACTGGCTAGCATCCATTTTGATGCGCAGCAGCTTTAAGGTCGCCGTGGTGGTGAAGGACAGCAGCATCACAAAAGGCCGCGCCCCGCGTGCCACCCACTCCATTGGTAACGACACCCAACGCGCCACCGTTTCGGGGTACAACTGGCCGATGCGCTTGGGAACCAGCTCGCCAAACACGATGGTGACGAAGGTGATGACCACAACGACGATGGCGGTGGCAGACACATCGGCAGTCTTATTTGTCAGACCCCAACTTTGCAAGACAGCAGACAGGCCATCGCTGAAGGCAGCCTCGCCCACAATGCCGTTGAGCATCCCGATCGAGGTAATGCCGACTTGCACCGAGGACAAAAACTGGGTGGGATGCTCCATCAACCGCAGCGCATGGAGTGCGCCCTTGTCACCTTCATCGGCCAATAATTGCAGCCGTGTTTTTTTGCTGGAAGCCAAGGCCATTTCGGACATGGCAAACGCGCCATTGAGCAGCGTTAAAAAGAGGATCAGGATCACGTCCATAATGGGGGGATGGCACTTTATATGATTGGAGATGTCCAAGGCTGCTGGACCGCGTTGCAGCGCCTGCTGGACGAAATGGGATTTTCAGTGAGTCGGGACACAGTGTATTTGCTGGGGGATTTGGTCAATCGCGGGCCAGATTCTTTGCCGGTGTTGCGTTTTGCCGAACAAGGTGGCACGTCGGTGCGCTGCATTCTAGGCAATCACGATTTGCACTTGCTGGCGGTGGCCCACGGCATTCGCAAACTCAGCCGCAAGGACACGCTTTCTGAAGTCTTGTCGGCTCCTGATGCGCCCGCGTTGCTGCACTGGTTGCGCCAGCAGCCCTTGGCACGTTACGAACAGGGGTGGCTGATGGTACACGCGGGTGTGTTGCCGCAATGGAGCACAGACAAAGTGGTCGCCTTGAATGAGGAGTTTCAGCGCGTGATGGGGGGAGAGGACTACATGGGCTTCCTGTCGGTGATGTATGGCAATGAGCCTAAACGCTGGAAAAAAGGCTTGAGCAGTACCGAGCGGCTGCGTGTCATCGTCAACGCCATGACACGTTTGCGCTTTTGTGACAAAAAGGGGCGTATGGAATTCGACACCAAGGACGACATCACCGCCGCACCCGAGGGCTATATGCCGTGGTTTGACGTGCCAGAGCGCAAAACCGCAGGCATCCCCATCGCTTTTGGTCACTGGAGTACCTTGCGCAACGTCCAACGTGCTGACGTGTTGGCGTTGGACACAGGTTGCGTATGGGGCGGCTGTTTGAGCGCAGCGGTGTTGCGCCCTTTGGCCTTAGGGGAGGCGGCAAATGCCCTGTCTGTGGTGCAAGTGCATTGCCCACAAACCCTGGACCCTTTGGCGTTTTAGCTTTGTTCTTCCATGTCGTCCCATGCGGGACTGACAGGGACGAGGGGACTCAGCGCCACCGTCGCAGGGGGTGTAAGCACCGCAGCGGGGGGAGATACCGGCACTGGCACTGGCGGCTTGAACAAGGCAGCAAGATGACGCTTGGGCTTGATCGTGGAGCCTAAACGCCCAGTACTCGTCGTGTCACCGCCCGCAGAGGACGGCCAAGACCTGTCTTCCCAAGACGCGGGCACAGCGTTGTGCTTCGGCTCGTAGGGACGATCAAACAAAGGGTCATAGGGCGCACGCGGCGGTGCAAAACGGGGGCTTCGCCCTTTTTGGAAACCCCGCCCCTCATCTTCAGCCTCGTCATCACGCCCCCAATGACGACGACCGTCGTGATAACGCCCGACCGGACGTGCATCGGGTGGGTCCAGCGGCAAGGGTTCGACGTTGGTTTTGATTTTGATGAGTTTTTCGATCTCAGCCAACAACTTGGTATCACTGGGCGTGACCAAGGACACGGCCAGACCCGAAGCTCCCGCCCGCCCAGTACGTCCAATGCGATGCACGTAGTCTTCGGCATTGAAGGGCAAATCGACATTGAACACCGCAGGTACGTCTTTGATGTCTAGGCCACGAGCGGCTACATCGGTACACACCAGCAAATCGACTTGCCCGCTTTTGAAGGCTTCTAGGGCTTTCAAACGCTCGTCTTGTGACTTATCGCCATGCAGCGCAGCGGTGTTGAGGCCGTCGCGCTCCAGCGCCCGTGCCAGTCGCGCACAGCCGAGCTTGCTGTTGACAAAGATAAACGCTTGTTTGACCCCACGTTGGCGCAGTAAGTGGTGGATGGCACGGCGTTTATCGTCTTCAGCCACGCCCACAAACACCTGCTCGACCGTTGAAGCCGTGGCGTTGGCGCGGGCGACCTCAATCAAGACAGGGTCTTGCAAATACGACGCAGCCAAGCGTTTGATTTCTGGCGAGAAGGTGGCCGAAAACAGCAAGGTGGTGCGTTGCTTGGGCAAGTAACTCAAGATGCGTTGCAAATCGGGCAAAAAGCCAATGTCCAGCATACGGTCGGCCTCGTCCAACACGACATACTCGACTTGATTAAGCACACAGGTTTTGGCTTCGATGTGATCGAGCAAGCGCCCGGGCGTTGCCACCAGCACCTCGACACCGCCTTGCAGTTCAGCGGTTTGAGGTTTCATATCAATACCACCAAACACCACTGCGCTGCGCAACTGGGTGTATTTGGCGTAGAGCTTGACCTGCTGCGCCACCTGATCGGCCAGCTCTCGCGTAGGCAAGAGCACCAGCGCGCGCACAGGATGGCGAGCGGGCGACATGGAGGCGTTTTCGTGTCGCATCATCCGCTGCAACAGAGGCAAGGAAAATGCGGCTGTTTTGCCGGTGCCCGTTTGGGCCGCCCCCATCACATCGCGCCCTTGCAACACCACAGGGATGGCTTGGGCTTGAATGGGTGTCATCGCCGTGTAGCCCATTTCGGCCACGGCACGGGCTAGCGCAGGCGCTAGCGAAAGTTGGGAAAAAGAATCGCTCATGTAGGCGCTATTGTCGCAAACCCTTGTGGCAAAGGGACAACAATCTTTGCAATGTCTTAGACATTCGCCCTCATTTCACTGAAGTTAGACATTCCACCCTATGATGAAGTCTGTGTTTTTACTCACAAGGAGAGTTGATTCATGTTGTCCCTTCGCTCGCCAGCCTCTCGTTTATTGCGCCACCTCACGCTCACCGCCGCTGCCTGTGCCTTCGCGCCGGTCATGGCGTGGGCGCAATTCAGCCTTGCACCCTTGCCCTATGCAAGTGATGCTCTAGAGCCACACATCGACAAAGCCACGATGGACATCCACCACGGCCGCCACCATGCCGCTTATGTCAACAACTTGAACGCCCAAGCCAAGAACACGCCGGAGTTGGCAAACCTGTCGCTGGAAGCGATGCAGCAGCAAATGTCGAAATTCAATGCTGCTGTGCGCAACAACGGCGGCGGACACTACAACCATGATTTATTCTGGAA
>DLPA01000140.1:9690-12604 GCA_002479815.1 bacterium UBA7470 | reverse complement strand
CGCCTTTGGCTCTGTGGATGAGCTGAAAAAACGCTTTGACCAAGCCGCCCTCAGTCGCTTTGGCTCAGGTTGGGCATGGCTGATCGTGACGGCTGATAAAAAACTCGCCATCACCTCTACCCCGAATCAAGACAATCCTTTGATGGATTTCCCAGAAATTCAACGCGGCACACCGATTTTGGGCTTGGATGTGTGGGAGCATGCGTACTATCTGAAGTACCAAAACCGCCGCGCCGAATACGCCACCCAATGGTGGAATGTGGTGAATTGGAATGAAGTGAGCCGTCGCTATGAGGCAGCGACCAAGTAAATCCTGTGATTTCAATCTGATTATTTTTGAAGCGTCACCGTGCCACTGACGCTCAATTGCAAGCGGCTTGTACCGGGTTCAGCCGGTATGGAGGCGGGAGCAGCATCCACCATCGTGGCGCGCATCAATAGCTTAGGTGCGCCGGCCAGAACCTGCCCCCCTCCGTCCAAGTTACCCACATCCACCAGCCCGATGGTGTAGCTGCGATAACCAAAGGCTTCGGTGATTTGTTGGGCACGTTCCCGAAAGCGTGCAATGGCTTGCGCTTGTAACTGCGCTTCCAACTGCCGCCTCGTCTCAGGCGCTAAACTGAAGTTCAGGCTTTGCACGACCATCGTGTTCAACTGTGCCGCCGTTTGTGTGAGGCGTGCCAAGTCTCGGCCTTGCAACACCAACTCGGCCTGCCCCACCCAGCCATTCATGCGCCCGTTGGCACCGTAACGGGGCTGCATTTGAAATGCGCCGCTGCGCACTTCCATGCCCCCCTTGGCTGCTTGGGCTGCGTTGGTCTTGGCTTGTGTCAGTGCGGCATCCAAGGCTTTTTGAATTTGCGCTTGCAGGGCTTGTGGCTCAGTGCCGTCGCGCTGCACGGTCAACACCACACTCAACCAATCGGGTACGGCTTCGGTCTGCGCTTGGGCAGACAAACTGATTTGATGCTGAGGAAGGGCGTGCATGGGCGGAGTCTGCGCGGCTTGCAGGGGCTGGGCATAAAGCAAATTGTGACAAAGAAGGCCACCTGCGCCTAAAAATAAAGCGCCAGTGGCTGCGAGCTTGAAGAGAATTCGAGACGGTGTCATGCCGCGTATGGTAGCCAGTGCTCGTTCGATCACAAGGCCAATCCGCGTACCATCTTGTATCTGCCTGTCTCCGCTTATCTCTGATTCACACCACCATGACCACGCCCAGTTCTACCCCCAGCCGTCCCTACAAAATTTTGATTGTGGATGACGACACCCGCATCCGCGACTTGCTGCGCCGCTATTTGACTCAGCAGGATTTTGTCGCCATCGTCGCAGAGGATGGGCTTGCGATGACCAAAGTGATGCAGCGGGAGGCGGTGGATTTGGTGGTCTTGGATTTGATGCTCCCCGGCGAAGATGGTTTGTCGATTTGTCGCCGTTTGCGCGCACAACACAATGACACCCCCATCATCATGCTGACAGCCAAGGGCGACGATCAAGCTCGCATCAGCGGCCTAGAGGGGGGGGCGGATGACTACTTGCCCAAGCCCTTTAACCCGCGCGAATTGCTGGCACGCATCCATGCGGTGTTGCGCCGTCGTCCCCCAGCAGAACTCCCCGGTGCGCCCGCCTCACAAGATCAGGTGGTAACGTTTGGAGCCTTTACACTTGACCTCACCGCCCGAACGCTGAGAAAGCAAGGGCAAGATATTGCGCTGACCACGGGCGAATTTGCCATGCTCAAGGCGCTGGTTCGCCACCCTAAAGTACCGCTGACCCGTGAACGCTTGGCTCAATTGGCACGCGGGCGTGAGTTTGAAGCCTTTGACCGCAGTTTGGACGTACAAATCAGCCGCCTGAGAAAGCTGATTGAGACCGATCCAGCCAATCCGCACCACATTCAAACGGTGTGGGGGGTGGGTTATGTGTTCATCCCATGAGTCACGCAACGATGGCAGACACTGATACCGTCTCAGACGAAGCCCGTCCACAAGCCAGCGGTAGGACTTATTGGTGGGGCGCACTCACAGGTCGCATGAGCCTGTTTTGGCGTACTTTTTTGTATCTGGCCTTGCTGTTGGCCGGGAGCTTATGGATTTGGCAGCAAACCTTTTGGTGGCTGGAGCTGGAGCCGCGTGCGGTGCAAAACGCCCGCCAAATTGCCACCTTGGTCACCCTGACGCGAGCGGGGCTGGAGCACTCCGATGCGATTGCCCGTATCTCCCTCGTCAAAACACTGGCCGATCAGGAGGGCTTGTACATCGCCCCCCGTGAACCCGGCGATACCTATTTGCCCTTCACTGGCGATGCGCTGAGTCAACGCATCAGTCACGAACTGCGAGTGCAGTTGGGCAAAGACACCGAAGTCGCACGCAGTGTCAATGGACATGAAGCTTTATGGGTGGGTTTCAGAATGGGGGACGACCGTTACTGGCTCTTGCTAGACCCTCAACGGCTGACGCTGCTAGGAGGACGCACGTTGTTGATCTGGCTGTTGGGGGCAACGGTCTTGTCCTTGCTGGGGGCGGGCGTGATTGCTGGTTTGATCAACTTGCCACTGCATCGCTTAAAACAAGCGACCGCCAAGGTCTATGCAGGTGAATTGGATCAAGTGCAGTTGGACGAACACGCCCCCACCACCGAAGTACGTGCGGTGAACCAAGGCTTCAACCGCATGGTGAGGCAACTGGCACAGATTGAGCATGATCGCAGCTTGATGCTGGCTGGCATCTCGCATGACTTGCGCACCCCCTTGGCGCGTCTGCGCTTGGAAGCCGAGATGAGCGTGCCTGACGAACAAGCCCGCACCGACATGGTGGCCGATATTGAGCAAGCCAGCGCCATCATTGGGCAGTTTATGGACTACGCGCGACCACATCACGCCCTGAGCAGTACCCCTGTCATGGCCTTGATTCCAGTC
>DLPA01000140.1:9164-9538 GCA_002479815.1 bacterium UBA7470 | reverse complement strand
CCTTGCCTTGTCTTGCCGTGCCGACCCTGTGGATGTGCTGCGTTTGCTGAATAACTTGCTGGAAAACGCCAGACGCTATGGCAAAACGCCCTCAGATCGCACCCATATTCACCTGAGTGCGCGGGTGGAAGGGGCGTATTGTGTCGTTCAAGTCGCCGACAATGGCGCTGGTGTCGATGCAGCGACTCTGGCACAAATGACACGCCCTTTTTTCAGAGCCGATACAGCCCGCAGCCAAAGTGTGGGGGCAGGCTTGGGCTTGGCGGTCGTCGAAAAAATGCTGCACCGCATCGGAGGCCGGCTTGAACTTCAAAGCCCCGCCCCCGCTCATGTCTTACCTCATCATCGAGGCTTGTGCGCCCGCCTGTGGCTGG
>DLPA01000140.1:8888-9096 GCA_002479815.1 bacterium UBA7470 | reverse complement strand
CCCCGCCTGTGGCTGGTTCACGCATAAGCTTGTTTGTGTGTTTGATTTGTTTGCTCTTTTTGATGTCTTGACCGCCCGTTTTTTATTCCAGATTTATGCCTTTACCCCACCTGACGCTTTCACTGCAATTTGCCCACTTTCCCGAAGTCAGCACACACCGTGCCGCATTACCCAGACACAAAGTGGTACGCTATTTGCGCCATGCCTT
>DLPA01000140.1:0-8852 GCA_002479815.1 bacterium UBA7470 | reverse complement strand
GCCCAGGACGCAGAAATCGCCGTCCGCATTGTGGACGCGGACGAAGGGCAAACCCTGAACCGAGACTACCGCCAAAAAGACTACCCCACCAACGTCTTGACCTTTGACTACGCCACGGAGCCTATCGTGATGGCTGATTTGGTGCTGTGTGCGCCCGTCGTGGCACGTGAAGCAGCGGAACAAGGCAAAACACTGGCCGCCCACTACGCCCATCTATTGGTGCATGGCACCTTACACGCCCAAGGGTGGGATCACGAGACCAGCGAAGCCGACGCACAAGCGATGGAAGCCTATGAAATAGAAATTCTGCAAGGCTTGGGCTTTGCAAATCCTTATGTGGAGTCTTGAGAGACGTGGATGTCATCTTCATGTGGCCTTAAATATCGCTGGGCATACTTCAGTCATCCCGTTCACACTCTTTTATTGATTGGAGTTATCTCATGAAAGCCATCATCGCATCTTCTTTCATTGCCTTAGGTTTGCTGTTGTCTGCCAACGTGCAAGCTGCCACACCTGTGATTTTCGGCCAAAGCAGCGCCACTGTTGGTGCAGCAACTGGCACGATCAAACCAGCCAAGAAAAACAAACGGGTCAAGCGCGTGGCTCGTAAAGCAGTCGTTACCAAATAATCTGCAAAAGACACCCGC
Organism: bacterium UBA7470; assembly: GCA_002479815.1. Taxonomy (GTDB): domain Bacteria; phylum Pseudomonadota; class Gammaproteobacteria; order Burkholderiales; family Burkholderiaceae_C; genus UBA2334. The sequence continues at coordinate 8,205 of DLPA01000140.1, read as the reverse complement.
CTTGCGCGGTTTGTCGATGAGTTCAAGGCACATCGTTGAAAAGTAGCTGACTGTGAAAGTGTTGTTGGTTGAAGACGATGTGCCGATTGGCGAAGGCCTTGTCATGGGCTTGAGCACGAGCGGTTGCCGTATCGATTGGGTACAAGAGGGCGCTCTGGCGCTGTCTGCCTTGCGTACCCATGACTACACCACCGTGATTTTGGATTTGGGTTTGCCTGATATGGACGGCTTAGAGGTGCTTCGTCAGGCGAATCAACTTAAGAAAAGACCACCTATTTTGGTCTTGTCGGCTCGTAGTTTGACCCACGAACGCATTCTGGGCCTTAACTTGGGTGCCGACGATTATCTGGTCAAGCCATTTGACTTTGACGAGCTGCTGGCGCGCTTGCACGCCTTGCACCGTCGCCACCTATCTGCTCCCGATCCCATCCACCGCCTAGGCCCTCTCGTGGTCGATCCTTTGCGTCGCCGGGTTTGGATGGGTGAAGATGAGATTGCACTTTCTCCCCGCGAATTCGATGTCTTACTGGTGCTGGTGGAAAAGCCGGGTGTGGTTCGTTCCACAGAGTGGCTAGAACAACGCCTATACGATTGGAACAACGAAATCAACAGCAACGCCGTGCAAGTGCATTTGCACCATTTACGCCGCAAGCTTGGGGCGGGTTGGATACAAAATGTGCGCGGTTCGGGCTATAAGCTGGATATTCCTTATTGGAATGACGATGCCCCTTTGAGTACCAATTTTTAATTTGGCTTCTTCTAAGACGACCCCCCATGCTCCTTCGATGATGGGGCGCTTGCTGCGTTTGCAATGGCTGGCCTTGCTGTTTGTAGGCATTGCGGGTGGATGGCTGTCGTTTTTTTTGACATGGCAATCCGTCAACGATGCGTACAACCACACGCTAGAGCAAGTCGCACAGTCCGTGGTGCGACATGGCCTGACCAATGAGGACGACAACCTGCCAGACCCAGAAGACAACGGGCAATTTGTCAGTCAGATTTGGACACAAGACGGCAAACTCTACTTCAGCTCCGTGGAAGGAGGCGGCCCGCCCCGCCAAGCCGCTGGCAGGCACAGACTCAACTGGGACAACCAACTCTGGCAAATCTACACCCTAGAAGAAGAAGGCTTGACGATACAAGTCTCCCAGCCTGGTCGCACCCGATCTGAAGTTTTTTTGTCCACCGCTTCGTGGTTGGTCGGGAGTCTGCTTTTGTTGACAGCGGGTTTGTTTGTCTTGCTGTGGATGGCGGCTCGTTGGTCGCTGCGACCCTTAGAGCAATTGCAGATGGTCTTGCACCGACAAGGCCAAACGCCCACTGAAGCGCCTGATTTAAGCACGACAGCATGGCCTCCAGAGCTGGCCCCATTGGTTCAAACTTTGGATCAGTTATTCCATGATGTACACGCGGCCCGAGAAGCACAAACCCAGTTGGTTGCACGCGCCGCACATGAATTTCGTACCCCACTTGCTGCCTTGCGGCTGCATGTGCAATTATTGGATCGTCAGACCGATGCCACACAGCGCCAACGTCACCATCAGCATTTGCTGGAGGGTATTGACCGCATGACCCGACTCGTCAATCAACTGCTGCAATTGGCCGAGTTTGACGCGCTGCATCAGGCCGAAGGTCATGTGTGGTTTGAGGTAGAGGCTTGGCAACAAACGCAAGAACCCTTGTGGTCAGCCCTAGCACAAGGGCATCAAGTTCAATTGAAGTGGGAAATAACACCCCACTTGCATTGGTATGGACAAACTCGGGCCTTACAAGCCGCGCTGGATAATTTGTTGCACAACGCCATACGCCACAGCCCCACGGGGTCTTGCGTCCGCATCACCGCACAGCTAGACGGCGGTCATGCCGTCTTGGGCATCCTCGATCACGGTAAGGGTCTGAGCGAGGCGCAACGCCAGCGCCTAGGACAACGATTCCAAGGTGAGCGCCATGCCCCTCACGAAAACCGCAGTGGTCTCGGGCTGGCTATCGTTCGCAGAGTGGTCGAACTGCATCAGGGCGAGTTGTTGTTACAGGACACAGAAGGCGGTGGCTTGAGCGCATGGCTGCGTTGGCCACAGCCGCGACAGTCGCAAGACAACAGCACCAAAGACTAGCGCCAGCCTTTCGTCCGCATGGCCTGCAAGACCTCATCGGCCAACAATTGATTCACACGGGGCGTGCCATGAAAGCCATCTGCAAAAACACGCCCCTCCCACCCCGCCGCCAAGTTGGTTTCTGAACACGCTGCCAGCTTGTAGTTGGGTAAGCCATTGCTGTCTGTGCCCACGACTGGACAAGCGGGCGTGACCGCGTCACTCAGCCCGTAAGCAGCAGGCTGATCCAGCCAACGATTGAACGCCGTAAAGAAGTCCACCACCAACACCCGATCTGCATCGGCTGCCAAGCGGGTTTGCAGTTGCTGGTTGTAGCTGTTGACCCATGCGCGGGTTAAGGTGCTGACAGTGGCTGCATCGCTACGACCAGCCAGCAGTGCGGCAAAGCGGGGGGTACGACTCACATCCGGCATATTCAAAACCACCACCCGTTTGGCTCCTTTGTCCAAGACATCAGGCTTCATGTGATCGACCAAGCGATTCGCCAGTGCTTGCATGTGCAGATGCCCTGCCTCAATACGCCCATCACGCCCTCGCGTCATGGCTTTTAGCACCTCTGAATTGCTCAACAATTCACTGATCAACAAGCTGAACACCAGCCCCTGATCGCTATCGGCTTTGACAAATGCCCCGAGTAAATCAGCCGCATCATTGCCACCCCCCACCATCAGGAGCAGATCGTTGTCTGCATACGCGTCAGCAGCAGCCAGATCGCGCATTTGCTGTGTCAACGAAAACGGTGTGGTGCTGAAGGAACGATTCAAAATCCCCATCGGATGAATCCGCCCACCGCCCACCGCAAAACTGGTACACCCAGCACTGGCCGGGTCAGGGTTGAGCACCGCCTCTTCTTCTGACAAACCTTTGTAGCGCGGACACAGTATGGGAGCGGATAAAGCAGCAGCGATCCGATCCGTCCAAATTTGAGCGGGCGCACTGGGCGTGCCTTGTACGGTGAGTTTGAAGCCAAAAGTGCCACTGTCGGCCAAACTGTCGCCCACGACTTTGACTTTTCTGGTCGTGGTGGTGCGCCATCCCCCCAACTCCAACACCTCGACAGGTGTCAGGCTGACGTTGTAGTAAGTTGTGCCTTGGGCGACCACTTCTGCAATCGTCAACAGCCCTGTGGTGGGGTCATACAGGTTCTCGCGTGCGCCTGTGGTTTGCAAGCTCCACGACTTGATAGGCCCCATACGCAAGCGCACATCCAGCACGCCTTGATTGTTTTGATGACGGATCGTCACGCTGGGCAAGCGTATTTGATCGGGCTGCCGCGTATCCCACACCGCCGTCGCCTGCGCTGCCGTCAGCGTCACACTCGCCAGCGACACCGCACTACACCAAGGTCTCACATTCCAGCCAAATTTCATGATCTCTTCAACCTATCACAACGCCACGAAGGGCAACGCGCCGATCATAGGACAGTCTAATCGCGCCTCACTTATTACAAAGAGATTCAAAAATATAGCAAAAAAAGTGAGCTGCTTACGCAAGTAAATAAAGGCCTATAGGCAGTTTATTAATTTAAAAATCATGTCTGAAACACAGTTTTGTCATTCTTGATAGCGATGGTCTCAAAATAGGGACGGAAGGCTTCTTCGCTGAAACCAAAGGCCGTTAAGAAGCGACCAAATAGCCTTTGCTCCTCTTGTGCAGCGGCTCCATCAGCAAGCAAAGAATCACACAAATTGATCAAAATACAACGCTTTTGTGGTTCAGACAAAAGGGAGGGGACAGACTGTAAGAAATGATCTACGTTGTTTTTACGCACATATTTCACTGCATTATCTAGTGCAGCACGATCACCCCCAAGCACAGAAACCAACTGACCAATTTCTTCTTCTTCGACGTTTCCGTCGGCAGACATCATGTAAATCAGTCCAGCAGCCAGTGCCATTTTTGGGGTCATGGTCTGTGCCCCATCAGTTTTGAACATATCAAACAAACCCATTGCTCACTCCTTTAAAAGAATATGAAATTTAGTTTGTAAACACGTCCAAAAAAACAGAATAAATATGATTTTTATTTCGTTAAAAACGAATTTTTTATGAATAAAAGCCCTAGAAGTTTTTAGCCTGTAGGGCTTTACTTGACGGATGGTAAATGCGACTGAGCGCACTGCTGGCTTACTGCGCCGTCCAAGCTCCATCCATCTGCCACGCCACGCCACGCACGTTATGGGCTGCAGCCGAGCAGAAGAACACCGCCAACTCGCCCAATTCTTCAGGGGTGGTGAATTGCAAAGATGGTTCTTTTTCGGCCAACAATACCCGTTTGGCTTCTTCGTTGCTGATGCCCAAGGCGGCGGCTTTGGCATCGACTTGCTTTTGTACCAATGGTGTCAACACCCAACCGGGACAGATGGCATTGCACGTTACCCCTGTGGTCGCTGTCTCTAACGCCGTGACCTTGGTCAAACCCACAATGCCGTGTTTGGCCGCGACATAAGCCGATTTTTGAGCAGATGCCACCAAGCCATGCACCGAGGCGACGTTGATGATACGTCCCCATCCAGCGTCGAGCATGGCGGGCAAGGCCAAGCGAGTGGTGTGAAAGGCGCTGGAGAGGTTGATGGCGATGATGGCATCCCAGCGTTCTGTGGGAAAGTCTTGCACGGCGGCGACGTGCTGAATACCCGCGTTGTTGACCAGAATGTCCACCTGCCCAAACTGGGCAGCAGCGGCACTCATCATGGCCTCAATATCAGCGGGCCTGCTCATGTCGGCCCCGTGGTAGCCCACTTGCACCCCCAAGGCAGCAATTTCGGCCTTGGCGGCATCGACCTCCCCAAAGCCATTGAGCATGATATTGGCCCCTTGGCGAGCCAGCGCCTTAGCGATGCCAAGGCCTATGCCACTGGTCGAGCCGGTGATGAGTGCGGTTTTATTCTTGAGCATATATTCTTGAGATTGGATTAGGATTGAATTGGCAACTTCAGCAGAGTTGAATGTCTACAGCTTCGGACACCTTGTATTGAGTCCGAGCTGTTTTGGATTATCCATACTCACTGTTTGCGAAGTCCTATGGAATCACTGACGGTTGAGGGATCGTCAGTGGCTCTATTCATTTTGTACATGGATCATTTTGTTCTTTGAAAGTATTTCGCTGTGACTGCCAACACTGCCTTAATCGTTTCAGCGACGGCACACGCCAACGCTGCTCCCGTCGGTAGCATTGAACGTGCACGTGCGTTTGCAGAGCCTTTGATCAGTGCCGAACACTTGAACACAGGCGAAAACATCCTCCATCACGCCGATGCGATCGCCTGTATTTTGAACTTAGTAGGCGCTTCGGAGGACATGAAAGCTGCGAACTATTTGGTGTACGCCAGCAACTACTTGAACAAACCTCAAGAGATCATCGCCAAAGCGTTTGGTGACAACTTGGCAACATTAGCAGTAGAGACGACACGCTTGATTCATTTTCAGCGTGAAGCTCGCGAAAAACAGGTGCTGAAACAAGCGCGGGAACGACAAGAATCGCTGATAGTCAACGGTAATAAAGCGCCTGTTTCAGAGCTGCAAGCCAGTCAAAACGAAAATATCCGCAAAATGCTTTTGGCATTCTCTCGCGATTTACGGGTGGTGATGCTGCGGCTGGCCTCGCGCTTACAAACGCTGCGCTACTTTGCCTCGGTCAAACGCATGCCCCCACGAGATTTGGCTGCAGAGGCCTTGCAAGTGTTTGCGCCACTGGCCAATCGCTTGGGAATTTGGCAGATCAAGTGGGAAATGGAGGACTTGGCATTTCGGTTTTTGGAACCCGAGACCTATCACGGTATTGCGCGCTTATTGGACGAGAAACGCTCAGAGCGCGAAAGCTACATGACCGCTTTGCGCGAGCGTTTGCAAACTGATCTAGAAAAACTGGGGGTTCAAGCCTCGGTACAGGGACGACCCAAGCACATTTACAGCATTGCGAAAAAAATGCGCGGCAAGTCTTTGGACTTCAGCCGCGTATTTGATTTGCGTGCCTTACGGGTGGTCGTGCCCAATATCAGCGATTGCTATGCCGTCTTGGCATGGGTACACGAAGCCTTTCAACCAGTGCCTAGCGAGTTCGACGACTACATCGCTCAACCCAAGCCCAATGGCTACCAGTCTTTGCACACCGTGGTGCGTGACCACGCGGGTAAGCCTATCGAAATTCAAATCCGCACCGAGGCCATGCACGAGCATGCAGAGCATGGTGTCGCAGCACACTGGGCTTATAAAGAGGCAGGCACAAAAGGCTATGCAGGCGTGAGTGCCTCATCGGCCTACGACGCAAAAATCGCCGTTTTACGGCAGTTATTGGCGTGGGAGCAGGATTTAGGCGGGCAGACCGAAGGCTTGTTTGATGACCGCATCTATGTCCTTACACCCGATGCAGCCATCGTAGAGCTGCCCAAAGGGGCCACACCTTTGGATTTTGCGTACACCTTACACACCTCACTGGGACACCGTTGTCGAGGGGCTAAGGTCAACGGTAATATGGTTCCCTTGTCCACCCCGTTGCAAAATGGTCAGACGGTGGAGATCATCGCCATCAAAGAAGGGGGACCATCGCGTGATTGGCTCAACCCCGAACTGGGGTATTTGGTCGGCTCACGCGCCAAAGCCAAGGTCAGGGCTTGGTTCAACAATCTGGCCTCGGAAGCCACCATTGCAAGAGGGCGAGAAGCTGTAGAAAAGCTGTTGCAACGGGAAGGTAAAACAGCCATCGGCCTGGATGAGTTGGCCCAACAGATGGGGTTTGAATCCAGTCCCCAGTTTTTTGAGGTGGTGGGCAAAGACGAGTTGTCGCTGCGCTCGATTGAAAGTCATCTGCACCCTGTGGACAGCAGCACCGCGAATGCGGATCACGCCTTGGTGAAAAAAGCCCGCAGCAGCGCGGGTGGTCAAGTGCTGGTGGTGGGGGTGGACTCCATGCTGACCCATTTATCAAAGTGCTGCAAACCAGCCCCACCCGACAGCATCGGTGGTTTTGTGACCAAGGGCAAAGGAGTCAGTATTCACCGCTGCGATTGTCCTGATTACAGGCACTTGATGCGCTCACACCCCGAGCGGGTCATCCCCGTACAGTGGCACGAAGGACGTTTGAATCAATCGGCATTTTTTCCAGTTGACGTGGCAATTGAGGCCCGAGATCGGCAAGGTTTGTTGCGTGATATTTCAGAGGTCTTTACCAAAGAGAAAATCAATGTGATCGGTGTGCAAACGCAATCCGTCAAAGGCATGGCGTGGATGACCTTCACCGCCGAGATCACCGATGCCCAACGTTTGCAGCGCGTCTTTCATGTGTTGGCCGAGGTCGATGGGGTGATACGAGCGCGTCGCAAGTGAGTCTACTTGTGAAGCATCGTTTTTTATGGCTATAATAGCGGCTTCGAATCGTTTGTAGGCGCGTAGCTCAGTTGGTTAGAGCACCACCTTGACATGGTGGGGGTCGTTGGTTCGAATCCAATCGCGCCTACCAAATTCGGTAGGAAAATCAAGCACCTGGCGGAAACGCCAGGTGCTTTTTCTTTTCCAAAGTCGGTGTCGCTCGTTGCAATCGGCGTTGCTAACTGCACGGCGATGAAGGCGTCACAGACATCCGGGTCGAAGTGCTGGCCTTTGCCCGCCACGATGATCTCGGCCGCCTGGGCATGGGTCATGGCCGATTTGTAGACCCGCCTGGAGACCAGGGCGTCGTACACATCGGCAATCGCCATCAGACGGGCCGATACCGGAATTTCATCCCCGCGAAGGCCTTTGGGGTAACCGGAGCCGTTCCATTTTTCGTTGTGCGACAAGGCGATTTCCTTGGCAATGCGCAGGAAATCGACCTCGGTGCCCAGTGAAGTCTCGGCCCGGGTGATGGCTTCATAACCGAGCGAGGTGTGCTGTTTCATGGTCTCGAACTCTTCGGCCGTGAGGGGGCCGGGCTTGAGCAGGATGTGGTCGGGAATGCCGACCTTGCCGATGTCGTGCAAGGGCGCCGACTTGAACAGCAGCTTGATGTAGTCCTCGCTCAGCAGTGGTGCAAAGCGCGGGTGGGGTTGCAGGTGCCTGGCCAGCCGCTCGACGTAGCGCTGGGTGCGCATGATGTGGTTGCCGGTTTCGTTGTC
>DLPA01000171.1:35210-36329 GCA_002479815.1 bacterium UBA7470 | reverse complement strand
AAGGCATTGAACAGGGTGGATTTGCCGACATTGGGCAGGCCAACGATGCCACATTTCAAACTCATAAAACAACTCTCGGTATCAAAAAAATCAGGGGAAGATCAAACGATCCAACGATTCAACCATCCAACGGCGTGCAGTGTAGGCGATGACCTAGCGTGGGGGTGGGGCGATGACGGTCGGGCGACCGATGGGGTCGGTGTGGGGGTAGTCGCGGCTGTAATGCAGGCCCCGGCTTTCGTGGCGCATCAGGGCGGACATGACGATCAAGTCGGCCACTTGCACCAAGTTCCGCAGCTCCAGCAAATCGCGGGTGACGTGGAATTGGGCGTAGAACTCTTGTATCTCTTTTTGCAGCAGCGCAATCCGGTGCGCCGCGCGTTCCAAGCGTTTGGTGGTGCGAACGATGCCCACATAGTCCCACATGAAGCGGCGCAGCTCGTGCCAGTTGTGGGTGACGACGACCATTTCATCGGGGTCGGTGACGCGGCTGTCGTCCCATGCGGGCAGGCTGGGGCGCTGCGGCGTGGGCTGGCGCACGATGTCTTGCACGGCAGCCGTGGCAAACACCATGCACTCCAGCAGCGAGTTGCTGGCGAGGCGGTTGGCCCCATGCAGCCCCGTGCAGGTGGTTTCGCCCACGGCGTACAGGCCGGCCACGTCGGTGCGGCTGGACAAGTCGGTGACGACCCCGCCACAGGTGTAGTGCGCGGCGGGCACGACGGGGATGGGGTCGGTGGTGATGTCGATGCCCAGTGCTAAACAGCGGGCGCGGATGTTGGGGAAGTGGTGTTCGATGAAGGCTTGGCTCTTGTGCGAGATGTCCAAGTACACGCAATCGACACCGTGTTTTTTCATCTCAAAGTCGATGGCACGCGCCACCACGTCGCGCGGGGCCAATTCCTCACGGGGGTCGTGCTGGGGCATGAAGCGCCCGCCGCCTGCCGACTGCGGCAGCAAGAGCTTGCCGCCTTCGCCGCGCACGGCTTCCGAAATCAAAAAGCTTTTGGCATGGGGGTGGTAGAGGCAGGTGGGATGGAATTGAATGAATTCCATGTTCGCCACCCGACAGCCCGCCCGCCACGCAGCGGCGATACCGTCGCCCGTGGCGGTGTCGGG
>DLPA01000171.1:34096-35171 GCA_002479815.1 bacterium UBA7470 | reverse complement strand
GTGTCGGGGTTGGTGGTGTAGAGATAGACCTTGCCCGCGCCCCCCGTCGCCAAGATGGTGTGTGGGGCGCTGAAGGTGAGCACGGTGTCGCTTTCCTCGTCCAGCACATAAACCCCGTAGCAGCGTGCGTCGTGCCCACCCAAGCGTCTATCGGTGATGAGATCGACCAGCATGTGATGCTCAAAGAGGGTGATGGACGGCGTGGCCCGCACGCGCTCGGTCAGGGTTTGTTGCACCGCCGCACCTGTGGCATCGGCGGCGTGGACGATGCGGCGGTGGCTGTGACCGCCTTCGCGGGTCAGGTGCAAATCGCCCTGTTCGGTGGAAAAGGGCACGCCCAGACTTTGCAGCCAGCGTATGGCCTCGGGCGCGTGTTCGACGACCATTTGCGTGGTTTGCTCGTCGCACAAGCCCGCGCCTGCCACCAAAGTGTCTTGGACGTGGTTGTCGAACGAGTCGCTCTCGTCCATCACGGCTGCAATACCGCCTTGCGCCCAGGCGCTTGCGCCATCGTTCAAGCGGCGTTTGGTCAGCACGGCGACGCGGTGGGTGGGGGCGAGTTGCAGGGCGGCACTCAAGCCCGCCAGCCCACTGCCGATGATGATGACATCAAATTCAAACGAGGTGGTCATAAAAATGATTCAAAAAATTCAATGCTCAACTCCTTCTCATCGCTCCCCCACCCCAACCCTCCCCCGCTGGTGGAGGGAGTGACGTCACCGCTGTCGGCGAGCGTGGCTTTCAGCGCCTCACCCCAGCGGGGAGAGGTTGGGAGGGGGGAAGCTGACAAAGACTGAGCAGTTAGGTTTCTTTCAGCGATTCAAGGCGCTTCTGCGCTCAAGGGTTTGTAGGCCAAGCGTACATAAATGGGGGCAAAGGCGGCGGCTTGTGTCAGTTCGACCAGGCTTTCTTTCGCCAGCTCCAGCATGGCAATCAAGGTAACGACGGCGACGTGGATGCCGCGACGCGGATCAAAGAGCTTGGCAAACTCGACAAAGCCTTGGTGCTTGAGGGTTTGCAGGATGTGAACCATGAACTCGCGCACCGACAGCTCTTCTTGTGCGATGTGGTGGTG
>DLPA01000171.1:31220-33947 GCA_002479815.1 bacterium UBA7470 | reverse complement strand
GACGCACGCACATCTGCCACAAACAGATCGCGCCCGACTTGCGGCATTGCGTCCAGAAGTTGCGCGGCTCGCTTGATGCGTTCGTACTCCAGCAAGCGGCGGGTGAGTTCGGCTCTGGGGTCTTGGGCTTCGGCATCGCCAGCGGCTTTGGGGCGGGGCAAGAGCAAGCGCGATTTGATGTCGATGAGCATGGCGGCCATCAGCAAATACTCGGCGGCCAGCTCTAGGTTGGCGGTGCGAATCTCGTCGATGTAGCGCAAGTACTGCTGTGTCACCGTCGCCATAGGGATGTCAAAAATATTGAAATCCTGTTTGCGGATGAGGTACAGCAGCAAGTCCAGCGGGCCTTCAAACGCCTCTAAAAACACCTTCAGGGCATCGGGCGGGATGTAGAGGTCTTGCGGCAAGGCCAGCAAAGGCTCGCCGTACAGCCGCGCATAGGCGACCAAGGGGTCGTCTTCAGCCGCAGTGCGGTGCTCGACCGGGTTTGTTGTGTCTGCGACCACGCTGAAGCGAGAAAACTAAGGCGACAACCGCGACAAGAATCAGAGCTGAGAAGGCTCGGTTTGGTAGGGGTAGGGCTTTTGCGCTACGCGACCCGCTTGAATGTCACGCTGCACCTCACGGTCGATTTGCTTGTCCCACAGCAAAGAACGGCCTTGGCGCTGCTGCGCATCCAAATAAGGACGATCTTGCTTCAGAGAGTTCAAAAACTGAGTCGCTTCAGAGTCGTAGTGAGGACGGGCAAAAATAGACATGGCGGACAATACGGAGGTTTTAGGTAAAACCCTGATTTTACGTTGCCGTCCCACTTTGGTTGTTCTGGGTGTTGTATGCCTCCTCGTGTACCACGTTCTTCTGCTGCGAAGCTGTCCTATAGCTATCCCCAACACCTGCGGGAGGCGGTGGCCGATTTGCCCAATGGGCCGGGGGTGTATGTGTTTCATGGCGACTCAGATCATTTGCCTTTGTACATCGGCAAAAGCGTTCACATTCGCACACGGGTGCTGTCGCACTTGCGCAACCCAGACGAGGCCAAGCTGCTGCACCAAACCCGTCGCATCAGCTGCATCCGCACCGCAGGCGAAATTGGGGCGCTGTTGTTGGAGGCGCAAATGGTGAAGCAGCAGCAGCCCCTGTTCAACCACCAACTGCGCCGCAATCGGCAGTTGTGTACCGTTCGCCTTGATGCGCAAGGCCGCCCCGAGGTGGCGTACGCGCGCGAGGTGGACTTTGCCCATACTCCGCAGTTGTACGGCTTGTTCGTCAGCCCGCGTGCCGCGCACGATTTCCTACGTGCGGTGGCCGATGCCCATCGCCTGTGCTATGGGCATTTGGGGCTAGAAAAACTGAGCACGGGACGCGCTTGCTTTCGGGCCATGCTCCAGCAATGCGCGGGCGTGTGTGCCGGACGCGAGAGCGCAGAGGCCCACGAGCAACGCCTGTTCGCTGCGCTGCGTGCCCTGCAACTGCAATGCTGGCCTTACGAGGGGGCGGTGGGCTTGATCGAAACCCACGAAGAAGACGGCTGGCCGCGCCTGCACCAAGTCCATGTCGTGCAAAATTGGTGCTATTTGGGTTCAGCACCTGACGAAGACAGCGCCCGCGACCTGAGCCACACCCAACGCCTCGCCCCCGCCTTCGATGCCGATGGCTACAAAATCCTGTGCAAACCCATGCTGCAAGGCGAGGTGAAGCTGGTGCGCTTGGGTGCCTTGGGCGAAGGTTGACCTCAAGCCCCACAAACCGGACAGGCGGCGTGTCGGGGCAGGCGGATGTCGGTCCATTCCATGCGCCGACCATCGAGCATGAGCAGGCGACCGACCAATTGAGAGCCGATGCCGCTGGCGATTTTGAGGGCTTCTGCCGCCTGCATCGTGCCGATGATGCCGACCAGTGGAGCAAACACGCCCATCGTGGCGCAGCGGGTTTCCTCCACGCCCGAGGTTTCGGGGAACACGCAGGCGTAGCAGGGGGCTGCGGCATCGCGGCTGTCGTACACGCTCAACTGGCCGTCAAAGCGAATGGCTGCGCCAGACACCAATGGCTTGCGCTGGGCGACGCAAGCGCGGTTGATGGCGTGGCGGGTGCTGAAGTTGTCGGTGCAGTCCAACACCACATCGGCTTGTGCCACCAGCGTCGCCAGCAAGGCCGCATCGGCGCGTTGCGTGACGGGAACGACCCGCACATCGGGGTTGATGGCGGCAATGGCGGCTTGCAGGGATTCGGCTTTGGGCTGGCCGATGCGGGTCAAGTTGTGGGCAATTTGGCGTTGCAAGTTGGTGGCATCGACGGTGTCGTGATCGACCACGACCAATTCACCCACGCCCGCACTGCCCAAAAACAGGCCCGCAGACGACCCCAAACCACCAGCCCCCACCATCAGCATCTTGCAGGCCAAAAGCCGTTCTTGCCCCTCTATGCCCAACTCGTCCAGCAAGACATGGCGCGAGTAGCGCAACAACTGGGTATCGTCCATGCAGTGTCTCCTAGATGGATAGCAAAAAAAGTGAGCTGCTTACGCAAGTAATACGGGGCTTTCTGCAATTTTCATCATCAAAAATAGCCTAAAAATAAGAAAAAACCGCTTTCCGAATCGTCCAGGAGGTCAAAAATTCCTATTTTTGACGCTTCCGAAGTGCATCTTGTTAAAAAAATGGCTATTTTTGAGAATTAAATTTCTTGAAAGCTCGGTAATACTTGCGTGAGCAGCTCACTTTTTTTACT